>JAGXRL010000049.1 GCA_018335915.1 Candidatus Latescibacterota bacterium
CAATCACATTATTCTTGACTCGCTCCATCTCCTGGTCAGTTATCGAATCCCGTCCGGTTGAACCAAGTTTAGCAAGTTCCTCGTATACAAGTTTTTCAACCGAATCAACTAAATTAACTCTCAAAGGAATCGCAAAGAAATTAAACAAGCCGGCATCCCGTTCCAGGCTGTTCCATGCAGACACACGCAGTGCATATTGCTTTTCGTCAACTATCTTTTTATACAAGCGGGAGTTTTTTCCGGCTGACAAAAGCGCTTCCAGCACTTCGAGCGGGTAATAATCCGGCGAAGTAACATCACAGGTCTGATGACCAATCATAATTGCCGGATTGGAAATCGGACGGAAAATCGTCTTGCGCTGTTCACCTTGCTGGCTGGGTTCGAAAAAAACCGGATGCGTTACCGGTTTTGATTTAATCTTGCCAAAATACTTATTCACTTTATGATACACATCATTCAATTCCACATCGCCGGCAATCACGCACACGGCATTGGCTGGCTGATAATAAGTTTTATAATGCTGTATCATATCGTTCAAGCGAATTTGTTCAATGTCTTCCATCCAGCCGATGACCGGATTACGATACGGATGAAACTTATAAGCGAGCAGGTCAAACTGCTCCCAAAGAATACTGTACGGTCGGTTTTCACCCAATCGCCGTTCTTCCATAACAACCATTCGCTCGGACTCGAATTTACTTTGTGAAATATCAAGATTAGCCATTCTTTCCGCCCCGAACTTCAGAGCGGTTTCGTAATAATCTCTTGATAGATCTACCCAGTAACAAACATACAGGTATGAAGTAAATGCATTATCAATACCGCCTAATGCATCGATTGCTGCGGAAATCTCGCGCGGCTTATAATTCTTCGTGCAATCCATATGTTCCAGAAAATGAGAAAGACCTGACTTGGTCGGTGGGTCATAGACGGCGCCGACATTAAACCACAATTGAGTTGAAACCGTTGGCGTCGTGTTATCAACATACACAATCACCCGTAAACCATTTTTCAAAAAAGTTTCGTAGATTGGAAAATCTGCATATGGTTGATTAAACTCTGATGCCGCAAAAAGATTGGGCAATAAAACAAAAACTGCAAAAAATAAAAAAACCGATTTAATAAAATATTGCATAATAAATATAATAACCTTAATCCCCTGCTAAGTCAACCCCGCACCAATCCTTCAACCCAATATTGCCGTTCTCAATCTATTAAAATTTATCTTGCAATTTTTAAGGGCGGGTAATGGGCCGGCTTGTAATTTTCAGTTATCACAACCCGCAGTAAAGAAAATGGCTCAATTCATGCAAATCAAAATTTTTTTAATCAACTATTGACAGAAGCCTTATTTTATCTATATTTATTACAATGACGCGATGTAGATTAATAGTTACCACCCACCCGATTCGGGTGCGGCAAGTGGGTAAAATCACCACGAAAGGAGGTGAAAATAAACATGGCTAAAATTACCAAACAAGGATTAATCGAAAAACTGGCAAAAACAAATGATGTCCCCAAAAAAACCGCTGAAACGATGCTCAACTCTTTCATCGACACGATTATGCTGTCTTTAAAAAAAGGTGATAAGGTTGCGATTCCTGGATTCGGAACATTTTTGGTTCGCAAGTCAAAAGCAAGAATGGGAAGAAATCCTGCGACCGGTGCAAAAATCCATATTCCAGCTAAGAAAAAAGCAGTTTTCCGTGCTGGCAAGGAATTCAAAGAAACGGTTAAATAATAATCTGTTATCATAAGAGGACAGTAAAGTTTAAAGTAAGACTTGACTGGCCTCTTATTTAATTTATATTATACATAGATGACGGTCCATTCGGCAATTCGGTTTTGTAACAGGCGACTGATAATTATCGACCAAACCCGTTTACCTGATAAGGTTTATTACTTGCGATTAAGTAATTATCAGCAGATAATCTCGGCAATAAAACATTTAAAGATTCGCGGCGCCCCGTTAATCGGGGTCGCGGCAGCATACGGTCTGGCATTAGAGTCAACTCGGAAGAAACCCAACCTTCGCGTTTATCTGGCAAGCGTAGCCAACAGGTTAAAAATTGCTCGCCCCACCGCAGTAAATCTCCAATGGGCGGTCAATCAGATGTTGGAAATTATCAATAATAGAACTCTTTCTGAAAATGAATTAAAAAAACTATTGCTGTCCCAAGCACAGACAATTGACAAAACCGAACAGAATAATTCTTATCTCATCGGTGCAAACGGAGCGCAACTCGTCAAAAAAAATTCAACTATCATAACAATCTGTAATACTGGCTGGCTTGCCGCACCAGGTATTGGCACAGCCCTTGGAATTATTTATACCGCACATAACCAAGGCAAGAAGATTAATGTTTTTGTACTGGAAACGAGACCTTTATTACAAGGTGCCCGTTTGACTGCTTACGAGCTTTCACAGGCAAAAATTCCTTATACTCTTATTACCGATAATATGGTCGGTTCTGTAATGAATAAGATCGATATGGTGTTGGTCGGGACAGACCGGATTGTCCGCAACGGAGACACTGCCAATAAAATCGGCACCCTCACCTTGGCAATCACCGCGCGCTATTATCATGTTCCTTTTTATGTAGCAGCGCCGTCATCAAGCTTTGACTTAACAAAAAAAACGGGTCAAGATATTATAATTGAACAACGAAACGGTCATGAGGTTCGGTATATCCGCAATCAATTAATCTCACCGAAAAAATCTCCTGTCTATAATCCCGCTTTTGACGTTACACCCCATAAACTGATTACCGCAATCATCACGGAAAAAGGTATATTAAAACCGCCTTATCCTAAAGCGATTAGTAAATTATGAAATATCCTATATCGCTATTTCTAGTCCTGTCTGCTATCACTTCAATACTTACCGCTGACACTATACCGCCTTTACCGATTGACGCCCTGAAGAAAATTGAGCTCGGTTATCATGATACTTTGGCAAAACCAATTCTTACCGATACATTCTCTCTGAAATTGAACGCCGGCAATATTTTCGGGGGTGCTTTAAAATATGCGAATCTGACGCAAACCGGTTCGATCTTATCGTTACACGCAGCTGTAAGTAAAAATTATGACTTTTCTGATTATCTTTATGTTAACACCTCAATTAAATACGGATGGTTGTCAAAAAACTTTTGGCAGGATTTTACACTCGCATTGATAAGGAACTCTCGATTAAATTTTGCGAACAGGCAATACTTCGAAAATATCCGTATCGGCTATAATCCTCTATGGTTTGTTGGGAATGGAAATCTTGATAATCAGATTCGCTTATCCAGATATTACGATACGACATCCAACATCTTTTTTACAAACAGTACTGATTTAACTATTAATATTCCAACTGGGCTGGGTAATTTGAATTATCACACAGATTTAATTTTTCAAACTTTTACTCCTGAAATCAACTTTAATCAATACTCCCAATACTACCAAACTTCTGCTAATTTCGAAATGACCAACTTAGTTGCGGTCAACGATTATCTGTTTTTAGCTGCTGGCGTTCACTATAATTTAGGCAAAAACCGATTTGGCGCTTCATTTATGTCTGGGCTTCGATATAACGATATTGAGACTTTTTTAGATATAAAATACAATACCGTCCACCATTTTTACTGGGATACAATATACACGAACTTATTTCCTTATCTGGTTAATTCAGTAAGTTTTGACTACCCGGTCTGCCATTATGCTGTCGGACTGACATTTGTATTAGATAAAATGACATTTTCTGCCAGATACTGTCAATATGATTCATATTTGACCTGGCAAGAAATTGACCAGTACTTACAGGCAGGAATCAGGGATACTTTGTATCAGGAATTTAGGGTTCGAGTCAATAACCAATATGGTAATCTTGAAAATGTTTTTAATCTACGCTATCCAATCCAAAATTTTTTCTTAACACCGGCTTTACTTATCACCGATTCGCTTATCTACAATTTTAACCGGTTTACCATGGGAGTAAGTTTTGCTTT
This sequence comes from Candidatus Latescibacterota bacterium, assembly GCA_018335915.1. Taxonomy (GTDB): domain Bacteria; phylum Hydrothermota; class Tepidihabitantia; order Tepidihabitantales; family CAIPLT01; genus JAGXRL01. The sequence goes on from JAGXRL010000049.1 coordinate 3,996, forward strand.
TGTGAGCAAACGAACTTTACCCGATTATGCTCTGTTTTCGGCAAATCTTGCCTACCAGTATAAATTTTTCGTTCTGTCCGGACACATTGAAAATATTTTAAATAATAAATTTGAAGTTATCCCCGACCGTTTGCATAAAGGCAGAAAATACTTTATCAGAGTCGCAATAAACGCCTGAAAGTTGCGGAGTCCCGGAAGCTCTTTTATCCGCAGAAAGTTTTAATCGTTTATTTGTCTCTGATTATCAATACCTGTTTTGTCTGGACTGTATTTTGATATTGATATTTAATAAAATATATACCCGCCGATAAATTTTCCAGCATAATCTGTCTGGTATAGATTCCCGCACTATGAAATTCGTTCGTAATGTCTTGCACTAAAACACCACTGAGAGCGTATAGTTTTATGCTAATCCTGCTTGATATTGGCACTGCATATCGAATTATTGTTATGCTCTGACAGGGGTTTGGTCTGATTAATAAAGACGGATTGGTTAACTGGTTTGTTTTTATTATCTCTTCGGTCATCACTGTATTAATTACACTGCCTTCTGTCCGGAACAGATTTTCCGAAACAGTCGGCGTATAACACCAGAATTCATTAGTATTGTTTCCTTTTAAGAGATAGATTTGGTTATTTAGACAGGCAAGGGCAGCTCCGGCTTTAGGTACTGATTTTTTATTGTTTGACAGCAATGGTATTGTCTCTTTTCTGGTCCAGTTATTGTTAGCTGGCGAGTACTGCCAGAATTCATTCTTGCCGCCGCCTTTTATCGCATAGATAAAGTTACCGTCATTGGTTAAACTGCCGCCATTCTTGACTTTTACTTTTTTACCGGTTCTGAAGTTGACAAGCGGAATTGAATCGAGTTGAGTCCACGCTTCAGCACTGATATCATAAACAAAAAAATAGTTGTTTTTCCCGCCGCCTTTGGTTGCGTAGATTTTATTGCCGAGTGCGGTTATCGCACTGCCGTCTTTGTATGGTTTATTATCGGGATTAAACGGCGCATTTGTTTGTACAGCCCAGGCATTGGATGTGGTATCATAACGATAAAAATTCGGTTCGGTTATTTTTCTGCCGCCAGCCAAAAGATACACCGAGCCATTAGCATAAACAAGTCTGGTTCCGCCTTTTAAGCCCTTAAGGGGCAGTACATCTGCTTTTTGATTCCATTGATTGGCTGAAATATTATATGCCCAGAATTCCTGAGTCCCGCCGCCTTTGACCGCATATATTTTATGGTCGCGGTCATAACATAGTGCGCCGCCTTTTTTAACTCTTTTGTTAATTACTTTTCCATTTACTATTTTAACCGGTATTTCTGGCATTGTTACCCAACCAGTACCGTCATATTTGCTAAATTCACGGCTGTTGTTACCACGCAAAGCATAGATGCTGTTTTCCGTTGCGACTAAAGCACCCCCGTCTTTAACATATTTACCCGGGATTTGCGTGTTTATTCTCGGTTTCTCGGTCCAACCCGGTGGAGCCGCTATTGGGATAACGACAAATGAATCAGATATCGTATCGTTAATCGGATTATCATCGGTAGCAAGTGTTGTATAACACTGCGTATAATATTCTCCGGCCAAAGCATTGAAACTGCCAAATCCGATTTGTCTGCTGCTATCCGGTAAAAGTCCGGCAACATACCGGCTCTGATTAAATATGATATTCTGGCTGGTATCGCGAATGATAAATTGAACCGAGCAGGACGCAATTCTGGTATAAAAATTTTGCACTGTTGCAAGGACATTTAAGTTACCCGCATATTGGGTGTCTTTTGGAGAAATAATTTGATATACGCCGACGTCATGGAATCTGACTTTGACATTACTGGTGAGCACATTATTAGCCGAGTTATCATCATCGACAAGCATGGTCGAGCATCTGGTCATAAAGTTTCCAAAATACCGCGCGGTCCAGGGTGCAAACCCAACAATCTGATTTGAGTTGCCCGCGATAGTAACTGATTGAATATCTGTATATCCGTCGCTGATTTCAAATTTTACATTAATGTCGGCAGGATTAGGTCCGTTATTACTAATCACTGCAACCGGAGTTATAACAACGCCAGAATCAACCGAGTTTTGCGGTGCTTCAATTGAAACCATACCGACATCTTTATTAAAGTTAAAAAGAATTGCAGTTTGTGATTGGGGGGCGTGTCCGCTCGGTGAATTATTAACAACATACTGTTGATAATGATTATTAGCGCCGGTTCCGCCCTGAATCCCGACCGTGCTCGAAGTTTCTGACACCGCCGAGACGCGTTTATACTGATATTTGATTCTGCCATCTTTATAGAGTATTACCTGAAATGTATTTCGCTGCGCAGATTGATTATACCGTGGAACCGAATCCCATTGAAAAATTACGAAATTATTCATCGGGTCATTATACTGATACGCTTTACCCGGTGGCGTATAAGTCGTGCGCATGTCCAGGTCATCCCAGAGCGGACCGATAAAATTATTTATTGATGCGTAAGGAAGCGAACGGTTTGGAACCGATTGTGATGTAAATGTGGTCGGAAATTGCAAAAATCCGTTCGTACATACATACAGTGAACATAAATATTGTCCATAAAACGGGAAATTAAATGGTAAACCAACTTTAACATTGCCGTCATCGTAACTGGGGGTCCAGCCGGTCAGTTCAAATCGGGAACTGATATCAAACCAGTTATAAGAGACCGTATCGCCATAACTCGAGTTCTGGGTTGACTCGTAAAAATATCCGGCGCCGTCCGGGTCGCTGCCCGGGGTTGTTTTCGCCCGCGCTTCCATTGAATCATTACTGCGGTCTTCGTCATTTGTTAAATTGGTTGCGACAATGATGCTATAAATCTTATTAGTAACCGGAGTAAACTGACCATAGGTAATTTGTTGACTTGAATCGACCATTAAAGATATCGTTGTATCTTTAGAAAAAACGACCATTCCTAATGCGCTGTCCACCACGATTGCCCGGGTCGGAAAGGTAGCGTTCGCACCGCCATAACTTCTAAGTGTTGCCGTGATATTGGTTGGGGTTCCCACCAGAATTCGGTCGAGCGGCGATTGAATCGAAAAAACTCCGACATCAGCTGGTGGCGGTGGCAAGATTCTGATATTATCTACATATATATTAGTTCCGTATTGACTATAAGCACGAAAGCCGACATAAACTATACCGGTCAAAGGACCGATTGTCACATAATGCTCGGCCCAGCCATTAACCGGTTCATAGCGTCTGAAACCGGCGACCCGTATAAAATTAAGACTATCAGTTGAATATTCCACAATCACGCTGTCTGGTCCATAGGTTCCGCCTGAATACGCATTATCATGATACATATTAAATTTTACCTGAAATGTAATCGGTTCAACGCCCAGATCAATTGGCGGTGTTACTAATCGAGCCTGGGACCCGCTTGTTGCATAATAACACCGATAGCCAATCATCCCAATCCCTTCATACGGACTGCAACTCGGATTAGAACCTGAAGTAAATCGCTCCCAGTTATAACTACCTGAAATAATATTTCTCGTCCATCCGACGGGTGGAAAAGTTGCGTCATTAAATCCCTGGGTCAAAAATTCGTTACGCACAACAACCGCGCCATTAGTCGTATCGTTACTGAGGGAGTTATCACCAGCTAATTGCGTGTAACATTGCGTTGCATAATTGCCTGACTGAGACAACCAGACTGGAAATTCAACCGTATCAGTCATACCGATGCCAAGATTTACTGAACTAACAGTTTGTGTATAAGAAGTACCTATCTTAAAAGTTACTGCAAATGTTTCTGCATTCCCGCCAAAGTTTTTAATAATTGCTCGCGGTGTGACCGTAAGTCCACGCGAGATTGAATCTTTCGGTGACAAAATTGCAGTTACGCCGACATCATGTTGGTGCACAACTGAAAATGATGAAGTAAGCGTATCATTATTCCGCCACTGGTCAGAGGAAAGACTGGTATATGCAGTAGTCGTGTAATTACCCAAAATTGCGGTCCAGCCTGGAAAAGAAACCATCGTTGTATCACCTGCGTTAAGTGTTACCGATGATAATGTCTGTGTAAAGACCGCGCCGATTTTAAAGGTTACTGGAAAAGTTTCCTGAGAAGTTCCGTAATTCTTAATTTTTACTTTCGGCGTGACACTGGCACCAGCTGCATAAATCCCGACCGGCTGCACAATCGAGACAACCCCGATATCGTAAGCCAACCCGCCAGGAATAACCGAAACATTCCTTTCATAAGGTATATAATTGTGTGCAGTCACGGTCACGGACATTATCCCGGCGGTTAAAGGATTAATCGCAAAAGTAACGACACCAGAACTGTTTGTATAATTATACTGATAAATCATGGTATCATTCATCATCGCACAAACCAAAGCATTTTGAATCGGAGTTGAACCTGATTTTACAGTAACCGAATAAGTCTGCGGTCCCCAATAAATAATCGTATCAAGAGTTACATTTAGCGGTCTTGGTGTCGCCGTCCACAGATTCAATTCCGGGTCGCCTAATAAATTCCATTCCCGGTAACGAGTTGTGTTATATGGAAAATCAGTTGGCGGTGGTGAAACTGTCCCGATTGAATCTAAAATAAACTTTGCCCTGCGAAATGCATCTCCTAATTTATATACCTTATCATTAAATGCGGAGCGAAAAAAACCGGTTGTTACCGTACCGCGTACCCGCGCCAAACCTGTTCCGCTTGAACTCTGGGTTGTCCCTAATACTGCGACCGCACCTTTGGGGTCACTGACACTTCCCGCATTTACAAATCTGTCACACTGGTAATTGCTTGATGCCAGATGCATGGTCGCGCAAGTTGCTGACATTACGACTGGTAATTTATAACCGTTGTTTAAATTATTCGGATTAACTGCATCGAATGGTGAGTACCAATTTGTTACTGACTGTCCCCGAAAAACAACAAATGCCCTTCCATTAGAAATCGCATTCATCACATCAGTTGATGTATTACCGAAAACCCTTGAAAAAGAGTCAATATGCACATATCCACCGGTTAACCACAAACCCTGGATGTATCGCATATTATTCCAATATACTGTATCTGAACCAACTGGTGGATACGAAGAATTATCTTCTCGAATAATACAAGTCCCTTTTTTATACCAGAGCGTATCTGATAAATATGGCGTCCGTTCATAATTAAGAATTTTATTAACCTGAGAACTGCACTGGGCGGGTGTCGCACAATGTATCCGACCGACACTTATTTCCATTAGATAATTACCGGTCATATTGCCATAATAATCATCATAGCGATTAGGTCCTTCCGTATAAATATAATTGCCATTACCGACTAAAAGCACATATTCTGGCGCCGGATTCCAGGTATTATATGCATTTACGATATAATTTCTTATCAGCGCGATATCGGTTGCGGTAGCCGGTATTTCCGAAAGTTTTACAATTTTTGTCGGCACGCCCTTTTTATGCTTCCACTCTGCTAATGGCAGTATCGCATTGTAAAAATTATCGTGCGTAATAATCAAATACTTTGCTCCGGTTTGCGCGAAACTGATTGAGATAAGCATAAAAAACAACAAAACAAATCTTTTCATAATAATATATTAATCCTTTCCATGACTGTTAACGCTTAATTATTTTTCTAATTAATTCTTGTCTATTGACTCTTAAACACATCATATAGACACCTGGCAAAAGTTTTTTCGCGTCAAAATTCAAATTATAATTACCACTCATTTTATTTTCGTCAGCCAAAGTATGTATCGCTCTGCCAGATACATCATAAAGTTGTATCAACACTCTTGCTTCAACCGGAACTGAAAATCGAATCGTGGCAAATGATTTTAACGGATTCGGATAAACTTTAAGGTCAAACAGCTTATTTTGGATATCAATTGACTGTTCGATTCCGGCGTTGCCAATCGTCACGGTTTTTTCAACCGGATGAAAATTCCTTGCGCTAACCGTCAAAGACATAATACCCAATGCTTGGGGATTAATTGAAAACGATACTGTTCCTGCGCTGTTCGTATAGCCATATTCATAAATAGTCGTGCCCTTCATAAGACATACCAGCGCATTGGCAACCGGATTACTTTGATAATGAACATGCACATTGTATATTTGGCTGCCGGTTAAGATAACTGAGTCGTAAATCACGGTCATTTGTTTCGGTACCGCAGTCCAGATATTAAGTTCCGGGTCGCCTAACAGATTCCATTCTCGATAACGGGTGCTGTTATATCCGGCCGGTCGAATTGAATCAACCAGGAATTTTGCCCGGCGGCAGATATCTCCTAATTTATTGGTCTGTTCTATAAAAACAGATTGGAAGAATCCGGTTACGACTGTACCGCGTAAAATCCCGATGCCGGTACCTGATGTCGAATTGGTTGTACCGAAAAATCCGACTGCGCCTTTCGGTTCACTAACCGTACCCGCCCGCATACAATTTTCACCAAGATAAGCAATCGATGGCTCTAAACATATAGTCGCACAGGTCCCAGAAATAATAACCGGTAGTTTAAAGTTATTATTGGTTAAATTCGGGTCAATTGCGAACGGCGCCCATCAGTTATTAACACCCTGCCCCCGAAACACGACAAAACTTCTGCCGTCAGTAATTGCCTGCTCAACATGCCGCGCCGAATCACCGTAAAGGCGGGAAAACGAATCAATCTGAGTATAACCGGCTTGCTGCCATAATCCGAAAACATAGCGTATATTCTGCCAGTAAATCGAATCTGATGCCGTAATATCTTCTCTGACAATCCCGGTTCCTTTTGTAAACCAGAGCGTATCGACAAGATACGGGTATCTTTCATAATTGATTGTTTTAGCAACCATAACATTACATTCACTAACATTACTGCAGGAAAATCTGCCAACCGAAACTTCCATCACATAATTTCCGGTCATATTACCGTAAAAATCGTCAAACTGATTCTGGTCAGTGCGGATAAACTCGGGCGCGCCAACCAACAAAACATATGCTGGGGCTGGATTCCAGGTGTTATAAGCATTGACAATATAATTTTTAATCCGTGTTAATGATTCTGGCGCAGCATTAATCTCCGACAACTTAACTACTTTGGACGGAACGCCTTTCTGGTGCTTCCATTGCGCCAAGGGCTGGATTGCATCATAAAAATTATCGTGGCTAATAATTAGATATTTTGCCCCGGTTTGAGCAAAACAAAATGTATAAAAAAATCCTGCTAAAAATACTATTTTTCTCATCACCTGTCTTGTGTTTTTTTCCAAAATACCCGACTCTAAAACATTATTCTAATACATAATAATTATTACAGAAAAAACCTTGCTGTCAAGCAAAAGATATGAGAGCTCGGAAAAACTCGCTCTCTATATTACACAGATTTTGAGAGATTTCACAGATACCCATTTTTATTGGGTTCACCCCGCACCTATTCTTGAGATTGTGTTTATGTAATTTCATACTATATGATTATCTGCACTGCATTTGAGAATAGGTGCGGGGTTCATCTGTGTAATCTTGTTTTTAATCGGTGTAATCAGGACTTCTTCAGAAGTCTC
>JAGXRL010000050.1 GCA_018335915.1 Candidatus Latescibacterota bacterium
CCGGAAAGTCTGGGCGAAGATTTTCTTAATTATTACCGAATTCAGAAATCTCTTGCCGTGGAAGAAGGAGTTACCAAAGCCGCGGTCGAGGATTGGCAGGACATGCTGGTAACGCCAAAAAACATTAACAAAGTTGCGATTGATGATTTATATATTCTGCAGAATGTTTCATTGATTGATGCGGTTGCGGTCATCAAACATTTGAAAATGGGACGGGAAATCAAAGGTTATCGGGATTTAAGGGATATTAACGGCTTGTCCAATTATGGTTTTAGAAACATCAGAAATTTTATCAGCTATACTGACCCGAAGTCGATTAAGTTTTCTGGTAACTACCGGCTTAATTTTGATTATGGTTATGATTTTGACGCAGAAACCGACCCGGATATGTGGATTTCGTCAATTACTCAGGGATATACTTACTTAGCATACAAGACGCGGTTTTACAAAGAGGGTTTTTCTGATGCCGATATTGAACATTATTACACGCGTCTGGATTTGGCGCAAGATTATCTGGCGCAGGTAAAACATCGAAGTCAATATGCACAGCGCATGCGGGTAAAAATCGGGGATAACCTGAATCTTGGTCTCAGATGGCAGAATGATTTAAATCCGGGCGGATTGGGTGACCAGTTGCAGGGATTTGTACAGGCATATAATATCAGTCCATTCAAAAAAGTATTTTTAGGCGATTACCGGGTTATTTTAGGTCAGGGACTGCTGCTTGACAATTCCACTGAATTAATTTCCCGAACCTATAACCGCAGTCAGGGTCTTTACGGAGATTTGACCAGTAATTCGAGATTCGGTTTTCGGGGCGTTGCCGCAGAAGCGGTCGAGAGCCGTTTTAAGTTTATCGGATTTTATTCTCATACTCGGCGCGATGCCATAGAAAATCCCGACGGCACGATTTTCTATTATATTGTTTCCCAGCCGAGATTACCGACCAATAGTGATGTCTTATCTGAAATTAATTATGGCGGTAGTGCCCGGATTGATTTATCAGGTATTGGATTTGTTCCTGAAGGCAGTATGTTTTCTTTTAACGCCTTACAGTGCCGGTATGACAAAGAGTTTTCACCGTTAGTCAAATGGGTAGATTTACCAAATGACGCAACCTTTTTTGATGACCCGAACATTGTACATCTGGCATATGGTAAAGAGCGTAATTTGTACTCAACAGATTTTCGCACAGTCATTGATAATGTTGCTTTAGAAGGCGAATATGCCTGGCAAAAAGACGGCGGCAAGGCATTCCTGTTGCAGTCACGAGTCCAGTATGAATATTTATATGTTTTGGGTTTAATCAGACATTTTGATGTTAACTATGATAATCCTTATAACCGTGGTTTTTGCGAACAGACCCGTTTTGACGACACTCCGTTTGAAAAAACCTATCGCTTGATTGACCCGACATTTTCCGCATTGCAGTCATTTCCAGTGCCCAAAGCCGAGCAGGGAATTTATTTAGAGACCCGTTACCAGATATCACGACAGATTACTTTTACCCGTGCTTATGTTGATGTCTGGCGCAATGTTGCCCATAACCTGACCAATTTCCGTTTTCAGGGTGAAGTTGAATATCGCCCGGTCTTTCCTCTGCGTTTCCGTTTAAAACAGAAATTACAGCATAAACACCTGCCCAAAGATGTACAGGCAACGGTTTCCCAGACTTCGGAAACCAGTTTCCGGATTTTAGCGAGTCTGACCGAACGGAATTTTCTGTCCTGTGAAATGAGGCGCGGGGTAGTTGGTTTGACACCATCCATGGCATATAATAATAAGAAGACGATGTGGGGAGATTTTTTAAGCGTCAGCTATGAGCATAATTTTTCCAATGCGATTGGACTGGAAACCGGTATTGCGGTCTGGAAATGCGATGGTCTAAGCCAGTGGATTTTCGAAGATGTCGGCATTGATTTCCTGGACGGGCAGGGTCTGAAATATTATTTTGTGATGACCCAAAGACCTGCCAAATTTCTGTTATTAAGACTTAAATTCAAAGGTAAACATTCAGAAATACCACACTCAGGAATTCTACAAGCCGAGGGACTCCATTTTGCTGACGGCAGATCACTGACAATGAGAGATTTTGTGGTCCATAATGATATCTTTAATGTCGGATTACAAGTAGATGTTTTATGGTAAGGAGAAAATAATGAAATTGAGAATATCAATTATTTTGCTAACAATGATAATTATGACTCAGGCGTCAATGCCGGTTGATTGGTATTATGGCCGCAGGTTGAGTTATACTGATGCGACCGGGCTGGCTTTGGCTGGGGTCGAACTTTTCGAACCCAATGTCTTTTGGAGTAATCCGTTATCAAAAAGTTTTGCTAAACCAGTATTAACCGCTTCCTACAAAGTTGGTATCCTATCCGAACGAAGAACCGTCAAAATCTATGATTCGTTTGATAATACGATTGGTGAAGTAGCGATTGCGGAAAATTCATTCAGCCGCGGTGATCTTGGTAATCTGTACTTTTTGATGCCGTTCGATTTTATGAATCTGAGTGTTGGTATCCGTCCTCAATACAGTTTTGATTATTACTTTTATCGGGAATACCGGGATGATTTTTACACGAAAGTCGGCGAGACCAGATTAAAAACTACCGGCAAAGTTTATAACACATCGATAATGATTGGCCGACAATTTATGGAGAAATTCGGAATTGGTGCGGGTGTGAATTATTACTTCGGTTCGCGTAACTATTTTTATCACGACTCCATTCTTAACGGCAATGTGGTCAATGCAGATACGAGTGGCAGTCCGAACGGCATTGGTTTTACTGCCGGCTTTTCAGTCCAGCCATTAGAACGATTATTGATTAATCTGACTTATCAGAGTTCTGCAAAATTGAATAATTTTATTGATGAAGCAGTTGATGTGAAATATCCGGATTTGTATAAATTGAATGTGTCATATCTGGCAGCCGGAGAAATACCGACCAAACTCGGACTCGCAGTCCAGTATTCTGACTGGCAGACAATCGATCCGATTTTCGACAAGACAGTGGAAGTTGGGTTTGGAGTTGAACACTTACTGTTAAACAATGTTGCTTTGCGTTATGGATTCAGATTCGAACCGTCGTTTACAGCACCGGTCGTGCATAATGGCGCGGTCAGTCTGGGCTGGGGATTTACACTTGGCATTGTTAAAATTGATGCTGGTGCAGAAATCGGACGAAGAATCATTTACAGTGAAAATCTGATGACAGCTGATAACGATGACCTGAAGATATATCAAAATACAGCTAACGTCTTGCTCGGAGCAAGAATACCAATAGACAGATTATGGTAAAAAGTATCAGATATATATTTTTAGTTTTAATTGCTGCGATAAATTTTTTGTATGCAGCACCCGAAGAAATCTGGATTTTACATATAAATGATATCCACGGTGCTTTAGCGCCGAGTGACGCATTCTGGATGAATCCGGATTTTCCACCACCAATTGGTAATGCGCCAGCCGCAATCACGGTTATCAATGAAATCAGAGAGACCGCCGCGAAGAAAAATATTCCGGTTTTGATATTTGATACTGGGGATTGGTTTTCCGGCGCCCCGCTCGGAGACTTCACTTATGGTAAATCAGTAATTGAGTTCTTGAACTATATTAATATTGATGCCTCGGTCATCGGCAATCATGATTTTGAGTTTGGTCTGGATACTTTACAATCCTTAATTAGAATGCTTAATGCTCCGGTTTTTTGTGCCAATCTGGTTAAAACCGATACAGACTCAGTGCCGGATTTTCTTATTCCACACATGATATTAGAAGTTGAGGGAGTAAAACTCGGTCTGTTTGGCATTATTACTCATTATTTGACCGGCATGGTCAGTCCTGAGCATATGGCAGGATTGTCAGTGCAAAAGCATTATATCGGTGCTGCGAAAAGTGTCCGGGAATTACGAGAACAGAGTGCCGATATTATCATCGGACTGACCCATTCTGGATTTAGTCATGACCAGCGTCTGGCTGATTCTGTGCCCGGCATTGATGTCATAATCGGTGGACACAGTCATACTGGTGTTCAGCCACCCAAAGAAATGCCGCGCTATCATACTATCATCAACCAGGCTTATTCGCGTTTAACTGCAATTGGAGTCCTTAAATTACAAATTGACCCCCAGACAAAAAAGATTGCCGGTTATGATAGTGAGTTGATTAATTTGTTCGGTGAAGAACAAATCTTAGATAAGCAGTATTTAAGCATTCTCCACGAGTGGCAGGAAGCGGTTGAAACCGGATTTGATAATGTGCTTGGAGTGTCAAAACGGGAGCTGACCCGTTCTGGTTTTGAAGAATCACCGGTTGGTAATTTTATTACCGATGCGATGCGTGAATATGCCCAAGCAGATATTGCCGTGACTAATTCGGGTGGAATAAGGGCAAACATACCAGCGGGCAATGTAACCTATCGTGATTTATATAAAGTAGAAGCATTTGGCAATACAATCGTAATGATGACCATGACCGGTGCTCAAATCTGGCAGATGCTCGAGGTTTCGGTGATTGGTTATCATGCAATCTTTCAGGTGTCAGGATTGAAAATGGTGTATGACCGAAAAGCGCCACCCAATCAGAGACTTATTTCAGTAGAAATCGACGGAAAGCCGCTCGATATGGAAAAAGAGTATAAAATAGTAACTAACAATTTCCTGGCAGCGGGCGGCGGTGCTTATGGTATTTTTCGAGACGGTAAAAATGTCGAAGATACTTATACTTTGATAAGAGATGTAATGGCTCAACATCTTAAAAAACACTCGCCCATAGATTATAAGATTGAAGGCAGAATAATCGCAAAGAAACAATGAAAAATAGATTTTGGATTTTTGTATTCGGAATTTGCTTAGGATTTGGGATTTGTAACTTAGGATTTAGTTATAATATCTACTGGGCAAACCTGCATTCGCACACAAGTTTATCTGATGGACAGGGAATGGTTGATGAAGCGTATTTCTACGCCCGAGATTCAGCACATATTGATGTTCTGGCAATTACTGACCATACTCATTATTTGACCGAAGTTGGTTATCAGTATACTCGAGATGTTGCTGAACAATTTACTGAGCCGGGAAGATTTGTCGCTTTAGCCGGACAGGAATTCGGTTCATTGGGTGCATTTGGCCATTTTTCCACATTTGAAGCAGATATGCTATATCCGTATTCGGTTAATGGCTTGGAACTGTTTTATAACTGGATTGCCGAACATAAAGCGATATCCCAGTTTAATCATCCCCGAGCCGGTGATTTTAAGAATCTTGTCTTTAATCGCAATGGAAATAAGTATGCAACTATGATTGAGGTTGTTAATGGCAGCGGAACTTACACGCCATACTATGAAGAATTGTATATTTTAGCATTAAATAATGGCTGGCATGTAGCGCCGGTTGCAAATCAAGATAATCATCGTAAAAAATGGGGTAATGCAACTACAACTTTAGGTCAAATTCCTTTAACCGGCATTTGGGCTGATACCTTGACCAAAGAAAAGATTTTAGAAGCAATGCTCAATAAGCGTGTTTATGCGGTCGAAGTCAAACCCGCCAATGACCGTATTTATCTTCGCGACTATTCGATTGGCAATACGAAAATGGGTGATGTCTATTATACGACAGATAAAAATATCAGTATCAATCTGTCGGTTGATGCAATTAACGATTTTTATAAGATTTATTTATATCGCAACGGCGTGATAGCGGATTCGGTTGTGGTCGATACTAATTATGTAAATATTACATTCAGCGATACGATGACAAACGGATATTACTTTATCAAAGGAATTCAACAGGATGGTGACCGATTCTGGACTGCGCCGATTTGGGTAATAAATCGGGCAGGGCCAACGGGCATCGAGGCCTGGCCAAATCCGATTCGAACAACGAGTCAGATCCGATATCCAGAAACATATGGTGCAGCAACAATGACAATTTATACAATGGAAGGTAAACAAGTATATAAAAAATATCAATCAAGACAACCAGTTATATTTAACTGGGATGGTGTGAGTGACAAAGGTGTCAGATTAGAAAATGGTATTTATTATGTCGTTATAAAAGTTCATATTGGAAATGGCGACAAAATATACAAAGGAAAAGTTGCTTTGCTGAGGTAGTAATGAAAAAAAATATTCTAATTTCGTGTCTTCTATTTTTCGCGCTTTCGTGGTTTTCTTTATCCTATGCAATATATTACAATATCCCGTATTTTGCAAAAAGCGCTGGTTTAGGTGAAGCAACAGTTAGTTCTTTAGGTGAGATATCAGGATTCTATAAAAATCCGGCAGTGATGAATTCTAATACGGTTAGTTTTAACCTGACTGAATGGCTGGTTGAGACCCGTGCCGGTTCAGTGATTGGCAGCTATAATATCAAAGATTATTTTATGCTCGGTGGTGGTTTGACCTATTTTTCATACGGGCAAATGCGGTCTTATGATGAATATGGCAATCCACTTGAGTATTTTTCAGCTGGTTTATGGCAGTATCAAATCAGTGCGGCAAAGCAGCTTTATAACCAAGTATCATTAGGTATTGGTTTAAAAGGATTACACCAGACTATTGCCCAAACCAGTGAAACAAAATTTATTGGTAATTTTGGTGTTATTTATTATGCAAAAATGTTTAATATCGGTATTAGTGTGCACGACCCGACCGATGTTTCTTTTGATGCCGGCGTATCAGTTAAACCAGTTCAAAATTTGGTATTGCTTGGCGCAATAAATTATCAAGAAGAGATAAAATTCAAAGCCGGTATTGAATATACATACCAGCCGATTGCTTTAAGAGTTGGTTATAATGAAAAGCATATTACTGCCGGAATCGGTTATATTCAAAAAGGATTTCAGTTTGATTATGCGATTGTTGACCACGATTTATTGGGTTTGACACACCATTTTAGTATAACAATAAAATAAGCACCCAAATAGAATTTAGACAGTCTAAATAAAAGAATGGAGCATGAATGGATTTAACTACCATGTTTAAAGTTAGTTATGGTATGTACATTGTCAGTTCAAGAAAAGATGATAAAATCAATGGGCAGATCGCCAATACCGTGATGCAGGTTACTGCCGAACCACCAAGTTTAGCAGTCTGTATCAATAAACAGAATCTAACTCACGAATACATAACATCAAGTAAAGTATTTACAGTTTCGATCATAACCGAAGCAGCTGATATGCCTTTCATCGGCAAGTTTGGTTTTAAATCCGGACGGAATATTGATAAATTCAGTGATACCAATCATAAGATTGGCATAACCAAGGCACCGATTGTAACGGATTTTACATTAGGTTATATAGAGTGCGAGCTTACGAGCAGTCTTGATTGCGGCACTCACACTATGTTTGTCGGTAAGATTATTGCAGCAGAATTACTCAATGATAAAGAGCCGATGACTTATGCTTATTATCATTTAATTAAAAAGGGTAAATCACCCAAAACTGCACCGACCTATGTAAAACCAGAAGACATTAATAATAAAAAAGATAAACAAGAGGAGAAAAAAATGGAAAAATACCGTTGCGTAGTATGTGATTATATCTATGACCCGGCTCAGGGTGACCCGGATTCAGGCGTTCAGCCGGGTACGGCATTTGAATCACTTCCAGATGATTGGGTGTGTCCGGTTTGCGGGGCAGATAAATCACAATTTGAAAAAGCATAAAAGATAATATAATATATTTAAGATTCAGAAGGAGTTATTAATGGCTGACGAAGCATTAAAGATGTTTTGTTATCAATGTTCCCAGGCGGCAAAAGGAACCGGCTGCACTGTACGAGGCGTTTGCGGGAAAGAGCCGACCATTGCACGATTACAGGATAATTTATTATATGCGATTAAAGGAATTTGTGCCTATCTTTATCATGCCCGAGAACTGGGTGTATCAGATTCGGAAATCGATGCATTTTTAGAATCAGGATTTTTCTCGACTCTGACTAATGTCAATTTTGATTCAAATCGGTTTTTAGAATTTGGTCTTAAAGCCGGACAAATGAATATCAAAGCAATGTCCGTTTTAAAACAGATACATATTAAAACCTATGGCGAACTAATACCAACCAAAGTTGAGACCGGTACCAAAAAAGGCAAAGGTATATTAGTAACCGGACATAGTCTGAAAGCGCTCGAAGAACTTTTAAAGCAGACTGAAGGTACTGGTATAAATGTCTATACTCACTCAGAAATGCTGCCGGCACACGGCTATCCAAATTTGAAAAAGTATCTGCATCTGGCAGGAAATTTAGGCAAGGCATGGTATGACCAGAAACAGTTATTTGCGAAATTTCCAGGTGCGATATTGGGTACATCAAACTGCGTTTTATTACCGACTGATGAATATCGAAACCGGATGTTTACAATGGGCGTAACCGGGCTTCCTGGTGTCAAACATATTCAAGGATTTGATTTTAAACCGCTAATTGAGATAGCACAAAGTCTACCTGATTTGGAAGATAAACCAGGTGATGTTGTTTTGACTACTGGCTATTCTAAATCAGTCGTTTTATCTTTAGCCGGTAAAATTGCCGGACTGGTGATGAGCGGTAAAATCAAGCGATTCTTTGTTGTCGGTGGCTGCGATACACCTGGTAAAAAAGGCGAGTATTACCGGA
Organism: Candidatus Latescibacterota bacterium; assembly: GCA_018335915.1. Classification (GTDB taxonomy): domain Bacteria; phylum Hydrothermota; class Tepidihabitantia; order Tepidihabitantales; family CAIPLT01; genus JAGXRL01. Next base: position 8,622 of record JAGXRL010000050.1, read on the forward strand.
GATTTGTCGAGTTATTACCAAAAGATACGGTTGTGATTACGCTTGCCTGCGGTAAGTACCGGATTAATGATTTGGATTTAGGCGAAATCGATGGAATTCCGAGATTGATTGATGTTGGTCAGTGCAATGACACAATCGTGGCAATTGAAATTGCCCAGGCATTATCTGAAGCATTTCATATGCCGATAAATGACCTGCCTTTGACATTGGTTTTGACCTGGATGGAGCAGAAAGCAGTGGCAATCTTGTGGAGTCTCTTATCACTCGGGCTTAAAAAGATGTATGTCGGTCCGATTCTACCGGCATGGATAAATGAAGATATCTTAAAGGTATTGGTTGATAAGTTCGACCTGCGGCTCATATCTGAACCAGAAAAAGATTTAGCCGAGATAATGAAAAGATAAATATGATACGAGAAATTAAACCCAATATATATTCAATCGGCGCAATCGATTTTGACCGGCGCTTATTTGACGAACTGATTCCTTTACCTCATGGCACAAGTTATAATTCTTTTTTAATCAAGGGTTCAGAAAAAACGGCTTTAATCGATTCAGTTGACCCGACTAAAGAGCAGGATTTGATAAATAATCTTAAACAACTTGGTATAAATCAGATTGACTATGTGGTTGCCCATCACGGGGAACAAGACCATTCAGGTGTGATACCGGTCATTCTTAAGCATTTTATCGATGCCAAAGTCGTGACTAATGGGAAGTGTCAAGACCTGCTTAAAGAACTGCTTTTGATTCCAGATGACCGTTTTTTGGTAATTAAGGATAAAGAGAGTTTGTCATTAGGAGATAAGACGCTTGAATTTATTATGACACCCTGGGTGCACTGGCCTGAGACTATGCTCACTTATCTTAAAGAGGATAAGATTTTATTCACCTGCGATTTTTTGGGCTCGCATCTGGCAACCAGTGATTTGTTTGTTACTGACCAGGCATTGTATTACCAGTCAGCCAAACGGTATTATGCAGAGATTATGATGCCATTCCGGACTAATATCAAAGCACACCTTGAAAAAATCAAGAATTACCAGATTGAAATTATTGCGCCGAGCCACGGACCGCTGCATAATAAACCCGATTTTATTATCAATGCATATAAAGACTGGACATCAGATAATGTAAAAAACGAAGTTGTTTTGCCATATGTGTCAATGCATGGCAGTGTGAAAATAATGGTTGATTATCTTATCGATGCATTGATTCAGAGAGGCATTACAGTTAAACCGTTCAATCTGACGCAGAGCGACATTGGTGAACTGGCAATGGCACTGGTTGATGCGGCAACGATTGTAGTCGGCTCTTCAACCGTCCTGACTGGCCCGCATCCGCAGGCAGTTTATGCGGTATATTTAGCCAACGCACTGAGACCAAAAACAAAGTTAGCATCAATAATCGGTTCTTATGGCTGGGCAGGCAAAATGGTCGAAAAGATAAGTGAGATGATTCCTAATCTGAAAGTAGAACTTATCGAGCCGGTTATTGCTAAGGGTTATCCTAAACAAGAAGATTTTATAAAGTTAGATAAGCTTGCAGATAAAATCTTAAGCAAACACCAAGAACTCAAAATTATTTAATTTTACTCAAGTCTGTAACTGAAATGCGGCTAATCTATTTAGATAATCACTCAGGAACAAAGTTGGACCCGCGGGTATATGATGAGATAGTACCTTATTTAACCGAATATTATGGCAATGCGCAGAGCATGCATTCGTTCGGTTATAAATCAACCCAGGCAATTCAAAAAGCAAGAGAGCAGGTCGCACAATTGATTAATGCCAATGACAATGAAATCTATTTTACTTCGTGCGGTTCAGAATCGAATAATCTTGCTCTGAAAGGCATTGCCGAAGCTTATAAATCAAAAAGCAGGCATATTATTACTTCGAGCATTGAGCATGTTTCAGTGCTTAATGCATTAAAAAGATTAGAGCAAGCAGGATATGAGATTACCCGATTGCCGGTTGATAAATCTGGTATGGTCTGTCCGGATGATTTAAAACAAGCAATAAGAAAAGATACGATTTTAGTGTCAATTCAGCATGCTAATCCGGAAATCGGCACAATTCAACCAATCGAAGAATTATCGAAAATCGCCAGAGATAAGGGTGTTCTATTTCATACTGATGCAATTGCAACGACCGGTATAATTCCGGTAGATGTCAATCAATTAGGCATTGATTTATTGAGTCTGGCAGGTTCGCAATTTCATGGACCAAAAGGTGCAGCTGCATTATATATTAGAAAAGGCGTGAGAATAATCCCTCAAATTGAGGGTGGTGTCCAAGAACAGAATAAACGGGCTGGCACTGAAAACATTGCCGTAATTGTTGGATTGGGCAGAGCCGCAGAAATTGCGAGACAAGAGATGTCTGATAATCATATTAAGATGACCAACCTAAGAAATAAATTGATTAAAGAATTACCAGAAAAAATTCCTTACATATATCTAAACGGTCATCCCCAAAATCGCCTACCTCATAATGTTAATTTCTCGGTTGAGTTTATTGAAGGTGAAGGCATGTTATTATTTTTGGATGAAAAAGGTATTTACATTACAAGCGGGTCTGCCTGTACATCCAAGACTTTGAAAATGTCGCATGTTATGTCCGCAATCGAATGCGACCCGGCAATTGCGCAGGGTTCAGTGACTATGACCTTATCCAAATATAATACTGAAGACGATATTGATTATGTATTACAAGAGTTTCCGCCGATTGTCCAGAAGTTACGGGATTTGTCGCCGCTTTATGCTTATTTTAAAAAGACCGGTAAACGACAGGAAGCCGGACCAGGCACAAATTACGAACACGATCACGATCTTGAAGAATAAAAATTAACCACAGATGCACAAAGTCACCGAGTATTTTTTCTTATAATCATATTGACTTTCAAATCAATTAGTATTAAACTGACCATTGAATGTTTACTGAATTGGAGAACGCACCATGTTAAAAATCGATATTGTTAAGACTAAGAAAGATTGGCAGGATTTTATTGGCCTGCCCTGGACGATTTATAAAGATAATCAATACTGGATACCACCATTAAAAAGTGAAGTCAAAGAAATCCTTAACACGGAAAAGAATCCGTTCTGGGAGCATGCCCGCCGGGAAATGTTTCTGGTTAGGGATGATAAGAAAACGGTCGGACGGATTGTTGCGATTATCGATGACAATCATAACCAATTCCACGAAGATAATATCGGTTTTTTTGGATTTTATGAAAGCATCAATGATTTTGAAGTTGCAAAATTATTATATGATAGTGCCAAAAAGTGGCTGCAAGATAATAAAAAAGATGCGATGCGCGGACCTTTAAATCCGAGCCAGAATGATGAAATCGGATTTCTTCTGGAGGGATTTGACAAACCACCAGTCGTGATGATGACCTATACTCCACCATATTATTTAGATTTATCCGAACGCTACGGATTTAAAAAAGCCAAAGATTTATATGCACTGCTTAAAAATGCGCGAGAACCAGTTCCGGAACGCATTGAAAGAATGGTAGAAATAATAAGAAAAAAGAGCCGTGTTAAAGTCCGAACCGTTGATATGAAACATTTTAATCGCGACCTCCGACATCTAAAAGACATTTATAATGCAGCCTGGGAGAAAAACTGGGGATTTGTACCAATGACCGATAAAGAAATTGATCTGACGGCTAAAAAGATTAAACAGTTTATTGACCCGGGTCTAGTGGTTTTTGCCGAAGTCGATGATAAACCGGTCGGTGTTGTGGTGACCATACCAGATATCAACCAGGTATTAAAAAGACTCAATGGTAAATTAGGACTGATCGAAATGGTCAAATTTTTATATTACCGGAGAAAGATTGACGGCACCCGTGCCCTTATCGGCGGCATAAAAAAAGAATTTCGTCAGAGCGGTATCATAAGTCTCTTATTTTATGAAAGTATCAAACATGCTCAAAAACATGGTTATAAATGGTGTGAATTTGGCTGGAACCTGGAAGATAATGATTTAATCAATCAATTCGATATGGCAATCGGCGGTAAGATTTACAAGAAATATCGGATTTATGAGATGAAGATTTAGAAAAATTATTTTGTACAAAAAATAAGCAAATACTAAATAACCTTTATAGGAGGCATTATGTCAGAGAATAAAAAAATTCTTACCAATAATTTTGGTAAGCCGGTCAATGACGACCAGAACAGCAAGACCGCCGGAATGCCTGGTCCGACCGTGATGGAAGATATTCACTTGGTTGAAAAGCTTGCCCATTTTAACCGGGAGCGGATTCCAGAACGGGTTGTGCATGCCAAAGGCGCTGGTGCCGGCGGCTATTTTGAACTTACTAAAGATATGTCAAAAT
>JAGXRL010000051.1 GCA_018335915.1 Candidatus Latescibacterota bacterium
CACCCCTATATTAATTTAGGGGTTATTGCGATTGAGAAAATGAATTATGACAAAGCTATCACCTATTGCACAAAAGCGCTTGAGCTTGATTCGACCTTTGGTATTGCCATGTATCATCTTGCCCGAGCTTATGAGAAAAAAGACAACCGCGCGCATGCAAAATTTTGGTATCAGAAAACCCAAAAATATCCCGAAAGAATTAGTAACAAGATATTATCAGATATTGAAGCAAAGATACAAGAACTCAAATAATAAAAAAACTGCTCTGCTCTCTTATTGTGTAATTATTATCTTTCGGATATCCGATTCCTTGTCTAATTTAACAAAATAGACACCGCTTTTTATTCTAGCAAGCGAAATTCTCGTTTCCTGGCTCTTGATGCTTACCTGTTTAATAACTTGTCCGGTAACATCAAAGATTTTTATCTTTCCTGAAGATAACGGACTATGGACAATAAAAGACGACTTAGCCGGATTTGGATAAACGACAAAGCCATGCCGAGTCGAAGCTGTAGCAATCTCGTTTTCTTCAATCCCGGTCAATTGACGGTATTTTATTGTTGCGACATCATAATTACTGCCTAATGCAGCGCTGCGACCAGTAACATATACATATCCTTGATGGTCAACATCCATTGACCAGGCAATTTCAAAACTGTCGGCATAATCATAGCGGACAACCCATTGTTCAACTCCGCTTGGATTATACTTGACCGTGACAAAATCATTTTCATTGGTTGAACCGGCTTGCCGGCTACTGCCGGCAATATAAATATTACCAAATTGGTCAAGCGCCATGCCTTTTTGCCCGTCTTTTTCAATCGGAAAATCATAACCACCCGGACCATTATATCTTGACACCCAGTGTTCATGACCCAAAGAATCATATTTCACGACCACCAAATCATAATTTGCGCCCGCTGTACCCATACTCGAACCATAAACATAGATATTATTAGCATTATCAACCGTTATCCAATAACCAGCATCAGTCGCGACCGTATCGCTGTTATCATATCTTCTCACCCATTGTTCGACACCATCTACATTGTATTTAATCGTTGCGATATCACTGCCGGTATTTGAACCAAGACTGATGCCGGTCACATATACATTGTTAGCAGCATCAAATGCAATGCCGCGTGCTTCATCCGCTCCATTCCCAGGTCCGTTATAAGTTCTCACCCATAAAGTTTCGCCGTTCGCTGCATTATATTTTGCCACCACATAATCAGTTCCTTGCGATGCGGTTGGAGTTCTGGTCACGATAAAAGGATTACCGGCATAATCAATGCCTAAATCAGCCGGATAACTTAATGAACCGGCACCATTAAAACTATCTCGCCGTGCCCAGAGCAGGTTACCTGAGGAATCTATTTTTATGGTCGCGTTAGTATATCTTGAATTTGATTCCTGACTGTAGCCGGCAACATAAATATTTTCCTGACTATCCAGCACCAGTTTGCGCGCAAAATCATAACGCGAACCCGGACCAGAATAGATATGAGTCCAGGCGACTGAGCCATCCGACCGATACTTTACAGTCAGATAATCGCCGTGACCATTCTCCATCGTATAACCAGTAACATAAACATTGCCCGAAACGCCGACCGCAACCGCACGGGTCATCTGTGATGCCGGTCTTGCCAATACTGAAGTCCATAATGACTCGCCAACCGGACCATATTTGATGGTCAGGGCTTCGGCATTGGTGCCCAGATAATCATGACAACCGGTCACATAAACATTCCCATCACTATCAACTGCTAAGCCATAAGCATAATCTGAGCCGGTTGGTGAAGGACTCGTATATCTTCTTGTCCAGGCAGTATCGACTTGCTGAGCAAATACGACTGTGCACATGAGGATAAAAAACACACTGACTATTTTTTTCATATCTCCTCCTGAATATTTCGTCTTATATAAAAGCATAACTCTATCAATTACATGTGTCAAGTTTAAATATCTATTTCTACTTTCTATTGACAATTTCTCTAATTTGGTTATATTATACCAAGAGCATTTGGCAAGTTATTTGATATTTAGAATTAAATATTGCGGGGTGGAGCAGCCTGGAAGCTCGTGAGGCTCATAACCTCAAGGTCGCTGGTTCAAATCCAGCCCCCGCTACTTCTTTTCGCCAAAGGCGAATTGTAAATTTGAAATTGTAAAGTGTAAAATGATTCAAGCTCCTCGAGGTAAAGAAATCACCTGTAAAAGTTGGCATCAGGAAGCAGCGATGAGAATGCTCATGAACAACCTTGATACTGAAGTCGCTGAAAAACCAGAAGATTTAATCGTCTATGGCGGTTCGGGTAAAGCGGCACGAAACTGGGACTGTTATAATGCGATTATTAAATCCCTGCAAGAACTAGAAAATGACGAGACACTTTTAGTCCAGTCTGGCAAACCAGTCGGTATTTTCAAAACCCATGCTTATGCACCACGTGTTTTAATCGCTAACTCTTTATTAGTCCCGGCTTGGGCAAACTGGGATTATTTTAGAAAACTCGAAGCACTCGGTCTTATTATGTATGGTCAGATGACTGCCGGTTCCTGGATTTATATTGGCACCCAGGGCATTATTCAAGGCACTTATGAAACCTTTGCCCAATGCGCCCGCAAGCATTTTGGCGGCACGCTCCGCGGTAAATGGGTGCTCACTGCTGGTATGGGTGGTATGTCTGGTGCCCAGCCTTTAGCCGTAACTATGAATGGTGGAGTAATTCTTGATGTTGAAGTTGATGCCCGTAAAATTGAGCGTAAAATTGAACAGGGATTTTGCGACCGAATGGCATATAGTTTAGAAGAAGCAATCACAATGGTTGAGAATGCGATTCGGCATCAGGAACCTTTGTCAATCGGATTACCTGGCAACGCATCTGATATCCATCCCGAATTAGTCAAACGCGGTTTTATACCAGACATTCTTACTGACCAGACCTCAGCTCATGACGAACTTAATGGTTATGTGCCAGGTAAAATGACCCTGGAAAAAGCCAATGAACTCCGGCAAAAAAAACCCAATGAATACATCAAACGCTCTTATGAATCGATGGCTCGGCATATGGAAGCAATGCTTAAGATGCAGCAAGAAGGTGCGACTGCTTTTGATTATGGCAACAATATCCGCGCCCAGGCGCAAAAAGCCGGTGTTGAAAATGTCTATAATATTCCTGGTTTTGTGCTTGAATATATCCGTCCCCTGTTTTGCGAAGGCAAAGGACCTTTTCGCTGGGCAGCCTTGTCTGGTGAAAAACAAGATATTTACGAAACCGATAAATTAGTTTTAGATTTGTTTCCTGAAAATGAATCTTTAAAAAGATGGATAGAATTGGCTCAAAAGAAAATTCCATTCCAGGGACTACCCGCGCGCATCTGCTGGCTTGGCTATGGCGAACGGGATAAAATGGGGTTGGCAATGAATAAATTAGTGCGAGATAATATCGTTTCGGCACCGATTGTTGTTGGTCGGGACCATCTTGATTCTGGTTCAGTTGCGTCACCCAATCGCGAGACTGAAAAGATGCAGGACGGTTCAGAAGCAATTGCTGACTGGCCCATTCTCAATGCTATGCTCAATGTCGCGTCTGGTGCTTCCTGGGTTTCAGTCCATCACGGCGGCGGGGTTGGCATTGGTTATTCAATCCATGCCGGACAGGTTGTGGTTTGTGATGGCACTCAAGAAATGGACAAACGCCTGGAGCGGGTTTTAACCAATGACCCGGGTATCGGAGTTGCCCGGCATGCTGATGCTGGTTATGAGATCGCTATTAAAACGGCTGATAAGCATAATATTAAAATCCCTATAAAAAATAAATTATAACTAAACAATCCTATTAGTAAATTTTACGACGGTAAAATAATCTGCGGTTTAGCCGAATCCGGGCTGGAAATTATCTGCGGTTCTATTTTATAAACTGCCTTTATCAAATCTTTATTAATTATCTTCGCTGGCACATCACAGGCAATCATCTTGCCTTCTGATAATAACAACACCCGATTACAGGCAATACTGGTTAGATTTATATCATGCGATAAGAAAATAATTGTAATACCTTCTTGATTTAGTTTCTTTAGTATATTGATAATCTCAACCTGGTGGGTAATGTCAAGATAAGATGTCGGTTCGTCTAATAGTAAAATTTTCGGCTCGGATGTTAGTGCCCTTGCCAGAATCACTCTTTGCCGTTCGCCTGAAGATAGTTCAAGAACACTCCGGTTTTTGAATTCCAGCGCATCAGTAAATTTCAAGGCATTGATTGCTTTATCAATATCGCTCTTTTTCGGTCGCTCCATCTGTTTTAAATAAGGATGCCGGCCGAATAAAACAACATCTAAAACTGTAAAGTCAAAGTAGAAATAATTTTCCTGCGGCACATAACTCAATAATTTTGCCCGTTCTTTGATTGGTATCTCGTCTGATTTCTTACCAAACAATTGCACTTCGCCCTGCTGCGGTTTAAGCAAACCCGCAAATATCTTTAATAAAGTTGTCTTGCCCGCACCATTCGGTCCGATAATGCCGAAAAAATCGCCCTGTGTAATCTGAATCGTCAGATTTTGTAATACCGGTTTTTTCCCATATTGAAAACTTAGATTATTAGTTTCGATTGCTGTCATAAATCTGTTCGTAACCACGGATTTAACCAATTTAACAGGTTGTCTTTTTTGCCTATATTCCGTCTAATCTGTGTCATCTGTGGTTTCATTATAACTTCTTTTTAAGCAAATAAATAAAAAACGGCACGCCGAATAATGCAGTAATCACGCTGATTGGCAGTTCAATCGGCGCAATACTGCGGGCAATTAAATCAGTAAATAGCAAAAGACTCGCGCCTAATAAAAATGACAAGGGTAACACTTTATAATGGTCTGGACCGTAAACCATCCGTATAATATGCGGTACGCACAAACCGATAAAACTAATCGCGCCAGTAAATGAAACAACCAATGCAATCAGAAATGATGAAGCGGTAAAAATATTACGGGTCAATTTCTGAGTATCAATACCCAAACTCTCGGCAACTTCTTCATTCATGGACAGCACATTCAATGACCGCCACTTGCTGAACAAGTATATCATCACGGGTATGGATATAATGACAATGACGATAAACGATACTAACAATTCATTTGTGAACACGACATTTAAGCGCCCCATTAACAGATAGATAATTTCAACAAGCGGTTTTTGAGTCCAAACCATTAAGAGCATAACAATACCGGAAAACAGAAAACTCATAATCACGCCAGCAAGAACTAAGCTAATCTTGGTAATTCTGCCTTTGACAAATGCCAGATTATAGACCAAAAACATTGTCGCAAGTGCGCCGACAAAAGCAAAAACCGGTACGGTAAAAACACCGAGCCGGCCAAACAGATAACCAATCACTGCCCCAAAACTGGCGCCGCTCGCAATGCCCAGAGTATAAGGGTCAACCAGCGGATTTTGTAATAATCCCTGCAAAGACGCGCCAACCAATCCCAGAATCCCGCCCGCAAAAATACCAAGGATGATTCTTGGCAATCTCAGTTGTATGGGTATTGATAAATCTGATAAAGAAAATCCGCTTGGTCCTAAACCGAATGATAAAACAATTGCGACCAAGAGTAATATGACAAGTACAAACCATGATTTAGATTTTATCATTATTTTTTACCACGAATTAAACACGCTATGCGAAACGAGACGCAGTCCATTGACACTAATTAAACAACATTCCGTACAAAATATTTGCGTTCATTAGTGTCCATTCGTGGCTTAAATTCACCTTTTTCTTATCCATACTGATTGAACTATCTTAGACAAATCCTCTATCGCATAGATAAATCGAGGACCGGGCCTAAAAAAATAGTCTGGATTCAAATCATCATATATCCGCCCTTTTTTTACTGCGGTAATCTGTGACCAGCCCAATCGTCTGCGCACAGTTGTTTTTTTAGCTTGCGGATGCAGGATAATAATAATATCCGGATTACGCTGGATTAACTCTTCGCTGTTTGTAATCACATGTTCGCGGTCAATATCTCCGAATACATTACGGGCACCGGCATAACGCATCAAATCATTAATATAAGAACGACTGCCAACGGTCATAATCGGCGTGCCCGATATTTCAATATACACCCGTGGTGAATCGACCAGATTCAGATTACTCTGCGCAATCTCTTGCATGCGCTTTTTTATCGAACCTGTAATTGATTCGGCAATAACTGATGCGTCCAGTAATTTACCGATATTCTCAATTTCAATAAGCACACTGTCAACCGTTCGCGGACGCGTAACATACACCGGAATCTTCATCTTTTTCAGTTCGTCAACGATTTTCTGCTGTTCTGGCAAGGTCGCTAAAACCAGATTTGGTTTACGATGCATAATCCGCTCGATTGACGGGTTGGAAAAATCACCGATTTTATACACGCTTTTTGCCGTTTCTGGATAATCGCAGTAAATCGTGTTCCCGACTAAAAGACTGTCCCGACCCAATGCATAAATAATTTCAGTCACGCTCGGCACCAAAGAAATTATTCGTTTTGCGGATGTAGTTTTCTTGCCGCTCGAACAGTTTAAATTAAAAACTAAAGATAAAAAACTAAAAACTAATATGAAAATATACAAATACCCTGATATTCTGTCATTCTGCGGTTGCCGAAGGCAACCCCCGAAGAATCTCAGGCGAGAGACCCTTCGCATTGGTTCAGGAAGACATCTCTGTAAGTTGTCATTTTTATATTTTTGCGTTTGTGTTTTTAATTTTTGATTTTTCATTTTTGGTTTACTCTGCTGTTGGCTTTTTCCCTTTTTGTGCGAATATTAAATATGCGGTATGCGAAATCATCCGTTCGGCTGGTCTGGTGCCGGTAATTCTCACTAATAACTCACGCTCTAAAATCTCAAGCACCTGTATTCTCACAAACCCTTCCAATTCCATCACGGCTTTAGTTTTTCTTATCTGTTCAGTATTCGGACTTAGAGAAACCAAAGAATGACCGCCTTTTAACGCATCATAAGCATGCTTGACCGCAATCCACGGTTCGGGCAGGTCAATAAAAACTGCGTCCACATCTTTCTGGTCAAAACCTTGTTTTTCCACATCTCTAACAAAAAATTCGACAAAATCTGACAACCCGAGTTTCTTGATATTTGCTTTGGCATTATCAGAAAATTCAGAGCGCGCTTCATACGAATAAACTTTGCCATTTGGTTGCACATAAGTCGCAAGAATCGTGGTCAAAGCACCACTACCAGTTCCGGTTTCAATCACTCTTGCGCCAGGAAAGACAAAACTCTTAAGCATCATCAAGCCGGCATCTTTCGGATAAACAATCGTGGTGGTGCGGTGCACTTTCATTGATAAATCTGCCAGGGTCGGCTTTAAAATATGGAATGGAAAACCCATATGGGTTTTTATCATATCGCCAAAATCTTTTTCCCTTAACTCGCTAAAAGGAATATTGCCTTTATGCGTGGAAAAACTGCCTTTTTCCTGCACAGTAATCAGATACTTTGCCCGTTCACTATGATAAAGAAAAACTAAATCACCAATTTTCAGCATTTTTTATTCTATTATCTATATAGAATAAGTCAAGCATTCTATAAAAATAACCTACACATTATCATATCAATATATCAATTATTATACCCTCCCCAATCCCGGCTCAATCAGTTATTCAGTCAGTTATCCCATCGTTTGTCTAATCACCAGCCCAATGGATTAACCATTTAGCAAAAGAGACGGCAATCGATTTGATTGCCGATTCAGCAGACCGACCGGTTATCCCATGGATAACCCCTCGGATATCCCCCCGGATATCCCGGGGGTCAACCGATAAGATAGCCGAAAGCACAACCGAGTGGATTAGGATGCACACTTAAAATTTTAGTACGGGTGCGACCTGTAAAACCAGGACGCACCCGATAATCTAACATCTAACAACCAACAACTAACAACTGTTTTACGGTGTTGGTGCTTGAAGCGTGAAGATTTCATCGCGAATACGGATTAAAATCGCTTCTACAAGTGAGCGCCGAGTCCATTTGTAGAGCATAATATCAGCTTCTGTTTTTAACATCTCAGACGAGAATTTATTCCGAATCTTCCAGATTTGCCGTGCATAAGCCATATATGCCGGAATCAAAGGCGTCGGTACATTTTCCTGACCCAGAACAATCTTAGTCAGATTCTCGACTTTCTCAAGTTCTGTCTGAGCCGCGGTCTGCTGCTCCAGAATCGAATCCATCTGCTTTTCAATCGCATTGCGGATTGCGTCCGGGTCATATTTGGCTTGAAACTTCTGCATCCGTCTTAAAGTACTTCTAACTGGCATAGCGTCACCTCCTTTCTTTATAAATATGGCCACGGATGGACACGGATAAAAACCTTTACCCGCATTAATCCGTTCTTTATCTGTACAAATCCATGTTCCCTTTACATACATATATAAGCATAACATAAATAATATATTTTGTCAAGAGTAAAGATAGATTGCACCGATTACAAAATCGTCTGTGTAATCAGTCTTAAATCTGTGCAATCAAGGCACTTCTTTGTGCCTTCCTGTCCCCTCTCTTGACATTCAGCCGAATATCGCATAAGCTTGAGAATACAAACCAAGCCACTGATGAAGCACGGATTGTAATTATTTGAAGAAAAAATATCTGTGTTTTATCCGTGTATATCTGTGGCTATAAATAAAGGAGACGAAATGAAAAATATAATAGCTTATTGCGGTATCAATTGCAATGAATGCCCGGCATACATTGCAACTCAAAATAATGACGATGTCGCCCGTGCAAAAGTTGCCGAAGAATGGCAGAAAATATTTAATCCCAATATTAAACCCGAAGACATTAATTGTGATGGCTGCACTTCAGCCGACACTCGGTTATTTAGTCATTGCCTGGAATGTCAAATCCGATTGTGCGGTATTGAAAAGAAAGTTGAAAATTGTGCCTATTGTCCGGAATATGCCTGTGACAAACTCAAAGATTGTTTCAAAATTGTGCCGGCGGCTCAAACCACACTTGATTCGATAAGAAATAATAAATAATAATGATACGAATTCTTGGTCTAATCGGCAGTCCGCGAAAAGGTAAAAATACTGACCAGCTGGTGCAGGCAGTGTTAACCGGCGCCGAGGATGCCGGAGCCAAAGTAACCAAGATATATTTAAACGACTTAAAAATCAAGCCCTGCCAGGCATGTCAAAAACATCCGTATCCAAAATACTGTATATATAATGACGGAATGAATAAGTTATATAAACTCTTTGAGCAGGTTGACGGCATTGTGTTAGGCACGCCGGCTTATTATGAGACGATTTCGTCTCAGGCAAAACTGATGATTGACCGGTGCAATTGTTTATCTTTAATCAAACGCGACCGGCAGGGAAAACCGAAATTTATCCGTCGTATCAATAAACCAAAGCTTGGTGTTTTCGTCTGGGTCAGTGATTGTTCTCGCGATATTAAACCGGCTCTCGCATCAATCCGGTTCTGGTGTCAGGATATAAATTTAAACATGGTTAAGACCATTAAAATGTTTCACTCTGACCGTAAAGATAATAACAAGCAGGAGTTAATAAAACAAGCGTATCAGAGCGGAATCGCGCTGGTAAAAAAGATTAGAACAGACCAAAATACCAATTGATTATATTGGTACCCCAGAATATCGTAATTATCGAGCCCAAGACCATAAAAGTCCCGAACGGAATATAATCTTTGCGAGATTTCAGTTTTAAAAACATGAGCACGGTCCAGACCAGCACACCGGCAACAACGCCGATAAACAATGCCAAAAGCCCCTGCCCAACACCCAAAAATGCACCAATCATTGCCGCCAGTTTAATATCACCCCAGCCCATCATCTCCTGTTTTCGCAGCCAGAGCCCGAGCTGCCGAAATAACCAGAAAATCCCGGCACTGATTAGTATTGCCAATATTGTGTTGATATAATCTTTTGAATTTAGAATTAATCCTAAAACAACACCCGGCACTGAAATGACATTAGGAATAATCCGGTGCGAAATATCAGTAAATGCCGCAATAATTAAAAGCAGGATAAAAATAATATATTTGAGCAACTCATAGGTCGGTCCAAATTTTAAGAACAGTAGAAGAAACAAACCGGCGGTCAACAATTCCACAAACGGATATTGCCAGGATATTTTTGTTTTACAATACCGGCAGCGCCCGCCCAGAATCAAATAACTTAAGATTGGAATATTATCATAGGGTTGAATTGGTTTTTTACAAGCCGGACAGAATGACCGTGGCGCAACAATCGATTTTTTTCTCGGTATCCGGTAGATACAGACATTAAGAAAACTGCCGATAACCAGACCGAGTATGATGATGAGAACTGCCATTAATTATAAAAAATACCCTGCACTTTTTCTCGAATCCAGTGCAGGGTAACAAACTTGTTGCGGACTGCCACCTACAAACTTAAGCAAGAGAACGCAGAAAAACGCAGATTGATATGGATTAACGCAGACTCGCCTCGATTCGACAAAATCAATCGAGTCGAAGCGGGTCTGAAATCTGCGAATATCTGCGAAAATCTGCGTCCTGATCAACTAAGTGCTCTACCGCATCTTATGGTTTAATAATGTGCGGAATAATAAATATCAATAATTCGCTCTTTTCGTGTTTTATTGAAGTCTGGCTGAATAAAAATTTCCCTAAAATCGGAATATCGCCTAAAATCGGTATTTTACTCCGAACCCGGGTCTCTTCGTCTTTGATTAATCCGCCAATCACGACCACTTCGCCATCTTTAACAATTACCTGAGTCTTTGCTTCACGCCGGACCGTTACGGGTCGCTGGTCATCTGGTGAACCTTGCCAGCCAGTAATCGCTTCGACTCTGGGTTCGATTTCCATATTAATCATGCCGTCGCTGGTTGTATGCGGAGTCACTTTCAAACCGATCGGGATGAACTTTTCAGTCCAGGTATAAACCCGTTCCTGGGTCTGGGGGTCGACTCGGACTGATCGCAACGGAACTGATATGCCCATATTAATTTCCGCAGTCTGGTTATCCAAAGTGATTGTTTTCGGATTGGCAATTAATTTTGATTTACCGCGCGTCTGCATAATATCGAGGGCTGCGGATAGCTGTTCAAATGATATCTTACCTAAGACCAGTTCTTTGTAGCGTATCGGTAATGCCATATCACCAAGACTTGGCACAGACGCGGTAACGGCGCTGCGCAACGACCAGTTAATTCCATACATATCATCGCCAGTCAAAGTTGTTTCAATGAATTTTGCTTCAATCGCAATTTGCGGTATTGGCCGGTCTAACTGGGCAATAACTGTCTCCAGTTTATCCAAGACTTCTGGATAATCAGTTACGATGATTGCAGAAGCCCGTTTTGAATTACCACCTTCCCCGACCCGACGATATACGACTTCGGAAACACCCCGTGCTGACAAGGCGCGTCGTATTGCTTTTTCAATATCTGGTGCCTCTGAATAATCAAGTTCGTAAATCCGTGAATCCAGCTCGCCCGGGATTTCTCTGCCTTTGGGTTTAACCATAATGATACCGGATTCATAGGTCACATAATTACAATCGGCTGCTCTGACTAAAGCATCAATCGCGCCCATTAACGGCACATCGGTCAGCATCACGGTAATAACTGATTTCACATCCGGCGTGATAATGATGTTCATATTAAATTGCGTCGCAATCATGCGCAATAGGTCTGTGATATCCGCATCTTTGACATATAAGGATAAAGTTTTTTCCTCATCCTGCATTGACATATCCATCGGTCGTATCTGTTTCGTTTCCACATCCACGATTATCATGCCCTGCTCTCTCAGCACTTTATATGCAGCCCGTGTCTCCAATTCAATCGTAATCCGCGTAATTGGCGGCTGTGCCTGCCATTCTTCTGCCTCAACCATACGCACCGGCGTTAAGGGAACCGCCAGTTTATTCGCTTCCCACATCAGCCGGGTATCGTTTAAATCGAGCACAATCCGTTCCGGATTCGACATTGTAAATGCGGTCACTGATGGCGTGCCGTCACAACTAATTGTAATCCTCACCTTATCCAATAGTGAAGCATAACTTATCGTATTAACGCTTTTCGCCTGGTCAAGTTGAGCAAATATTAGTGAGTACGATAAAAGTGTGATGCTGATACTTGTATAAATAAGTTTCTTTATCATATCAACTCCTTTTCCAAATCTGATATTTCATTATTGTCCTAAAATCAGAGTAAATCTTCGATCACCCTGCTCTAAGATTACATTATCTCTATCAATTGCGACAATCTTTTTTCCTTGGATTATTTCGCCGATCTCCAAAATCTGGTCATTAATCAAAGCATATGCCCGACTGCCGCTCTGGGTTACCGCTTTCAACTTCAAATCCTTGATGTCTTCAGATAATACCCAATCACGCACAAATGGGTCGGCGCCCCATCTTCCTTTATCGCTTACCTTTTCTGTCACAACCGGCGCAGTTTCCCCTTCAAGTATTGATTTGATTGGCTGGGTTACTGATTTTACTGCTTCTTTGACATTTGTTTGGGCGGCAACTTTTTCTTTGGCTTGACTCACCCGGCTTGCGGTTCTGCTTCTCGTTTGCGCTGCGCGTGGAGGGGTTTTTGGTTTCGGTCTCAAAAAGAAAGTGTAGATTGCCAATAAGACAACAACTCCTAAAATAATAAACAATATTCTCTGTCTCAATTTCCATCACTCCTTTTCATTTTATCTTCTTGTTCTTCTTGTTTGAGTAATTAAATTGGGAAATGCTGATTCGCCAATTTTTACTTCTTTATTTCTTCCTGATTCGTTGACGATAATCCGGTCGCTTAAGATGTCAACAATCTGACGACCCATGATTTCATCACCCTTTTTAACCTGACGATTGTCAATCAACGCATAATTGACATTATCAACTGTAAAGATCGCGCGTAACCGATACAGCGTTGCAGCGCCCCGGCGGCCTCGGGCTCCACTCATTACCCCGCGGCGACTTCTGCGGTCACGAACCCGACCTCGATACCCATATCCATATCTTGCAGTCATTCTTTGCGCTCTCTTTTCCGCCCGTTCCCGTCTCTTGATTTCTCGCTTGCATGCCCGCGCTTCTTTTCTTGTTTTTTTTCGTTCCTCGGCAATTTCTTCCTTGGTTTTTTGTCTTATCTGGCCGGTCGTTCTGCGGCTGGAACGGGTTGCCGGCGTTACGGCTCGTTTCGCTTTCGGTTTTGAAAATATCGTCACTGCCGCAACGATGATTAAAATACCTAAAATTACGAACAAAATATTTTTTTTCATGACTAACTGCTTGTTTTCACTACCAAACTTGATACATAAATATTGATGAGCACGCGAACTTCAACCAGCGGGCGAATATCATCCCGGCTGATAATTTCTACTTCCGGTGTCCTTAAAAAATAAGGGAACTCTAATAACGATTCAAGATAGCGCGCGATATCTAAATAGCGACCTTGTATTGTCAATAAAAACGGTACCGGTTTGAGCGGTGAATCGGGATTGTCAACCTGAATCACGGTATCTAATCCGGGTGGTTTAATTTCCGTAAAAGCGAGATTATACCCTTCACTTAAATTGACCAGCTGGCGAACAACGGCAAGCATTTCATTTCGGGGAATTACTTTTGACATAAAATCCCGTTGCTGGTTTTCCAAAGCAATTACCTGCTCTCGTAATCGCGAAATATCTTTAGCCATTTCTTCGTTCTCTTTAATCTTCTTGCGTAATGTATTAATCTCTTTGTCGGTTTCTTTGTTTTTCAAAAGTATTGGTCGGTAAAGAAAAATGATAAAGATTATCGCAATTATCACAATCCCAATCAAGCCGCCTAATAACACCTTTCGTTTTAATATTTCCATATATCCACCTTTATTCTATTTCAAAATTTAATTCAAAATCCAATACTGTTTCACCAGCTAAATTAGTTCGGCTTTTATTAGCTAATTTAACATTTTTATAATAAGGGGACGCTTCCATTTGAATCATGAATTGAGTCAGGTCTAAATCCAGGAAAAATTGCTGTCCTGATACCATGCCGGTCATTTTTATCGTTTTTTCTTTGGATAAGGAAAATGTCCTGAGCTGAATATTTGACGGTACGGTAAAAGTTAGCTGTCGCAGAACTGGCACCAGATTACTCGGCACACCAACAACATCCTGCAGCAGTTTCTGTTTGGTTACTAATTCATCGATGTCTTCTTTTAAATCATAATAATCGGCGTTAATTACTTCTAATGCCCTTAGTTTCTGTTTATAAGTATCAACACTCCGTTTTTTCGTACTGGAATGAAATGCCAAGATAAAATTGATTGCAATTAAGACCGGAATTACCAATACTGCTAATGCGATAAGTTTTTTGGCATCGGATTTACGCGAACGGAGCGATTTCAGTTCTTTCGGCAAAAGGTCGACTGCGGTCGCATCAAATAAAAGACCTAAAACCGCAACTAATCTGGTTCCCAATCCTTCGGTAAATGGTCGGTCACGTCGGTATAAATTATGCGTGCGAAACGGGTCAAATACTTCGGTTGGCAAGCCAACATTGCTTTCAATATACTCTTTTATGTTTTTAAGACCGGCACCGCCGCCGCACAAAAGAATCCGGCTAATGCCCGGGACCGTGAATTCCCGTCGGTAATAGTCAATACTGCGGTTGATTTCTGCTAAAAGCCGTGCTAATATTGGTTCCTGTAAAGTCAGTAAATGTTTCACTGGAATACCTGACGGTAATTTCTCAGTGTTGTCTGCGCTTGGAATACCATATTGTTTTTTTAGCTCTTCAGCCTCAGTAACACTCAGTGCCAATTCTCCGGCTTCGGTTGCTAAGGCAACGGTCATTGCTTCGGTAATCGCGTTACTCGCAATTGTAATCGTGCGGGTGAGGTCAAGTTTCTGATTTCTGATAAAAACAATATTCGTAAACTGAGAACCGATATCAATCATACAGACAACTTCATCAGACCGGAGTCTGGCAAATCTTCTGGCTGCCGAAACTAAGGCAAACGGAATAACCGATATCGAAGTCGGTTCCAAGCCCGCTTTTTTGAAAGTTGCGATATGCTCGGAAACGACATCACGACGAGCCGCCACAACCATGACATTATCTCTGACCATCCCTGCTTCACGAATATCTGAGATAACTGTGAAATCTAAAATTGACTCGTCTAAGGTGAATGGTGAATACTTGTCTAATCTTAAAAAGATTGCGTCTTTGAGCTCTCGATTTCCCATTTTCGGGAATGGCGCCTGCCTGATACTGACCGCGGGTCCGGAAACAAAACTTAGAACTTGTTCCGGTGCGAAATCCATGGTCAGTTCTTTTAATATTGAAGGGATATCAAAAACCTCAGCAATTTCTCTGACACCATAATCAGTAACCCGTCCGCCTTCGAATTTTACATACTTAATCGCGGCCGAACCGATATCAATTGCTAAAGTTCCTTTCCCGGCTGGAGTAAAAATACTTTTAATATTCAAAGTAATCTCCTTTCATTTTCAAGGTATAAAATCTATTACTGAACCATCACTGAATTTTATGACAATTTTTACACCGTGCATTGCGACCGGTGCTGCCGGTAATGCTGTTTTATGTTCTTTAAATTCTACTATGTCAAATCTGGTAATGCTATTCGTGGGTATCACCGGATTCGGACTAAATGCCACTATATCGCCAACGCCAGCGCGATTGGGATGTGTATAATTCCATACCACATTAGCTTCCCACTTCACTTGCTCATAAAAAGCGGTCGTATCTAATCTCGTTACAATCATTGAATCCAAAGTTATATCCGGACCACTGTTAAATACCTGGAATCCGATATTATTTTTTACGGTATCGCCGACTGATGCATAAGTAACTGCGCTGCCCGTAACATATTTCAAATTATCGTGAAAACCGGAAGCGAATCGGAAATCGCCAATTACCCGGGAACGCGGAGTTACTGATATCCATCTGACCAACGAATCTCCGGTACCGTACTGTTTAGATACAACCATTTTGTGATAGCCGATTGGTACTGGGTAATCGGGTGGCGTAAATTCATAATAACCATCATTGCGCGGTGTGATTTCATAATCGATGAGCGCTCCGTTATTCGGTACGGTCAGCTTGATTCGAATATTTGATGCAAAATTTGCGGGTGGTGCGCTGTAAATGTCTGTAATCGTCCCACTAATCTGATTTTCGAATAAATCAACAAGTGAATCGGCTATTTTCATGGTTAAATTTTGTTTACCGCCGCCAGTGCTCTGCAAAATAAGATTTGCCGGGTCATACAGGTATGGATTACCCCATTCATCAAATTTAAATCCAGTTGTATCTTCAACAAATTGCCGTGATACATATGGACCTTTCCAATTAACATCACTTGAATTAATTAGTTCATTAAGATTTTCTGGTAATTGCCCCAAATCTCCGACATAACCGAAACTGACTCTGCGTCCTTCCGAAACTATTGCCG
Source organism: Candidatus Latescibacterota bacterium (assembly GCA_018335915.1). Taxonomy (GTDB): domain Bacteria; phylum Hydrothermota; class Tepidihabitantia; order Tepidihabitantales; family CAIPLT01; genus JAGXRL01. The sequence goes on from JAGXRL010000051.1 coordinate 16,480, forward strand.
GATTGCCGACGATGCCAATAAGTATTTCTGACATTTCTTTACTCGTTTTATCAAACTTCGCCTGATATGATGTCGCATCGATTGTTCTCATCGCCACTGCTCCCAGAATGCCGATGATTAGAACCACGACAAGCATTTCGATTAATGTCACACCGTGTTCCTGTTTCATTGCGCAATATACTTTCATTTTCATTCGAATTTTATACTCAGTTTAAAATCAACTGTATTTGGTATGCCTGGATAAACGCAGACAAATTTTTCCATATAATCAACCGTATCGATCATATTCGTTTCATAATATATGCATTTTATCCGATGATTACCTTGTGGAATGTCGGGCGGGATTTGATAAAAACCACTGCCATCCTGAGGAATATAACCAATCGGTGTCCACAAATTACCGTTGTAGGGATAGGTAATGTAAACTCTTAATCGTCCAAATTGAAATCCCGGCACATTACCGGTCAAATCTTTAATATACCCGGAGATTGCGTTTCTTAACAACACTGAATCCGATTTTGCGATTCTCATGTTAATCCATTTATCAGGTGTCAGATTAGTGCCTGATGCATAGCTTATAATTACTAAACTGTCTTTATCGTATATATATCTATTTCCCCAGGCGTCATGTAAAAAATCATCCTGATTATCCGCAAATTTTGATCTTAGGTAAGGTCCCCGCCAGCATGTATCTGAGGCACCGCTCGGTTTTATTGCTAAATCTACTAAACTATCCGGCAAAACGCCCATGTCACCGATATAACCGAAATCAGTTCGTCTGCCTTCGCTTATCAGTTCTGGATTGCCAACAATCGCATACACTATTTGCTGCATTTCTTCTGTGGTCTTGTTAAATCTGGTCTGAACAATAACCGTATCCCAGGTCTTGACCGCGCCCGCAACTAATATTCCGATTATCATTATCACAATCAACAACTCAATCAAGAGAACTCCGTCTTGTTTCATAATCGCTCGAATTTTGTCGGTTTTATTATTACTCATAATCAAAATTGCACTATTATATCATCATCCCGTAATCCTGGTCCAAACCATTCGCCGTCGGGGCCGCGGCTTTTTATGCCAATGGCATTAGAATCGCTGTCAAATAGAAATTCATACAGGTCACCCCAGGCATCATATAAAAAACCGTATTTCCCGTCATCGCGGAGATACGGGCCGTTCCAGCCCAGTTTTGTAAACGGATTCCATATTGACATACTGTCTAATCCCAATGTATCCGGTACGCGGCGCACGAGTTCGATTAAATGACGCGGCGGTCGGCCAATATCATTCTTAAAACCAGTTGCGACATATTCGCCGCCGCTGACTAAATTAGGGTCGCCCACAATCGCAGCGCGTATTTCATTTAGTTGTTGCCTGGTCGCACTGATGCGTGCATTAGTAGATGCCCGGTTCAAAACAGTCGGTGTAAAAAAGGCAATAAACATACCGATGATAAATATTACTACTAATAACTCAACTATGGTTACCCCGTGCTCTTTTTTCATATAATATATTTTCATTTCCAAAGACATTTATCGTCTTTTATAAATACAAAATTATATAAACCTAATCGGATATGTCAAGGATAATTTTCAAAAACTTTAAACTTATAAACCTATCAATTAACTACATAATTATTGCCAATCCGATTGCGGCAATTATGCCCAAAACACCCCCAAAATAAAATGGTGCAGAAGCGCCTATTATGGACCACAACCCACCCGCAATCAGAGATGCCGGTAACAAACCGATACCAATTAAAGTGGCGTGTAAACCAATCAATGTACCGCGTAGATTTTCGGGTGCGATATCAGAAACAAATGCCTTTTCGACTCCTTCGGTAAATGCGCTGTAAAATCCGTAAACCCCGAACAACAACCATAAAACCGACGGCTTGCCAGCGACTGCAAATCCAAGATATACAAGACCATAGATTAAGTATCCTGCTATCAAAATTTTCTTGCGACCAATCATATCTGAAAGTCGTCCGATTGGATAAGATAGCAGCCCATAGGTCAGGTTATAAAAGAGATACAACATCAAAACCGTTGTTATCGAAAATCCGATACTTTTTGCGCGTAATATCAGAAATTGATTTGATGAATTACCCAGGGCAAAGACGAAAACAATTATCAAGAACAATCTTAACTTAACCGGCAACTGTTTCCAGCTTAATTTTAAACTATGCCTGCTTTTCCAGACCTGTGTAATTTTTTCCCGCACTACGAAAAGAATTAATACGCCTAAGAATGCCGGAATCAGCGAAAATAAGAATATCCGCGAATAATTCGTGATATTTGATTTAATCAGAAAATATGCCAAAAGCACGCCGATCGTTGCGCCTAATGTATCCATTGCCCGGTGCAGACCATATGCTCGTCCTCGTTTATTCTGCGGTGTTGAATCAGCAATCAAGGCATCGCGCGGTGCGGTGCGCACGCCTTTGCCAAACCGGTCAGTCAGCCGTCCTAAAAACACAAGACCCCAGGAGTTTGCCAGATAGAGAAATAATTTACCGACTGTTGACGATGCGTAACCAACAATTGCCAATGGTTTTCTCTTTCTTTTCTTATCTGAAAAATAACCGGAAAATACCTTTAACAGACTGGCAAAACTTTCAGCAACGCCCTCAATCAGACCCAATACTGCCGGACCTGCGCCCAGACTCACCAGAAAAAACGGAATAATTGGATAGACCATCTCAGAAGAGATGTCGGTCAACAGACTGGCAATACCAAGAATTATGACATTAAACATAAATAGGTTATCGAGTTAAAAGGTCTTAGAGTTAAACAATCCCGCTTCGACTCGATTGATTTTGTCGAATCGCCCGCTCCGCTCTCGCGGATGCGAGGCGAGAGGCGAGTAACACCTAACCCGAAAACTACCAAACTCCAAAACTTTATTGCAGCTTAACAATCTTTTCATGATAGGTCTTATGACCATTCTTGAGTTTCACAAAATAGACACCGGCACTGACCTGCCTGCCTTGATTATCTTTTCCGTCCCAGATTAAATAATTATTATACTTAGGTGTTAAATTATAATTTCGCACCATTTGTCCAGCCCGGTTATAAATCAAAATCTCCATGCTCTGTCCTAAGGATAGATTATAGTCAAGTTTGACCTGTCCTCGAAACGGATTCGGGTATATTTTATATAAAGGTTTGCCTGCATTCGCACCCGCAACTTCTTCAATTCCTAAATAAGTTCGCTTTAACACCCAGTTATTCGGGTCAATGGTCATTGCGCTCGGTGAAAATGAAGTAAAAAATGTATCGGTCTGCGGACTGGTCGCAATCGGTATCAAGACCGTCGTATCATAACCGCTTGCCGTGAATTTAATCTGCAAAGGCATATGAAATACGGCTGGTGCATTACTGCCGTTATTCTGATTGATTCTTACAATCACCCGATATTGTTCAGGAATTGTGGTCGGCTCCACGCTCCAGTTGTAATAATACTTGGGATAACCAGCCTGATATATCCATTCGTTAAAAAACCACTCCAGGTTCAGACCGGTCATCTGTTCCATAATTCGACGGTAATCCTGGGTTGAGGCATTGACATACTTAAAAGAATCGCCATATACCCGCATTGCCTGAAAAAATATCCCGTTCGTGTTTGTCGTATCACCGGTGATATATCTCAACATATGTTGAACCCAGGACGCTTTGCAGTAGGTATGTCCCCAGGTAAAAAGATTGTTAATCGGCATATCATAAAGCGCAACCCGATAAGTCAGGTCTTCTTGAAAATAGTAACTTGCCCGGCTGTTCATAGTATTGATAAATTGGGTGTGACCGAGCTGGTGTCTCAAATACAGGGCATCTGAATAAGTCGCAAAACCTTCGTTCAGCCAAATCTCTTTCCAGGTAAAACAACTTACCATATTACCCCACCATTGATGTGCCAGTTCATGGGCAATGCCATTATCATTGCCATTAAGCCAGTTGCGGTGAATCATGGTTATGGTCTGGTTTTCCATACCGCCCCAGACAAACGGATAAGTTGCGTTCATCCCGTATTTTTCAAACGGATAAAATCCGTACATATTGTCGTCGGCAAAAAACTGCATCATATCCAGCACATTCTGAAATGCGGTGTGCGAGCGCGATGAATCGACCCGCCAGACATAATATTTAATCTCCATCGAATCGGTCGCGCTCGGTCGATACCAATGACTCCAGGTCGAATAAATCGAAGCCGTAAAAGTCATAAGACAGGTGATAATCGGATACTGGTGACTCCAATAAAATGTCTTCCAACCGTTATTGGCAATAACGCTATCCAACAGACCATTGGAACATACCGTAAAAGAATCCGGCACGGTCACATAAATCTCGCAACCCTGTTCGGCTTTGTCCCAGTTCTCGTCAAAACACGGAAACCAGTATCTCGAATCATACGGCTCGGTTGTCGTGTACATTATTGCCGGATAAGTGCCGCGCGGATAATAATAAACACCGAGATTACTCAATCCTGAATTGCGACGATAAAATATTTCGACCAGACAGGTCTCGCCAATACTGAAAGCACGGTCAAGAGTAATTTTTAACCGGTTATTATTGGCTAAAAACACGAGATTATTACCGGCTCGTTTTACCGAATCGCAAACCAGACTGGCAAAATCGAGATTAAAAGTATCAAAATTAGCGACTCTCGGCACTATTTTAATCCTTGCCAATCCGGAATACGCAGACGATGTCATTGGTATGGTTAAATTCAACTGATAATGCCGCACATCATAACTATGGGACGACTCGGCTCTGGAAAAATCGGCAACTCGGTTATACTGCTCTGGATTAATAATAAATTTATGTTCCGGAAAAAGTATCAAATTATTTATATCTGGTATATATGAGGATGCCAGACTGACCAGACAAATCATTATCACAATATACTTACTCATTCATGCTCCTTATTACCACGAATAATTCGTGTTATTCGTTTATTTGTGTAATTCGTGGTCTTCTTTAATCAATCTTTCCGCGATCTGCACCGCATTGGTTGCGGCACCTTTTCTTAAATTGTCCGTAACTAACCATAACACAATCCCATTTTCAAATGCTAAATCTTTTCTGATTCTGCCGACTAATACATAATCATTACCTTCGGCATCAATCGGCATCGGATACTTATCGCTATCCGCCAGTTTGACACCGTCTGCTGATTTTAGCGTTTTAATTACCTTATCAATATTCGCTTCTTTTTCAAGTTCGATATTAACCGACTCACAATGTCCAATTCTAACCGGCACTCGCACGCAAGTTGCGCTGATTGGCAGATTCGGTAACTCTAAAATCTTTCTTGTCTCTTCAATTACCTTTTTCTCTTCTGAAGCATAGCCCTGCTTGTCAAACTTGCCAATCTGGGGAATAACATTACCCGCAATCCGCGCTGGAAAAACACTCTCCGCATCTTTGATAATCTCTTCACTAATTGCTAATACTTCAGTTTCATAAATCAATTCGTTCAGTGCATTTCTGCCCGCGCCTGATACTGACTGATAAGAGGAAACAATCACCCGTTTCAAACCAAATTCTTTTTGCAATGGTGACAAGACAACCACCAGAGGAATCGTAGTGCAGTTCGGATTAGCAATCAGGTTCTTATGCTCTTTGATTTTCTCACCATTCACTTCAGGTACAACCAATGGCACATCTTGAGCAAGTCTGAACGCAGATGACTTATCAATCACAATACATTCTTTTTGGGCAATCGGAATCCAGTGTTTGGCTAAACTCTCTTCCAGGGCAAAAAATGCAATATCCAGATTTTTAAAAACATCTTTGGTTAATGGCGCAACTTCGACATCTTCCTTGCGAAACACCATTTTTGTGCCGGCTGATTTTTCTGAAGAGAAAAGCAATAAATTCTTAACTGGAAAATTCCGCTCCTCTAAAATCTGGATAACTTTCTCGCCGACCAAACCGGTCGCGCCAACAATACCAACATTCATAACAAATATTTTATTATCTATTTAAATGATTGTCAACCCCGCACTTATTTCTTAAGTACATAACATTATTAAATATTTAGTCCTCTTCTTTTTATTCGTGTAATTCGTTTTATTCGTATATAAAAGAAATGAAGATGAAACCACAGACCCGCTTCGCCATAGCGAAAGCGAGGCGAGTTAACATAGATGAACACAGACGACGAAGTCGTTGCGGGCCGAAGGCGTGGCAATCTCATTTCTTCACCGTCTGTAAGATTGCTTCGTCACTTCGTTCCTCGCAATGACATAGCGTGTGACTTTTTGCATTTTGATTTGTCATTTTGATTTTTGACTTTGAGATATTGTCAATGTTTGTGGAAATTTTTTAGTATTAGGATACATGTTTTTGTTTTGTTACGGTTCCATCAAG
>JAGXRL010000052.1 GCA_018335915.1 Candidatus Latescibacterota bacterium
ACTCCGATACTGCCCGCGTAAATCATCTTTCACTGATTCCAAGTCAGCAACCACAATCTCGTGATTAAGACCCAACCGCAGCACGGTCGGATAATCCTGTTGCGGCACGACCAGTTCATACCACTCATTTAAACGGGCACCAGCAATATCAATATTCGTATATTTAAAATCAATGCGTTTGGACAACTGCTCGTAGTTATTTACATACACCCGCACAATCATGGTTTTATCATAAGCATAGATATTACTCAATAAAAAAATAATACCTAATATAAATACAAACTTTTTCATTTTTGCTCCTTTATTATAAAAATGTTCTTTAAAATTATAACATAAAGAGTTTTGTTAGTCAAATTATAATTTATTAATTGACTTGACCTGATTCATCCCATATAATTTTTACTTATGTATAATATTGAAAAAATTAAAAAACATCTTGGTATTCAAATCTTATTTGACTTTGACAATGTGATTGAAGCGCTCAATTTTGGTCTTGATAATAACTTAAAGGTCATCGAACTAAATCTTAATAATGTCAATTTCAGCGAGCAAATCACCAGTCGCAAAGCAAGAAAAGAAATCGCTGATTATCTGAAGAAAAATAAGATTGGACTTCAATTCCACGCCTTAGAAGGACTATCATTCTTTATTCCAGGTAAAGATGCTCAAAATTTTGCGGTCAAATCAATGACTAAAACTATGCAATATGCATCAGAAATCGGTGCTAAACGAATCACCTTTCATCTTGGTATTGACATGAGTTTTGGTATGACTGCCCAAAAACTCAAAACCTATGAAGTATATCCACAATATTTTTATTCGTTAATTTATGATGCTCTCTGTGGTCTTAAAAAGAACATTCCGCCTAATGTATTTCTTTGTCTGGAAAATGTTGGCGGCTTCCGCTATCCATTTGTCCTGGATTTAATTCCTAAATTATTAGGCAGACGGTTCTGTTTGACTCTGGATATCGGTCATATCAACCGTTTTACTGGTCAGGATTGGAAGCGGGAATATGATTTCTTTTATAATCACCGCAAACATATCAAAAATGTCCATATGCACGATAATAACGGCGAATGGGACCAGCATAATATAATTGGCGAAGGCAATATTGATTTCAAACCTTATTTTGAGTATCTCCGAGATTCTGATTGCAATTATATCTTTGAAGTCAGACCCAAAGAATCGGCTATGGAGTGCATCCGCCGATTTAACAAATTGTATCCTAAATAATAGATTCGACAGGATTAACTGGATTTTTTCTCTGTGAACTCATAATCTCTGTGTCTCTGTGGTATTCTTTTATCTTGACTTTTATTATTTTGCGATTAATCTATTCTAATGCTATATATCTACGAGGATGAGTTTTGTAAAAATTTCCTCCCCTTAGTCTATTTACGGCCAGTATCTGATTTATATTGCGGTCGGCTGTCATTATACAGTAAAATCAAGCAATTTTATCCTGAAGCAAAGATTAATCTTTTAACCAGTCCCCTGCTTGCGGATGTGACTAAAGAAAAATATCCTAACTCATTAGTCAATCAGGTCAATAAATCAGAAAAATTATCATTATTTATTTCTAGCCGGGCAATCTTAAAACAAAAAATCACGAGCACTGATAAAGAAGAAATTTTTATTTCTGAAAACAATGACATCATTGGTTTTTATATTAAACCATCCCGCATCAAACAAATTCCCAGCAGCACTAAAACTATCCTTGGCTGGAAACTGTCACAACGCAAAGTTCAGGCAATCAGTGTAAAATATCTCTGGGATTTGGTTGAATTAAATCCGCAAGAACTGACTCGGGATTTTACAAGTCCGGATATGCACGGCAAATTCAGCCCGCATGCAATTATTATCGGTAATATCTCTAATTTATATTTAGGCAATGACACTGAAATCGAAGCCAATGTGGTAATTGATGTCCGTTCCGGACCAATTTATATAGATGATAATGCCAAAATATTAGCCCTATCTAAAATTACAGGACCGTGCTATATCGGTAAAAATACGATTGTTGACCAGGCAAAAATCAGTAGTTCGACCATTGGTGAAAATTGCCGTGTCTCTGGTGAAGTCGAAGCGTCAATCTTGCATAGATTTGTCAATAAACATCATTATGGTTTTATCGGTCATTCATATCTTGGCGAATGGGTCAATCTTGGTGCTGGTACCACTAATTCTGATTTGAAAAATAATTATTCCACAGTCAAAGTCAAAATTAGCAATAAGAAGATTGACACTGGCTTGACCAAAGTCGGTTGTTTTATTGGTGACCATACTAAAACTGCGATTGGCACTATGATTCCGACCGGTGCCGTGTTCGGTATATTCGCTAATATCCTTGAATCGTCTCAAACTGTTCCGAACTTTTATTGGTTAAAAGCAAGACGCTGGCAAATCAACAAAGCAATCGAGACCGCCAGAATTGTGATGTCCCGAAGAAATGTAAAAATGACCAAAGCACAAGAAAACCTTATCCGTAAAATCTACAGAGCTAAAAAATGATTAATAAAAATACCACAGAGGCACTGAGACACAGAGAAAAAAATGAGTATATCCTCTGTGAACTCTGTAACTCTGTGTCTCTGTGGTGAAAGTTCTTATATGCCTAAAACTCTTTTCCCTTTCACCGCTTTTGTTAATCAGGAAGATTTAAAACTTGCTCTGCTTCTCAATATAGTCAATCCCAAAATTGGCGGTGTTTTAATTCGTGGCGCCAAAGGAACTGGTAAAAGCTCTTTTGTCTATTCTTTACCAGATATTTTACCGGAAATAACTGTTGTCAAAGATTGTCCGTTTAATTGTAATCCTGCAGACCCGACTAATTTATGCTCAGATTGCCGAAACAAAACTAATCTGCAACCAGAAAAACGACCGATGAAAGTTATCACGCTTCCTTTAGGCACGACTGAAGACCGTTTAATCGGCTCAATGAATATAAGCGAGATTATGACCAAAGGCGTACAGGCATTACAACCTGGTATCCTGGCAATGGCTAATCAGAATATTTTATATATTGATGAGATTAATCTCTTGCCCGACCATATTACTGATGATATTCTTGATGCCGCGGCATCGGGCTGGAATACGATTGAACGGGAAAATATTTCTGTCACTCATCCGGCACGATTTATCCTAATCGGCAGTATGAATCCGGAAGAAGGTGAACTCAGACCCCAGATTTTAGACCGGCTGGCTCTTTCAGTCGAAGCCAAAACCATTACCAATGAAGCAGAACGGGTCCAAGTTATCAAACACAATCTGCTCTTTGAGACCGACCCGATAAATTTTGCCAATACCTTTACTAAGGACCAGCAGGCACTCAAACAAAAAATCGAGGGGGCAAAGAAATTATTACCCGATGTGACGATTTCTGATTCATTACTCAGTGCGATTGCATCTGCTTGTGCCAAACTTGAGGTTGACGGTATGCGGCCTGATATGATTATTACCAAAACTGCCCTGACCATTGCCGCTTATGAAAATAGAAATGCAGTTACAGAGCAGGATGTTATCAAAGCATCAATTTTAACCCTTTCTCACCGTACGCGCAAAGGCGGTTTTCAGCAAGCGGCAACCAAGAATGAGATTGAGAATGCATTTGGTCAGAGTTTAGCCAAATTCAGAGATACCCAGCCTGAGTCGTTCAAGATTAGTGAAGCTCAGGATAAAAAAAAATAGCTTTATTACTTAAACCGACCAAAAAGCCCCGCCGGAAAAAGAAATTAAAGAATCTCCTGCTCCAATTACCATATATTGATGTCCGAAATGTCTATAATAATCTCAAGAATTTTATTACTGGTTTTAATCTCGAAGCGCAGATAAGAAATCCAAGAGTTAAAGCTTATCTGGGCAAACGACAGCAGTCTCAATTAACCAGTGAACGCGGCCGCAGAATCAGAACTATCCCTTATCAAGACGGATTTAATCTCGCATTTGTGCCATCAATAAAGTCGGCAATCAGCAAAGGTCATTTTCAGACTGCCCAGCCCCGAGTAAAATTAACCCAAGACGATTTAATGATGTGGCAGATGCGTGCCAGAATATCAATGACTCTTGCTTTAATAATTGATGCCAGCGCTTCAACCCGTCACTTCTTGCAAGTTATTGCCCATACTCTGGCACTGCTCTATCGTGATGCTTACCGCAAAAAAGATAAACTTGGTCTGGTTGTCTTAAAAGACACCAAAGCTCAGATTGTAATCCATCCGACCCGTAATTATCAGCTTGTGCTTGGTTCTTTGGTCAGAATCGAACCGTCGGGCTGGACTCCGCTCGCATCTGGTTTGGACAAAGCCCACAATATCTTAAGAGAAGAATTAAGACGAGAACGGGAAATGATTCCTTGTGCAGTTCTGGTCAGCGACTGTTACCCAGAACCATTAACCCATAAATACAAAAATATCTTTGACGAACCAGCATATCAGGAAGTATTAAAAGCCGCTAATATTTACAAACGCGAAAAAATACCGATTGTTGTCATTAACCCCTATCACGACCTGTCTGATGACAAATCCAATTCCGGCACCAAGCTCGGACTTATGATTGCCAATATCTCGCAAGGAAAATACTTTGGTGTGCCTAAACAAGAAGCCGAGCAATTTATCCATGGCAGACCGTCACAAAACTTGATTAGAAGATATGCCCAGAAAATCGGCGGTCTGTTTGACGAAGTAAAACTCGACACTTTCCAGACCTATAAGATAGCCGGATTATCGCAAGAAGACCAGACCAAAAGACAAGTCCAGTAAGATAAATATTTACCACGAATTACGCGAATGGACGAATAGCACGAATAGACCGAATGTCATGCCGGACTTGATCCGGCATCCAGTATTAATCAATAAAAGAGATCCTGAAACAAGTTCAGGATGACAAACCATTCCGGCTAAAATCAACTAGACCATTTGTCTCTATTCTTATCAAACTCCAATCCCCGATTCTTCCCAGTCTTCTTATCAAACCTTTTCCCTTTTCAATGACCAATCCTTTGACCAATAGACACAAGATTAATTAATATATTAACAGAAACAAGGTTTTAGACTTTGTTTAATTGTGTATCTAATCAAATATGAAAGACCCAGCCGATAAGCGACCTCATAGTCCGCTTATCAGATAATCCAGGCCAAACAAACACCCGACCTTGACCATGCCTACCTACAGTACCCGGTCACGAATGGGCTAGCCGGCGTCACCCAGCTTGTCAAGTATTTCTTTTTTCTTATTCAATATCAATGACTTAAATTACCCAATTTCTGCAATGAATATGCTATAATATTATATGAAATTACGAAGCAGATATTTGAGGTGTTTTGCTTCCGTTGTCATGCTGAACTTGATTCAGCATCTCATTTTTTTAATGAAATTTGCAACATCTTACAGGTTACTTACTTCGAATTTCAAATTTATCAAAGAAAGGAGGTGATTATATTGGCAGTTAGAAATGCTATAAGAAGAATTCAGAAATGGGACAGTAATCTTTCTGGTGATGTCTTGAGCGAACGGGTTGCGAACTTAAAACCGATGATGAAATCGCAGATTGAAACCGAATTTCCGGCAGTGGTTGCAGTCGAAAACGAAGTCAAACTTATTCTTGGCGAGACTGGTCTCTCCTCTTCCTTAAATCCGCCTTATCTCAACTTCTCACGCGAAGTTTATCGTTTGAGCAAACGCTTTACCAGCAAACAACTCTTACGCGAAGTCAATGCGACAATGGCAAAATGGATTGCGCGTGGTTTTGACCAGGATATCTTAGAACGCATCCGCAATACCGTATTTACACTCACCGCACCGACTCCGTAACGAATAAACAAACCAATCGGGACACACCTTTTAATTTTAATTAGGATGTGTCCCGAGATTATAATCTATTGAAAAAGAAAACCGTCCCTAATTTGTTTCCTTCGTGCTATATATAATCAATTTCTTATCAGTAATACCTTATGAATTGATGTTTGTCCTTTAATACTAACTTTAATAAAATAGACGCCATTTGGTAAAACCGCATCTTTATTATCCTTTCCATTCCATAAGAGATGAGATGTACCGGATAAAGATTTTATTAAAACTCCATTTACATTATAGATATCAGCACTTATCTTTTCGTTTATGATTGTCGAAATATTTAAATAAGATTTAAATGGGTTTGGGAAAATTCTCGTGGTTAGGTAATGCGGTTTTCTATTTTCTTCTTCAATACCCAGGATTCGTGCATGATAAATACTATCTGCTAAATAACTCTGCCAGGCAAGTTGGGTTGTGTCGCGATTTGTTGGTGTTGCACCTGCTTCTCCATACGGAGCCGCAATCACGGCATAATGAAAACTGGCACTACTCATTGAAGATAGATTAAACGGACCTGATGACATAAGAAACCGCTTATCACCAGGCACTAAGTCAATCGAATCGTATGGTTCATAGGCGCCGGTTTGATAATTATAACCAGCCAAGGTCTTGTATTGATGTTTATCAGTCATCGGGTCAAAATCGAGTGTAAACTTTTTAAATGCACTCATTGTCAATCCACCCGTTGCTGAAATGAATCGTATTGCGACTGCTCCAGGTGTTCCTGATTGCCAGTATTGACCAGGCGGTTCATTATTATCAAAATCATACATGAAGCCTGTGTTTTTAACCCGGATTGTCTGTGTCCCGATTGTAAAATATCGGTCCCGGATTAAACCAACCATATCATCCGTATAAATACCAATATCACCATCTAAGATTACGCCGAAGTAGAGATTGTTTAACAGGTAGTTATTATTGTTCATCAAATCATATTTCAAAAAGAAAAAATCCTGCGCAATCGAATCACTAAAACCATACACGGTCAAGGCAACATCAACACCAAGCGGCAAACCTGGTGGTGTATGTCGACTCGGGTCAGAATCCCCAAAACAACACCATAAATCCATATTTGACCGAGCAATTTGCGGTGCCATTGGAAATCGACTCAATGGTGCGGGCCAGTCGCCTGGATATTTATAAATCCTATCCAATGTATTGCCATATCCCTGACGCCAGTATTGATTTAAGGTCGGAATCATTTCCGATAAACCCGTATTTGGATTATAACCGACTGTCACAAATGTGTCTGAACTAATACCGCCAATCCAGATACCTGCACCATAAATGTAGAAGTTCCTTAAAGGATTGGGCCAGTATGCGCCACCGAGTGTCGAAGAGCCCCAACGCCCATCATTATAAACATTACATCGCCAGCGATTGATTGTGATTGAATCGATATCTGAAACTGCAAGAACGATTACTGGTAAGACCAGTAAAACTATATATTTTTTCATACCGCCTCCTCGATTTATTTTATATAAATCTGTATCGGTATTATGACAACTAAATTATAATATCTGCTATAGTTATGTCAAGACTTCTTCGTCTTCTTTTTTCCATGCCGGGTCAACAATGCATAGAAAAACCAAATCAGTCTTGCCAATATTCTTGATTCTTTGAATTGAATTCGGCGGTATGAAAATCACGCACCCGGCTGAAACTTTTTCTTTTACATCATCAACAACCATCTCACCTTCACCATCTAAGATGTAATAGACTTCAGAACTTTTCAAGGTATGCGATAAAGTAGTAATACCTGGTTTAACCACTGCATGAGCAAGACTATAATTTATCCCGACTTCTTCTTTGTGAGGATTTAATACTTCTTTTAAGAGCGACCCGTCACCGGCAATAATCTCTTTACAATCTTTTAAATCTTTAATTAACATATTTTACCCTTCATAATTATATATAGTTTAATATAATCAATAACTGTCATAAGTCAAGTTTGTATATCTTGACAATTGTCTTTTTTTCAGCATACTTACATTGTGAAGATTAGTGAGTTTCAAACGCTCATCGAAAAGCTCTATTATTCCAAAGATAATAAACGCGGTATTGAAGGTACTTTTATGTGGTTTGCGGAAGAGGTCGGCGAATTGGCAAAAGCATTAAGAAAGCATAAACAGGAGATTGCCACGCCTTCGGCGCGCAATGACAAACTGCACAAAGAATTAGAAGAAGAGTTTGCCGATTGTTTTGCCTGGCTCGTAACCCTGGCAAGTCTGAATAATATTAAAATGGAAAAAGTCATCGAAAAATATAAAAATGGCTGTCCTAAATGCTATAAAATACCATGTATCTGCAAAGAAAAAAAATAGTTACAGAGCGACAGGATTTAAAGGTTGCAGAGTTATTTAATATATCAACTCTTAAACTCCCAAACTCTAAAACTTTAAAACTTATTATTTTGGAGGTCTAATGCACATATTTTTAATGTGTCTGCTGTTGACTGGTCAGTTTAGTCCACCAGAAAATGTCCGTGCGTTTGACACGCCCAATGATGCGGGACGAAGTATCACGCTCAATTGGAATCCGTGTGCTGACCCGGACATTGCCGGTTATCAGGTCTTTCGTTCGCAGCAAGGTGAAAATCCGGTTTGTATCAATACTCTATTACCAGTGGAAAGACAGTTTATTGATGAAAGTGCAATGGACGGAATGTTTTATACATATCAAATTGTCGCTTTTAAAGTTGTCGGCGAAGATACGGTTTTAGTCGGCTCGGAAATGTCAAACCTGGTCACGAGTAAACCGCAATGGTTCAATACCAAACGCATAAATGTTCTGATTGGTATTGTCATTTTCTTTACTTTGATTCTCTATTATATTTCCCATGCTAAGCGCGGCAAAAAACTTTTTATCCGGCGCATTGCCGGATTGGATGCGGTTGAAGAAGCGGTCGGTCGTGCCACTGAAATGGGAAAACCGATTCTATATGTACCCGGACTGTCATCAGTCAGTGACATCGCAACCATTGCCGCTCTGAATATCTTGGGCGAAGTAGCAAAAAAGACTGCCCAGTATGAGACAACTCTTTTGGTGCCAAATCGCGACCCGATTGTTTATACGGTAGCCCGTGAAATTGTAAAAGAAGCATACACCAGTGTTGGCCGACCCGATGTCTATAAAGCGGATAATATCTTTTTTATTACAGATAGCCAGTTTGCTTATGCTGCGGCAGTTGACGGCATTATGGTCCGGGAAAAACCCGCCACCAATTTCTTTCTCGGTATGTTCTGGGCTGAGTCGCTAATTTTAGCAGAAACCGGTGCCACGACCGGTGCGATTCAGATTGCCGGCACCGACTCGATTTACCAGTTACCATTCTTCATTACGGCTTGTGACTATACTTTAATCGGTGAAGAACTTTATGCGGCATCTGCCTACCTTTCCCGCGAACCGTTATTATTAGGTTCGTTGGTCGGGCAGGATTACGGAAAATTAGTGATTGTTGTTACTGTTATCATCGCAAGTATTCTATTGCTATTAAGCGCAAAATTTCCAATATTAAATATATTACGATTCTTTAATGTAGGATAGGAGAAAAATATGCAAAGACAAATACCTTTGATGTTATGTTTAGTTTTTGGTGTTTTCATGATAATCCAGTTTTTTATTCCCCATCCGATATCGACCACTGCCTACGAAATTGTTTTACGCTGGGTGCGCATCATTGCCATTTTCGCATTAGTGCTTGGTGTCGGTAGTTTAACCATGCACCATTCGAACAAAATCAAACGAAAGGTCAAAGGCTGGCAATTTTCGATTATTACTTTAATAGCCGCAGTCATCACCGCCCTGGTTGGTCTTTTAGGTATGAATGTGGTTGATGGCAGATTAATCTTTTTTGCTGGAATCGGCAGAACATCCTTGCTTCAGACTTTCTTCCAGAACTTCTACATCCCGGTTAACTCAACTATGTTTGCCATGCTTGCTTTCTATATGGCATCAGCGGCTTATCGTGCTTTCCGTGCCCGCACCAAAGAAGCAACCCTGCTTTTAATTGCGGCATTCTTTGTCATGCTCGGTATGGTGCCGATCGGTTCGGCAATATCACCCCGCTTACCTGAATTTGCCGAATGGATATTATCGGTTCCGAATCTTGCCGCAAAACGCGGTATCATGTTTGGTATTGCCCTTGGTGCGATTGCCACTTCCTTAAAAATAATCCTTGGTATTGAACGCGGCTGGCTCGGTGGAGGTAAATAACTATGAAAATTTTTCAGGCATTAGCAAAAATTGACCGTAAGATTATTTTTGCAATCTTGGCGGTTGTGATTATTGTTCCTCTCATCAAGCCACTGGGCATAATCAGCCGCGCTTCGAATCGGGCTGAAGCGGTCTTTAATGCGGTTGACGCAATTCCTCCAGGTAAATCCTTAATGATTTCGATTGATTTCGACCCCGGTTCTCAGGCAGAGCTCTATCCTATGCTCAATGCAATTCTCAGGCACGCTTTTGCCAAAGATGTCAAGGTCATCTTACTTGGATTATGGTTAACCGGTATGGGATTAGGTGAAGAAGCGTTGTCAATAACTTCGCAAGAATACAATAAAGTCTATGGCGAGGATTATGTCTTTCTTGGCTGGCGCTCTGGTGTTCTTCCGGTAATCCTTGGTATGGGAGAGGACATTAAAAGGACTTTTCCGACTGACTATTATGGCCAGTCATTAAATGATTTACCAATGATGAATGATATCAGAAACTATCGGGACATTCCTTTCTTTATAACCTTATCAGCTGGCGACCCGGGCATGAACACTTGGATTGCTTATGCACAATCCCGTTATGGTTTGAAAATGGGTGCGGGCACAACTGCAGTTTCTGCGGCTGATGCTTATCCGTTTTTGCAAACCGGTCAGTTAACCGGTCTTTTGGGTGGTATGAAAGGTGCTTCTGAATATGAATTTCTGGTCCGAGAAAAAGGATATAGCCAGGCTCTTACTCCTGCTTCCCAGGCAATGGATTCACAGTCTTTAGCCCACCTCTTAATATTGATATTAATCGTCTTGGGTAACATCGGATTTTTCTTTATCCGTAAGACAACTGCGTTCAAGGGGGAAAAATGACTTTAGCATCAAGTATCTGGATTTGGGTCGGTGTGTTCTTGACATTCTGCATCTTTTCTTTCTTATACAAAGACAATCCGTTTTATAAATTCGCCGAACATCTCTTTGTCGGTGTTTCGGTTGGTTATTCGATATCCATCTCTTACCACAATGTACTGCATCCCGATTTAATCGTTCCTTTATTTAAGCATGGTGAATTGTTAAACATCATTCCCTTGATTTTTGGTCTCTGTTATTTTGCACGGTTTATCCCGAAAGTCTCCTGGCTCGTGCGTCTGCCGATGGGGCTTGTGCTTGGTTTTGGTGCCGGTGCCGCAATTCCAGCCGTGCTTCAGGCAAATATCATTCGGCAAGTTCAGGGTGCAGTACTGACTCCGGAAATCTTTCAAGGTTGGAACTTTTTTGTCTGGGCATTGATCTCTTTAATCGGTGTTATCTGTACGGTTATCTATTTCTACTTTTCCAAAGAACGGAAAAAGTCAACCAAATTCGCAGCTGAAATCGGTATTATCTTCTTAATGATCGGCTTTGGTGCATCGTTCGGTTATACAGTAATGGCTCGTATTTCACTCTTAATCGGTCGTTTTCAGTTCTTGTTAAGAGATTGGCTGGGAATAATACAGTAAATTAAATATAAAAAATTAAAGATAAAAAACAAATATGCAAAAATGTAAACATATAACATTTTATAAAGTTTTTGTGTATTTAGTTTATGTTTTTGGTTTTTGGTTTTTAATTTTTAATTTTAGTTTTGCTGCTCCATTAGATAACATTCAGACCGACTCCTGGATTTATGATGCGGTCGATTATTTAAAAACTGCTGGTTATATCCAGACTATTCCTCCGACATCAAAACCCTGGACCCGAAAAGAAGTTATTGAGATTATCAAAGAAACTGACTTAAACCAGCCATATCCTAATCGACAGGTCGGTTTCTATCTTTTCCGTCTGCTCGACGAATTTTCTTCTGAAATACCAAACGAAAAAAGCCATTTGAAAAGAAAACCGCCGATAAAAATTGATTATGGCCAAGGCAACCTGCATGTTAATCCGTATCTTAACTTGACTCACAACCAGTTGCCGTACTGGCTAACGCCCTATGGTAATAATATCTTTCCGGATAATCAGACCGCTGCTTTTGGACTTTCGTTCAGTTTGGACCAGAACTCAAAAATCAGCCTGTATAATCACAGTGAAGTGATGTTCTTTCGTAAACAGATTGAAAATTCTGAGACGACCGGTACTTCGATGTTCCATGTGCCAGGTACGCGCTGGATGTATTCATTCCATTACATTTCTATGCAGTCATTTCTACGTTTCGACTCAAAACAGGCATATCTCGCTTTTCCGATTTCTATTCTTACACTCGAACTGGGGCGTGATAATATCTACTGGGGACCGGCTTATCGAAGCTCGGTCATGCTTTCTGATATCGCACCATCATTCGACCATATTCAGCTTCGTACTGGTGGTAAAAAATTTAAAGCAATGTGGTTCTTTTCTGCATTATCGCGTTTAGACCATTTTCACCGGTTTATGTCAGGACAACGGTTTGAGATAAACATTGGCAAAAATACCCGTCTCGGTGGGTCAATGTTATCAGTCTTCTCATTTGATTCTTTACAAACTAAAAATTTCTTTCCCTATTTGAATCCATTGGTTCCTATCTATTTTGAAGTTGATAATACTGGTCAAGATGATAACTTACTCGTCAGTTTTGATTTCACAGCCTACATCAGGCAAGTAAGAATTTATGGTCATCTCATGGTTGATAATTATGAGTTCAATACCAAACCGAATCGTCCGCCTAATTGCTATGGATTAACCTTCGGCGCTTTTTTGCCGATACATCAGTTTGCTTTGCGCACCGAATATTCAAAAATCACGCGCTATACTTATTATCACCGCATATTACATATTGCCTATACCAGCTATTCAGTTCCATTAGGTCATAGTCTGGGTCCGGATGCGGACGAATTGTTTTTAAGATTGGAGTGTTTTCCGCGTAATGATATGCAGATAAATCTGGTTGGCACAATAACCCGCCGCGGGGATGGAAATCGCGGTACACTCGCTGATAAAACATGGTTTGTCGATGATCCGCGTCCGGAATCTTTTCCATCTGGTACAGTTATAAAAACTATATTACTCGGACCGGAAATCTTTTATCAACCACGATATAACTTAACCGTCCGTGCCGGAATTTATTATAATGTAGATAAAAAGCTAAACAGTTTTATAAAATTATCTTATCAGGTATAAAACATAATTTAAATTACTAAGTAAAAGGAAAATAAATGAAAATTCACGAATATCAGGCAAAAGAAATCTTTCGTAAATACAAAATACCGACATCCAATGAAAAAGCTGCTGCTTCGCTATCAGAAGCAAAATCAGCAATGCAAGAATTAAGTTATCCGGTCGTTGTCAAAGCTCAGGTTTTAGTCGGTGGTCGCGGAAAAGCGGGTGGCGTGAAACTGGTGAAAAACGAAGCCGAACTTACCAGTGCGGTCAACTCAATTCTCGGTATGAATATCAAAGGGCTGATCGTCAATAAATTATTAATTGCTGAGGCGCTCAAACTCGAAAGTGAATACTATGTCGGCATTACGATTGATAGGGAAAAACAGACTCCGGTTCTGATTGCATCGGCATCAGGCGGAGTTGATATTGAACAGGTCGCGCAGCAGACTCCGGAAAAAATTCTTTCAGTCAGTATCTCTCCCCTGCTCGGCTTGAAATCTTTTCAGGCACGCAATCTCGGTTATCAAATCTTTAATGACACAACTCTGGTCAATAGTTTTGTCTCGTTTGCTGCCAGTTTGTCTCAAATCTTTTTTGACCTGGATTGTTCCCTGGTCGAAATCAATCCTTTGGTTTTAACCGAAAACAAACTCGTCGCAGTCGATGCCAAAATCGTGTTTGATGATAATGCGTTGTATCGGCATCCAGATATTGCTCAATTACGCGACCTGTCTTCTGAAGAACCGTCTGAAGTCCAGGCAAAAAAAGCCGACCTGTCATATGTTAAACTCGATGGCAATGTCGGATGTGTTGTCAATGGTGCCGGGCTCGCAATGGCAACTATGGATTTGATTAAACGCTATGGCGGTGAACCGGCTAATTTCCTTGATATCGGTGGTTCATCATCACCGGATAAAATGCGTGAAGCAATGAGAATTATCACTGCGGACAAAAATGTCAAAGCAATTCTCGTGAATATTTTCGGCGGTATCACTCGGTGCGATGATGTTGCCCAAGGTTTGTTATGGGCATTAAAAGAAGAACATATCTCTTTACCAATAATCGCCCGGCTGGTCGGTACGAATCAGGATAAAGCTCGAACTATGCTTGAAAACTCACCTATCACTTTTGCCAAAACCATGACCGAGGGCGTTAAACAAACAATCGCTGCCCTGAAAGGATAAACAAATATGGCTATTTTGATTAATGAGAACACAAGATTAATTGTGCAGGGAATTACTGGACGCGACGGCTCGTTTCATGCTCAGCAGATGCTTGATTACGACACAAAAGTTGTTGCCGGTGTCACGCCTGGTAAAGGTGGCTCTGATGTGCACGGCATACCAGTTTTTAATACAGTCAGGCAGGCAATAGAAAAAACCGGTGCCAATACTTCGATTATCTTTGTCCCGGCTCAATTCGCACCAGATGCGATTTATGAAGCTGCTGATGCTGAACTCGATTTGGTTGTCTGTATTGCTGAAGGCATTCCGACTCTGGATATGATAAAAATCGTCAATTATCTCAAAGAAACAAAGACCCGGCTGGTCGGTCCTAATTCAGCCGGTATTATCTCACCGGGTTTAAGCAAAGTCGGCATCCCGCCAGCTATGGCATTTAGTAAAGGAAAAGTCGGCATTGTTTCCCGTTCTGGCACGCTCACCTATGAAATCGCCAGCCACATTACCAGAGCCGGTTATGGCGAATCGACTGTGATCGGGATTGGCGGTGATCCGATTATCGGCACCAATTTTATCGACTGTCTGCAACTGTTTGAGAAAGACAAAGAGACCAAAGCGATTGTCATTATCGGTGAAATCGGCGGTACTGACGAAGAAAAAGCGGCTGAGTATGTCAGCAAGAATATTACCAAACCGATCTTTGGCTTTATTGCCGGGCAATCTGCGCCAGCTGACAAACGGATGGGACATGCCGGTGCGATTATTGCCGGTGGTAAAGGTACTGCCAAAGATAAAATCGAGGCATTTGAAAAAGTCGGGATTACAGTAATCTATGAACCAGAAGAGATAACCCAAAAACTTAATCTTACGCTGAAATAATACTCTTAGACGAGATTAATAACTATCACCTCTATCAGTTACCTGCTCTTGACAATACAACATTATGAATAGTATATTTTATCAAAGATATTTAGACAATTACAGGTTAGTATGTATAAATATATAGTATGCTTGATTATTATTTGTTCACTAAGTCCAATTTTCTTAAATGGTCAGGATTATAAATGGATACAAAAAAGTGATAATCTTAAGCATAACTCATCTCAGTTATTATTATCTGAAGGATTCAATAGCGAGACTTTTCCCCCACTTGGTTGGCAGAACATAATCATTGCCGGTTGGAATAATTGGGAAAGGAAAACTTCCAATATTTATCCGACCTGCACTCCGTATGAAGGTTCGGGTATGGCAAGTTTTCCTTCCTATTTTGCGCCAGATGGCAGTATGGCTCGATTAATCTCGCCACCAATAGATTTAGGCACAACTCCATCACCCTGTACCTTAAAATTCGCAATGTTTCATGATGACGGATATTCTGGTAATCCGGATAGCGTTAAAATCGAATACTCAACCGACGGCATAAATTTCAACCGGGTAACTGCCTTTCGCCGTTATCAACCTTACACCGGATGGACTGACCGCACAGTTTATCTTGGAACATTTACCGGCACTATTTACATTGGTATTTTGGCATTTTCCGATTATGGCAATAATATCAATATTGATTATATCCGGTTGTTTGGGAATCAAATCGTAAATGATGTTGGCGTTGATACGATTATCTCGCCCGGTAATATCCATATCAATAATACTCCAATGACACCAATCGGACGCGTTAAAAATTACGGTACTACCGCACAAACTAATTTTCCGGTTATCTGTTCGATTTTTGGTTCAACCGGTATTTTAATTAACACCTCAACCGTCATCATTCCTAATCTGGCATCAAACGACACAATCCAGGTTACCTTTGATTCCATTACCCCGGCAGATACAATGATAACCATAATCATGCGTACAAACCTTGCCGGCGACCAGAATCCAGCTAACGACCGAAAAATTCGTATTACTTCGATATTGCCTACATTAATGATAATCTCACCAAATGGCGGAGAATATTGGGCGGGCGGCACCTATCAGCAAATAAGATGGCAGCGGTCAGCACCATTTTTGGGCCGATATCTCTTATTACTTTCCCAAAATAGCGGTGCGACTTTTTCAGATACGATTGCGGACAATATCG
>JAGXRL010000053.1 GCA_018335915.1 Candidatus Latescibacterota bacterium
AACAGAGCGCGGTTTCGATCGAATCTTTTGCACCAGCCAGGGCTATTTTCTCAAGCGTATTATCAAGATAAACTTTACATTCACGCAGGGCCTCTGTTTATGTTTTTGTTGATTTTTATTGACTCTTGACTTGCCTTTTTATTGTTATAATCTATCATTGTTGTTCTTTCTGCCGGTATCGGTTTTTGGTTGATACCGGCGCTTTTATTATACCCATAAAAAGGCATATTTTCAATTTCCACATAATTTGATTATATCTCCAAACCGATAAAAGGGACGCTTCTTGTTTTAGGGGTGCGTCCCTTCATTTTTCCCCAGCAGTCTTCCCTGTCTGCTCGGTTGTCCGATTGCCAGTTTAATCGGTTATCTACTCGCCAATCCCTTGAGCAATCCGAAGTTCTGCTTATTCAGCAGTCCTGTGGGTAAGCCAGGGGGCATGCCGAGGGGCAAGCCAGGGGGCAACCGGTCGGCTTGCCAACCGGACAACCGATTTGACAACCTAACCGATAAGCGACTAAACTACTGACCGGGTCAAAAAGGTCTATGTTTTTCAAAAGTAACAAAGAGAATATAAACAAAACTTTTAATGTAAGACCACTTATATTAATTGTTAAGCGATTGCTTTTGTTAAATTAAGTATTGACTTTTTTATAGGAGATGTTAAAATTATTTACTATCGAGAAATAAAGGTTTTTGATAAATACACTGATAACAACAAAGAGAATAGTAATTAGGAACAATAGGTCAGGTCAGGTTTTTATATGATACAGACAGATAAGTTAATGATAATTGCAAAATACATCAGGAGGACACAATGACTGATGATACTAAAAAAACAACCGGTTCACAGATAAGAATCGGACTGATTGTCGCAGTTGCTGTGATTGCGGCATTTGTGATTGGGCTTTTTATTGCTGGCTCATTTAATTTGGGACAGCGTAATACGATGCGCGCTGAAGAACCAAGTGCTCCGATTGAAACTAAATATCCGATGATTACCGCCGACGGCACGAGCCCGTTTGTGTATGTTGCCGACATCGTAATTCCGACTGTGGTAAATATATCCGCAGAAAAAGTGGTTAAAGTAAAAACACCAGACAGCTGGTGGCCATTTGATGATTTGTTCCGAGATTTTTTCAAAGATGTGCCGAGATTAGAACCAAGACAGCAGGAACGGAGAAGCCAGACCCTTGGTTCTGGTGTCATTATCAGTGAGGACGGTTATATTTTGACCAATAATCATGTAGTTGCCGATTATGAGAATTTTGTGGTGCGGCTTTCCGACAAGACCGAGTTTAAAGGCAAAAAAGTGAAAGTTGTGGGCCGGGACCCGAAAACCGATGTTGCGGTCTTAAAACTCGATGTTGATAATCGGAAATTGCCAGCGGCAAAAATGGGCAATTCAGACAATATCCGGGTCGGTGATTGGGCAATTGCAGTCGGGATTCCGTTCGGATTAGATGGAACAGTGACGGTTGGCGTGATAAGCGCCAAAGGACGAAGTAATATTCCGTTACCAGAAATCAGTTATCAGGATTTTATCCAGACCGATGCTTCGATTAATCCGGGTAATTCGGGCGGTCCATTGGTAAATATTAAAGGTGAAGTTATCGGCATCAACACGGCAATTCGTTCACCGGTCGGAGCCAGTGTTGGCATTGGTTTTGCAACGCCGATTAATCTGGTCAAAGATATTGCCGACCAGTTAATCAGCAAAGGTAAGATTGTGCGCGGTTATCTTGGCGTGTTTCCACAGGAGATAAGTCAGGATTTGAAAAAAGCACTGAATCTGCCATCAACCGAAGGTGTCCTGCTTGCTGAAGTGGTTGACAATACACCAGCCGCAAAAGCCGGTTTAAAAGCCGGGGATGTGGTGGTTAAGTTTGCCGGTAAAAAAATCATAGATGTACAGCAATTTCGCCGGGTTGTGGCAGAATATAAACCAGGCAGTGAAATTCAGATTGAAGTAATCCGCGACGGTAAAACAATGACCTTTAAAGCAAAACTGGATGAGATGCCGGGTGAAGTGAGTGTCCAAACCAAAGAAAAAGAAGACAAGCAAGAAGACCAGGATAAAAAAGTCTGGCTTGGCATAACTGCCAAAAGCCGAACCGCCAGTGATGGCAAAGGTGTTTTGATTGATGAGGTCGAGAGCGGAAGTATTGCTGATTTGGCCGGGATTCAACAGGGCGATATTATATTAAAAATCGATAAGTATGATATCGAAACACTCAAAGATTTTTCCAAAGCAGCAGATGACTTAAAAAACAGTAAAAAACCGATACTGTTCCGATTACGGAGAGGAACCGCTTCGTTATTCATTGCAGTAACACCGGAGTGAAGAAATATTAAATATAAAAAATTAAATATCAAAAATAAAAATGTAAAAATGCAAAAACGTTCCGATTCTTCAATTTTTAAATTTTTAATATGTGTTTTTTATTTTTGGTTTTTTATATTTAATTTTACCTTCGCTTCTACGACCAATGTTAAGAATACTGCTTCCATCTATATCCTGCAATTCGCTGGTCCGATTAGTCCGGTCAGCGCCGAATATATTATCACGGGTATTGATAAAGCAGAAGATGCTCAGGCATTGGGAATATTGTTAAAACTTGATACGCCAGGCGGCCTGGATGAATCGATGCGGGATATTATCCAGCGTATTTTCAGATCGAAAATACCAGTAATCACTTATATTTCACCGTCCGGCGCACGAGCCGCATCAGCCGGGGTTTTTATTACCATGGCAAGCGATATTGCCGTGATGGCAAGCGGCACTAATATCGGAGCCGCACATCCGGTTTCAGTCGGTGGCCGGGAAGTTCCGTCTGAAATGCAGGATAAGATTGTCAATGATGCAGTAAGTTATATCGTCTCAATTGCGGAGAAACAAAACCGCAACCGCGAATGGGCAGAACAAGCAGTAAGAAAATCAGCTTCAGTCAGTGCGGCTGAGGCGGTGAAGTTAAAGGTGGTTGATTTTATTGCCGACACCGAAACTGAATTATATGCGAAATTAGATTCAGTATTAGTGCAAAGAAAAATAATCGACAAGTCAGAGTTTGCCGGCGCAACTAAAAAAGAGATACCCATGACTGCTCGGCAACGGTTTTTATTGTTTTTGACCAATCCGAATGTGGCATATATTCTTTTGATGCTGGGCGTGTATGGATTGTTTTTCGAACTCCAGTCACCGGGTGCGATTTTTCCGGGCGCGGTCGGCTCGATTTCGCTTCTGCTCGGACTGTATTCTTTACGATTGCTGCCAACTAATTATACCGGATTGGCATTAATCGGTTTAGCAGTAATATTTTTTATCCTGGAGGTGTATATCACATCATTCGGATTGTTAACAATTGGCGGTATATCATCGCTCATATTGGGTTCTTTGTTACTGTTTCAATCTCCGATACCGTATTTTCGATTGGCATTGTCAGTCATTATTGCGGCTGCGATTCTGACCGTGCTGTTTTTTTCAATAGTTGTCGGTCTGGCAATCCGTGTCCATAAAAAGAAAGTGACCACAGGCCGGGAAGGATTAATACAGAAAATCGGAGTAGCGACAACCGACCTGGATTTAGAAGGTACGGTGATGATACACGGTGAGTTGTGGAATGCGATTTCGGTGGACGGCAAAGTAAACAAAGGTGAAAAAGTTGTCGTGATAAAAGTTGAGCATATGCAATTAACTGTCAAAAGGAGCACATAAATGATATTACTGGATGGAAAAGCGCTTGCCGAAAAAATGCGGGACGAGATGCGGGTAGAAGTTAGTGAACTGCATAAACAAGGTATTATTCCAAATTTAGGCGTGATTTTGGTCGGTGAGTTTGCGCCATCAATGATTTATGTCAGGAATAAAGAGAATGCCTGTGCCGATGTCGGAATAACAACACAGACTTTGAGAATAAAAGACGACATTACCGAAGAAAAGCTGATTAATATTATTGAAGATTGGAATCAGAATAAGGAAGTTAACGGTATTTTAGTGCAGATGCCTTTGCCCAAACATATCGAACACCAAAAAGTGCTGGATACGATAAGTCCCTTAAAAGATGTTGATGGTTTGTCGGTTTTCAATCTGGGCAGATTACTTGCTGGTCAATCGCCATATTTTTATCCATGCACACCGCTTGGAATTGTAGAAATACTCAAAAGCTATAATATCTCAACCGAAGGTAAACATTGTGTCATTGTCGGGCGCGGCGAGCTGGTTGGCAAACCATTAGCAAATATGTTGCTCAGAAAAGAAAAAACTGCCAATGCCACGGTTACTGTTTGCCACAGTAAAACACCAGATATCAGCTATTTTACCAAGCAAGCCGATATTGTAATAGTTGCAATCGGACAGGCACAATTTCTGAAAAGAGATATGGTCAAACAAGGAACAGTCATAGTTGATGTCGGAGTAAATCGCATTAATGTCAGTGAGAAAAAGACAAAACTGGTTGGTGATGTCGATTTTGAAGCGGTTAAAGACCTTGCTTCAGCAATTACGCCGGTCCCGGGCGGAGTCGGTCCGATGACAGTGACGATGTTACTCAAAAATACAATTCAAGCGGCAAAAATACAAAATAGACGATGACACAGATTTTTAAAAAAGATTACACAGACTATAAAAAATTGATAGATGATAAATTGAAAAGGATATTGGATGCAATAAGAGATAACAAAATGCCGAAAATTCTGTACCATGCCATGCGGTATTCGATTTTTAATGGCGGGAAACGAATTCGGCCGATTTTATGTATGATGGCATACGATGCAACTAAAAGGCAAAAGTCAAAATTTAAAAGTCAAAATTACGAAGAAATCTTACCTTTTGCTTGCGGTTTGGAAATGATTCATACTTTTTCATTAATACAAGATGATCTGCCGTGCATGGATGATGATGATTTGAGAAGAGGTAAGCCAAGTCTGCATAAGCAGTATAATGAAGCAGTCGCTTTATTGACGGCTGATGTATTGTTTGCCAAAGCATTTGATTTGTTTGCTCAAGCACCAGTTACTGACCAAATCAAAGTCAGAACTATTGCAGAATTAGCCGATATTTGCGGCGTCAATGGATTGGCAGCCGGACAAATGATGGACATTTTGTATCAAAACAAAAAATTAAAAACCAAAAACCAAAAACTTATCGACCAAAAGAAAACCGCAAAACTGATTGCTGGTTCAATGAAGATTGGCGCGATAGTTGCCGGTGCTCCCCAAAAGACGATTAAAGATATTGAAAAAGCAAGTATAAATCTGGGTCTATTGTTTCAGATTACCGACGACATACTTGATAAAGCTCAAGATTCAAAAGTTAAAAGTCAAAAGTTTATGGCTGAAAAATATGCGCGAAGCACGATATTGAATTTTAAGAAAATAGGCGGAAATTTTTCAGACTTTATTACCTTGACCAATGCTATATTAAACCGTAACGCATAATGATAAAAAATATATTCCCGGCTGATATCCGTAAGTTAAATATTCAGGCATTAACTGAATTAGCTCAAGATATACGAAAGAGAATTATTGATGTTACCCTGCATCGCGGGGGTCATTTAGCACCAAGTTTAGGCGTGGTCGAATTGACTTTAGCATTGCATTATGTCTTCAATACTCCGAACGATAAAATCATCTGGGATGTCGGGCATCAGTCTTATGCTCATAAATTGATTACGGGGCGGTGGGATAAATTTGATACTTTAAGGACTGAGAATGGTGTTGCCGGTTTTCCAAAACGGGCAGAAAGTGAATACGATGTTTTTGACACTGGACATTCAGGCAGTTCAATATCAGTCGCACTAGGTATTACTTCAGCGGCAAAATTAAGAGGAGTAAACCATAAGAGCATAGCCGTAATCGGCGACGGCTCGATTGTTACCGGCATGGCATTCGAAGCACTTAATTACGCTGGTGATTGTCATCAAAATCTGATTGTAGTTTTAAATGATAATGAGATGTCAATCGGCAAAAGTACGGGTGCGATGGCAAAATATTTCAGCCGGATGATAACCGGACGAATGTATAACCGTTTGAAGAGCGATACCTGGAATCTACTTGGTATGTTGCCGAAACGGTTAAGTAATCGGGCGCGGTTCGCCGCACGGAAAATTGAAGAAGGCTTAAAGAATTTAATCGCGCCATCGATTATTTTTGAAGAGATGGGATTTCGATATTTAGGTCCTTTTGATGGACACGACCTACAGCTGTTAATTGATACTTTTAACAGGGTGAAAAATTTAAACGGACCGGTATTAGTTCATGTTGTTACGAAAAAAGGTAAGGGGTATTTACCAGCAGAGCAGAATCCGGAAGTTTATCACGGTGTAAGCCCAAGCCAAACTGAAAGGCGTAAAGACAAACAGAACAAAACATCGGTTGATAACATTAAAACGAGCAACAGTGATGTTTTTGGAAAGACATTGGTGAATTTAGCGGAAAAAGATTCGCGGATATGCGCAATCTCAGCCGGAATGTGCCTGGGAACTGGACTCGCGGAGTTTAAAAATAAATTTCCAGAACGATTTTTTGATGTCGGTATCTGCGAACAGCATGCGGTCACTTTTGCAGCCGGGCTGGCCTTGCAAGGATTGAAGCCATATGTTGCAATCTATTCGACTTTTATCGCGCGGGCGTATGACCAGATAATTCAGGATGTTGCTTTACAAAACCTACCGGTTGTTTTTGCACTGGACCGGGCAGGGATTGTTGGTGAAGACGGACCGACTCATCATGGCAGTTTTGACATCTCATTTCTACGCAGTATTCCAAATTTGACAATAACCGCACCCAAAGACGCTCTGGAATTTGTCCAGATGCTGGAATTTAGCGCTCAATTTAACCGACCATTTGTAATTCGATATCCACGTGGATATTCACCTCAAATTAACGGACATTTTGACTGCCAGAAAATCGAATTTGGCAGGAGTGAAATCATTTTACAGACTAATCCTGATTGCAAAAATAAAATAATCGTATTGGCAATCGGGTCAATGGTGTATAATTCATTCCAGGCAATTCAATCTTTAGTTGCATCAGGTCATGTTAATAACAATAACATAATTTTGGTTAATATGAGATTTATAAAGCCACTTGACGAAAAGCTACTTCTGGAATTAGTAAAAACAGGCGATACCGTTATAACGGTGGAAGAAAATGTGCTGAGCGGTGGTTTTGGCTCATCAGTTATGGAATTCTTGGATATCCATGAGATAAAGCCAAAACAAATTTTACGAATCGGTCTTACCGAGAAATTTATCGAACAAGGAAAACGCGAAGACCTGCTTGACCGGTACGGACTTTCTGTGTTAAAATTAGAATATATGATTGAACAGATTGTTCAACAAGAGACGACAACCGAAAAATAAGACAATGAAAGAGGGAACACTACCAGAATTTCGAATTTTTTATAGGTTATGATTTATGATTAAAAAACATTTACAGAAATTACTGTTTGTCTGTTTATTTAGCTTTTCCGCATTGCTTTTTTCACAGACTAACGAAGAATTACCACAACCTGATTCCAAGTCCTTTGATTCACTGCCCGCTTCGATTCAACAAGGTGAGATAGTTCCAACTGAGGAGAATGAAACCGGTGATCTTGGCGTTGAAATTGACAGCATTCTGTCAGATTCTTTTCGACTCAGTGAGGCGAGCGCGATTTATGATTTTTTGTATTTAGGCAGCACCGATTATCCTTATTTGATTGATAAAGACCAAATTAAAGAAAGAATTGATTTTGAAAACAGTCTGGTTTTCTACGAAATATATCGGGATTCGATTCTTGTCGGGATTAAAGAAGTAATCCCGCTCAAAGATTACTTTGTCCGCGCCGCTTATAAAGACATGCTTGTCAAAGTCAAAGAGTCTACCCAGCGTAAAACCACACCAGCTGACCAGCCTTTTGACCGAATGGGTTTGATTCCTGATATCGAATTACCAAGGGTTCCATTATTAGGCGAGGGGTCAAGGATTAATATATCTGGCAGTGACCGGATAACTTTTGGCGGCCGGCAAACTTTTACCCAGGGTTTTACGCAAACCGCGACCCCGGCAAGGAAATTTCCAGAATTGAAAATGGAACAGCAGTTGCGGGTTAATCTAGAAGGTACGATTGGAGAGCGGACCAAAGTATTAATTGACCACGATTCACAGCGCGATTTAGCAGGAAGAAACACGGTTAAACTGACTTACACTGGCACTGAAGATGATGTTTTACAGAACTTAGAATTTGGTGATACCCGTCTGGTTATTCCGGGTACTGCTTATACGGGTGATTTGCCATCCCGGCGGGGTTTATTTGGCGTTTCTGGTAAAGCAAAAGTGGGCGGGGTTGATTTGTATGCAGTCGCGTCACGGGAAGAATCACAAGG
>JAGXRL010000054.1 GCA_018335915.1 Candidatus Latescibacterota bacterium
GACACCGACCGAGCCAGGCTGGTATCGGGTTTATTCCTGGATTGAAACCAGACCCGGTCTTGATATGATTGCGGAAAACAATGCGCAGGAAAAATACTATTACTTCGTAAATCTGTTACCCGCACAAGTGACGCACAATACCAATCAATCTACACAAGGCAATCATGGTATGTCAACTGCATTTGAATTAATCGGGGCACGACCCAATCCATTCAATAATACGACAAATATCAGCTGGCAGATACCAGTGAGCGCTTTAGTCAAACTGACGGTTTATGACGCAACCGGACGGACAATCAAAACCTTAGAGAATAACTCATATCCAGCGGGAAATTATAACACGACCTGGAACCGGACTGACGATGCGAATCAGCGAGTTGCAGCAGGTATCTATTTCTACGAAATCAAGGCGAATAATTACACCGCACGCCAGAAATTGGTCATAAAATAAGACAAACTAATTAATCCCGGGGCTTGGTAAAACAATACCAAGCCCCATTTTTTAATCAGGGAAATGTCAACTGAACAGGATACTTTTTTTGCTCGATTTTTCGCTTTATCTTGCTAACAACCAACCACTAACAACCAAAAACTCTTAACAAGGGGGTAGGGCTTACCGGGTTGCTTTGTAAAGCACTAAACAAGGGAAAGGGGTTTGGGGATTATGGGTTAGATACAGAATCAGATTTATGATGAGATTGGTATTCAGAATATTAAGGAGATTCGCAAAGAGTGTTTAAGCCGCTTATAGATAGATTCTTGCAATGAGGTCGGAATTGAGAGAGTGAGTCAGGACCTAATCTAAGCTGGAACTAAGGGGTGTTGTCAGGTGGTGACTAAGGTATTAAAAAAAATAAAAAAACACTTGACAAATTAAAAAATTTGTTTATTATGTGGTATAGGCTTTAAAAAGAAAGGTTGCACGTGCGAATCGAGAATTGTTATAATATTATACTATATACAATTACATCTTCTAATCATTATATTAATTTTTCTGTTTAACAGTGATGATAATTCAAGGCAAGGGAATTACATCGAAATAGTTTTGAATTATAAATAGTGCAATGGCACTATAAAATCCTTGCGATAAATAAATTTGTATGGAGGCAGATATGTTACATAACAACAGTTGTACCAAAATAGCCTTAGCGCTATTGGTTTTGCTCTTAGTGGGCGGAACTGCGATTGCACAAATGATTTTCTTCGATGGTTTTGAAGTCGGAAATACTGACCAAACTCCAATTGTCGGCTGGACCCAGGAAGCAGAAATCGGCACCAATGAATGGACTGCGAATACGAGTTTGACAACTTATAATCGAACGCCCCGCACCGGTGCCTGGAATGCTTATCTGCGATGGAGCAATACACGCTGGATGTTTAAAGAAGTCGCTTTAACCGGCGGCACTCCTTATGGATTGTCATTTTATGCCCGACAGGATGCTACGACTGGTGTTAATGTCATGGCAAGTTATGGCACGACCGGAAGTGCTGCGGGTATGACTAATCCGATTATTGCTTTAACGCCGGTGACGAGCGGAGATTATCAATATTTTTCAGGAACTTTCATCCCAGCCACGAGCGGAACCTATTATGTCGGAATCAGGGCTGACCTTACTGTTATACCCTGGTATATTTCGATTGATGATATTTCATTACAGGTTGCGGTGATGCCTGATTCGGCACCGATTAATCTCGCCTTTTCAAATGTTACGGCAACCAGTATGGATGTAAGCTGGGACGATAATTCGACCAATGAAACAGGTTTTCGGGTCTATCGTTCAACTGACGGCGTGAATTATTCATTAGTTGCAGATACTGTATCCGGCACGACCGGAACGACCGGCGCGACTTATACAGTTACTCAGACCGGTTTGAGTCCGCTCACCACATACTATTTTCGAATTGCTGCTTATGCTTTTGGTGAATCTCCATATTTATCCGGCAGTCAGATGACACAAGGCGGGACGGTTTCGGGCATTAAATATATTTACGCGGGTATTACCAATACGGATACTTTCCCGGATTTCACCACTGCGATAAATGATTTAAACACCAATCAGGTTGCCGCCGGCGGCGTGACCTATAAGGTTCAACCCGGGGCAACATTTACTGAAATTGTGCCGCCGCTTACAGCTTCAGGTTCGCCAATCGCATCAATCGTATTTACCAAAGACGGTGCGGGCGTAAATCCAGTAGTGCAGCGAACCGATGCAGGAACTATCGCAACAACTATTTTAGGTGCTCAGGGTGATGCGGTTATCACGATTGACGGTGCTGATTATGTTACATTTGACCAGATTGACATCGTGACGACAGACCAGGGTATTGAATACGGTTACTATTTAAGAAAAGCAAGTACAGACGATGCCTGTAAAAATGTTACTATCAGTAACTGTAACATTACCATGACCAAAGGCACCAGCGCTTATGTAGTTGGTATCTATGCGTCAAATAATGATGCGGCTTCACTCACAAGTTCGGCAACCGGTATTACGGTTACATCAGACGGCGGCCGCACCGAGAACCTTTTGATTTTCGGTTGTGACATCCGCAATGTCTTTACCGGTATTATTGTACGGGGCAACATTACTTTTAAAGATTTGAACCCGATTGTCGGTATGTCTGCTCAAGGTAATTCGATTACCAATTATGCCGGTAACGCCACAGGCACTGCTTACGGTGTCTATTTGATATATCAAATTATGCCCAATGTCAGTTATAACTATTTTAACAATACTGCGAACGGCGGTTCGAATTTCACAACCATCGGCTACGGGATTATGAATTCGACCACAGTCAATGGCGGCGGCACTTTTATGTATAATCAGTTTGACCTGACTGCCAATGCCGGACAGTTATCCGGTATTTATTCGACGACCGGCGGTACTAACCCGCTTATACACAGTAACAATTCAATAAAACTCTCAGCCACAGCCGGCACAGGTATAGTTTATTTTAATTATATTACCGGCACCTATCCATCAATAACAGTCAGCAACAATACTTTTATGACTAATGGAATCGCATCCACCGGTTCATGTTATTTAATCACGGCAAGCACCGCGACCAACAATGTTATGATTGCTAATAATGTAACCAGCGGTGCGTTTAACCGAACCGCGGCTTCGGGTTCTTTCTATGGTTATTATAATCTCGGCTCACCAACCGGTGGGACTGAAACCTTTTTAAATAATAATTTCTCTAATATCACGCTTGCTGGTACATCCATATTTTATGGTATCTATTCGAACACAGCGGTTGCCCAGAATCGCGTTGCTTCGGGTAATGTTATATCTAATATTATCGGTGGTACTGGTGCGTTCTATGGTTTATATCTACTGTCAACTACTTCAAACCAGATTTACAATAATACAGTTAATAACATAACCGCTGGTACCGGTGTGACCTATCCCTTATATTTTTCCGGTACAAATCCTGTCGTATATAATAATACGATTTATACAATCACTTCCGGCGGTGCGACTTTTTACGGCATCTGGAATGCCGGCACGGGTATTACTCATTGCCATAAGAACAAAGTGTATGATTTAACCGGCACGAGCACTTCAACCGCATTGGTACTGCACGGTATCCATATTTCAACCGGGACTGAGAACAATGTTTATAATAATTTTGTCTATGACCTGAAAGCACCGGCTGGTGCCAGTGTAACCTCAATTACCGGTATTAATTATGCCAGTGCGACTTCGACACATTTCCTGAACGCCTATTACAACTCAGTATATCTGAATGCAACCAGTACTGGCGCAAATTTTGGTACTTCAGCATTCAGAGCCACCAGTGCAACCCCGACGGTTAATCTTGTCAATAATGTCTTTGTCAATACATCAACTGCGAATGGCACCGGTTTTACGGTTGCCCATCGCCGAGCCACAGCCGTCTTAACAACTTATGCGGCAACATCTAATAATAACTGCTGGTATGCGGGCGTGCCTTCGGCAACTAATCTGATATTTTATGACGGAACAAATGTGGTGCAGGACCTACCAACCTATCAAACCTGGGTTGCACCAAGAGATGCATTTTCAGTCACCGAACTTCCGCCGTTTGTGAATGTGACAACTCCGCCGTATGACCTGCACATCAGCACGACAATCCCGACCCGGCTCGAATCGGGTGCGCGACCAATTCCTGGTATTACAACTGATATTGACGGTGACACCAGAGTGGGCAGTACTGATTTTCCTTATGGTGAGATTGCCCCGGATATTGGTGCCGATGAATTTATCGGTATTCCGATTGATCAAATCGGACCGGTAATAACATATACGCCATTACCATATACTGGTGGATTTGGAAACCGCACTTTGACGGCAACGATTACTGACTTAATGTCCGGTGTTTCAATCGCTCCGGGTAATAAACCGACGCTCTTCTTTAATAAGAACCGCGGTACCTGGTATCATGATTCGCTTACTGCTGCACCGTGGACATTTGCTTTTGACCATTCCAAGTTTGGCGGCGTTACAGCCGGTGATACGGTTTTCTATTATGTGCAGGCGTATGACTCAAGCAATAATGTATCAAGAAATCCAGTAACCGCTCCGGCGACTCCAAACATCTATGTCATTACCCAGGCACCGCTCTCGGGTAATTATACGGTTGGTTTGGCTGAGTTTAATCGATTAACCGGCAGAAACATTAGTTTTGAGATGACGGTTCGTACAGAAATGAGAGAAGTTGAAGTTTTTGACATTACAGAAACTCCTTTCACGAGTCAGCTAGATAAGAATGTTAATTCACAAAACACGGATGCATCTGAAATAAGAACCCGGACCGAGTGGGTTAAAGTTGAACAGATTGTCTGGGTGCCGATGGAAAATGGC
Source organism: Candidatus Latescibacterota bacterium (assembly GCA_018335915.1). Taxonomy (GTDB): domain Bacteria; phylum Hydrothermota; class Tepidihabitantia; order Tepidihabitantales; family CAIPLT01; genus JAGXRL01. The sequence goes on from JAGXRL010000054.1 coordinate 4,848, forward strand.
AAACCGTATACTGGTGATTTGTATGTCAAGAAATCAGAACGGTCTGACATCAGTTTTCCAGATGATATCGAAGGCGTTTATCCGACCATTACCGCAGCAGTTGCTGACCTGAATCTGCGCGGAGTCAGTGGTCCGGTTAATTTCTTGTTAGTTGACGCAACATATCCGACTGAAACATATCCGATTATTATTAATGTCGCAAACGAGTTTAAACCGACCGCGGCAAATCGCGTGACCATAAAACCGAACACTGGTATAACCGCGACCATATCTGGTGCTTCACCAAGTGCACAGATATTCAGAATCTTATCCGGTTATATTACGATTGACGGTTCAAATGCGGGCACTAATTCCCGAAACCTGACCATTGAAAATACCAGCACAACTTCACCGCAGGTAATAAGTATTGCCACAGGCACCACGACACCAACGGTTGGTGTTACAGTTAAGAACTGCATTGTAATAAACGGGACTAACGCATCGAGTGCGGTTGTCGTCGGCAATCTGGGTTATTTTAATGATATCACGCTTCAGAATAACAGCGTTCAGAAAGCTTATATCGGTATCTATGTAAATGCAACACTTACGGCCGGAAATGGCAGCATATTGATTACCCAAAATGATTTGAATACCGAAGGTGTGAATGCAGTTCGTCTGGTCGGTGTTTATGTGCAGGGCTGTGACGGGGCAATGGTTACTTATAATAACATTGCCAACCTGTCTGCAACTGATGCGTCCAATATCACCGGTGTCTGGTTTGCAACTGCTACCATCAACAGCACGATTGCGAATAATGTAATCGGTCCAATCAGTTCAACAACTGGAGGTCCGAGAGCTATTGCCGTTTCATCTGCGTTGGCAAACGCAAATATTACGATATTTGGTAATATTATTAATGGAATGTCTACGAGTTCTACAGGCACTGCATTCGGTATATATATCTTTTCAACTACGACTGAAGTAACCGTTGAGAAAAACCAAGTAAGTGCTATTATCAACACAAATACCAGTGGTTACAACGCAATCGGTATTGGCTTAGCCGTGACTGTTAACGATGCAAATATTCTGGTTGCGAATAACTTCCTCTGGAATATTGCCGGTTATGGCTGGTCTTCCACGACCACTGATAATGGTTATGGTATCAATATATATAGTGGTAGTGGTTATAAAATCTACTACAACTCAATAAATTTAGCTACAGACCAGGTATCTGCTACGAGCGTTCCGGCTTGTTTAATTATCAACTCAGCCGTAACCGCACCGGGTGCGCTTGATATCAAGAATAATATATTTTCGATTCCGGCAACTGTTGGAACTAATCGTTATGCAGTTCTATGTAATGCGGCAAATACTGTATTCTCAAATATTGACCACAACCTATATTTCACATCCGGACCTAATCTTGGATATATTGGCGCCACTAACCGAATTGACTTAGCAGCCTGGCGAGTTGGAACCGGACAGGACGAAAATTCAATCAGTGCCAATCCTGATTTTGTGAGCATGACCGATTTACACATCCAGCCGACTTCATTCACAGTCAACCGCAAAGCGACTCCGATTTTTGGCATTACCGATGACATTGACGGCGACGCGCGTAATCCGATGTTCCCGGATATCGGTGCCGATGAATACACGCCCGACCCGCCAAGCGCATTCACGCTCATCAACCCGGCAAATGGTGCGATTGCCCAACCAATAAACGGACATTTAATCTGGCATGCTTCAGTGCTTGCTCAATATTATGATGTCTATTTAGACGAAGTGAATCCGCCGCTGATGATTGTGAGTCCGCTGCAAACAGACACTACTTATGCGTATGACCTGATGCCGAACAAGACCTATTACTGGAAAGTCGTGGCACATAATGATACTAACGGCATGTATCCAAGAAAAGGTTCGATTGCATCTCCAGTCTGGAGTTTTCATACCGAAATCTGGGATATTGGCGCGACTGCGATTATCCGGCCGATGCCAATCAGTTTTGAAGGCAATGTCATAACTCCCAGAGTCAAGGTCAAGAACTTTGGCAATGTGCAGCAATCCGCATTCCCGGTTATCATGACAATCGGTACAATTTATGCCGATACGCAGACGGTTGCCAATCTTCTGCCCGGTGATTCAGTTATGGTTGATTTTGACCCGTGGGCTGCAGTTCTGGGTGTTTACGGTTTGAAAGCGTGGACAACCCTGCAATGGGATAATAACACTATGAATGATACGGCCACTGGTTCGGTCGAAGTGCTGCCACCTTCTAATAATGTCGGCACCATGGCGATTCTTTCACCAGAT
>JAGXRL010000055.1 GCA_018335915.1 Candidatus Latescibacterota bacterium
CCCGAACCCGCGTGCATATACGGATAAGTTTTTGAACCCATATCTGATGCCATAACCGATTATGGCATATGGTTTGCCACTCGGAAAAACCGTTCTTAAGCTGCCCCTTGACAACGACTTGTTTATTTGTTATATTCAGCAAAATAAATATAGAAAGGAATTCTATAAAAAAAGAAAAGTTTTCCTCTATTTCAATCAATTCTGCCTGTAATTTTCTGTTTGTTCTTTTATTCAGGCAGGACTTGAAGTGTTTGCGACCACCGCCAAAACCATTTTCCCCTGTTTGTATTCCGACTATCGGCTCAACCAATCAATTTTGCCAGTCATTCCCGACAATTATAAAAACATTAAATAATAAACTAAAAACAAATCATAATAAAATTATGGGAGGATACAATGAGTAAAAGTAATAAGTTGTTATTTGTAATTTGTGCCGGCTGTTTGGTATGTGCAAATGTTTTATTCGCGCAGGTCGATACTGCCTGGGTCAGAAGATATAATGGACCTGGAAATAGTGCCGACACCGCACGAGCAATCGCGGTTGATGATTCAGGCAATATCTATGTTGCTGGAGCGAGCACTGGCTCAGGTACCAACCTGGATTGTACAACCGTCAAATATAATGCAGACGGTGATATAGTATGGGAAAGCAGATATAATGGAGCGGGAAATAGTGCTGATGGTGCTAATGCAATCGCAATAGATGGTGCTGGAAATATTTATGTATCTGGTTACAGTACTGGTGCTGGCTCAGGAGCTGATTTTGTAACAATAAAATATAATTCAAACGGCGAGACCCTATGGGTAAGAAGTTATAATGGACCGGGAAATAGTACTGATAATGCTCGTGCGATTGCTCTTGACTCTTCAGGTAATGTTTATGTGACCGGTTATAGCAGAAGTACCAGTGCATCTGGTTCTGAAGACTATGCGACAATTAAGTATAATTCTGCTGGTGTCCAGCAATGGGTTGCAAGATATAATGGACCAGGAAATAGTCATGATGGGGCTGCTGCGATTGCGCTTGATGCGCAGGGTAATGTTTATGTGACCGGTGAAAGTTATAGTACAAGCACTTTGACTGACCATGCGACAATTAAGTATAATTCTGCTGGCGATACCTTATGGGTCAGAAGATATAATGGACCTGGAAATGAATATGATTGGGCTAATGCGATTGCGCTTGATGCGCAGGGTAATGTTTATGTTACCGGTAAGTGCAATGCTGGTCCACCCACTTATAATGATTATGCGACGATCAAGTATAATTCAGCCGGCGTCGAGCAATGGGTGCAAAGATATAACGGACCGGGAAATAGTACTGATGAGGCTTGTGCGATAGCGGTTGATGGTCAAAACAATGTTTATGTGACAGGTACTAGTTGGGGTTCAGGTACTTCTATTGACTATGCGACAATTAAGTATAATTCTGCTGGCGACACTTTGTGGGTCAGAAGATATAATGGACCTGGAAATGTTGGTGATAATGCTTATGCGATTGCGCTTGATGCGCAGGGTAATGTCTATGTGACTGGTCAAAGTCGTACCGGCAGTCTTTTGTATACATCTGACTATGCGACAATTAAGTATAATTCTGCTGGTGTTGAGCAATGGGTGCAAAGATATAACGGACCTGGAAATTACGGTGACCGTGGTCAGGCAGTCGCGGTTGATAATTCAGGTAATGTCTATGTGGCCGGTTTTAGCACTGGTTCAGGCACCAGCATTGATTATGCAACCATCAAATATGTGCAGGCATCGGGGATAAATGAGTTAATGGGTTCAGGAAATGGAGAGTTAAGAGTTTCAGTCTATCCAAATCCGGCACGAAACTATTTCACTATCCGCTTTTCGCAAACCGCTGACCACATACAAATCTATGATATTTCCGGCAAACTGGTTCGAGAGATTCTTCGCTCTGCTCAGCATGACAATATGACGAGAGTATCGCTCGATGGAATAAAAAACGGCGTCTATTTTGTTTCTGTAACTACTAATAACCAGAGATATATTGAACGAATAGTAATTACAAAATAGATAAGATATAAAATCGACGGTAAAAAAAAGAGGACACAGAAAATCTCTGTGTCCTCAGTTATATTTGCTATTTATTAGTATTGTGTCTTACCCGTAAAAGTAAAGTCTTTTATGAGCAAAGCCGGTGCCACGGTCTGAGTAAACTCACCAGACAGGACTGTTTCTTTGGAAATCGCCAGCACATTTTTTAAGGTCTCGTAAATATTAATCGTATAGCGCAGGTTTTTGATACCGTATTTAATCTCGCCTTTCTCAACCCAGAAAGTGCCGTCGCGGGTCAGACCAGTAATCAATGTCTTATCCGGGTCAACCACCCGGGTGTACCAGAAACGCGTGATTAATATGCCTTTGTCAACCGTCTTGAGCATATCTTTCATTGAAGTATTGCCTGGTTTGATAATCAGTGTCGAAGGATATGGACCATAAGCACTCGGTTGCGGTAAAGCATGGCCCGTATTCGGTTTCTTGAGTTTATTGGCATAGAACGAATCAAACACCACGCCTTTGGCAACGCCTTTGTCAATAAAAGCGACTTTTTTTCTGGGCACGCCTTCAAAATCGAACGGGAACTGGTTGACTTTGGGATGAGTGCAGTCATCTGTAATCGTGATATTGGCACCAGTAATCTTTTTGCCAATGCTCTTGGACATAATCGAGCGTTTCTCGGCAAACGCTTTGGCGCCAAATTCAAGCCAGCCCAAAAAGGTGATAAACTCAGCCACTGCATCCGGCTCCAACAAAACCGTATAAGCACCAGGTTCGACTTGTTTCGGATTTTTAGATAATATCGCTTTTTGGCAGGCAATCTCAGCCAGTTTTTCAAAGTCAATATTGGTGAACTTCTTATCAATCGCTGATGCAAAACCAGAACTGTTTTCTGCCATTGCCGTGATTGTCGTATAAGTATCCGCACCGCTCGCATATTGGTTAATGCCAAAATTATTTGCGATACCAAGACTGTAACTTGAAGTATGAATCACGCCCGCCACATCGAGTTTATGCTTTTTACAGACACTCGTGATTTTTCGTACTGCACTCGCTCTTTGCTCTGGGGTTATGCTCTCTGGCACTTTTGACTTTTGACTTTTGCCTTTTGACTTTACCATGGCCGGTTTGGGCAGACTCACGAATTCTTTATCCGGTGTTGCAAAACTCGCAATGTCAGTCGCTTTGCGGATTGCGGTCTTCACTCCATTAACACTCAAATCCCGGCTCGACACGCCGCCGATTTTTTTGCCCTCAGGACCGTCCATAATTACTCTGGTCCAGACATAAGGATTTTCCACGGTCAGATTCTGATGAATCACAGAATTGGCAAACCGGGTCGTACCGCGCTGGTTGGACATAATCCCGATTTCAATCATATCGGTTGGTTTTAATGCGTTGTTTAATAAATCTTTAGTTTTCTTCTTATCAATCATTAGATACCTCCTCGGTATACTTGATTACACGGATTAAATCTTGATTTCACAGATTAAAACACTAAGCGTTTAATTTGGCAACTTTTATTACCAAAATTTATCAATAAACCGATGTGTAAACCAGAAGCTTTCAAATAAGCGAGTAATTGTTGGATAAAAACCGCTGGAATATTTCCGGCCAGTGATTTAATCTCAACCATTACCTGATTTTCGACAACCAAATCTGCTCTTAAGAACCCGATCCGCTTACCAAAAAATAAGATCTCAAACTCTTTCTCGGTTTCATATTTTAATCCTTCACTATCGAATAATGCTTTCAATGCGTTATGGTATATTTTTTCATTAAAACCTGGTCCTAACTCTCGATGAACCTTAAAACAGCATCCGATTATCTTTTGAGTAATTAAATTCTTATTTTTAGTGTTATCCATATGCCAATCTGTGTAATCTTTTAATAATCTGTGTAATCAAACATTCTTAATGTTATTTTCCGAGTTTAATATTTCGGAAACGCGCTGGTGCGGCGCCGTGACCGACCGTCATGGTCTGCATCGGGTCGCCTTTACCGCAATTGGGCACGCCCCAGACTTCCCAATAATCCTCATTGCAAATCGCATCGCAGTTGCGCCAGATTTCATAAGAGATACCAGAGTATGAAGGCCGTCTTACCATTTCAGTCTTTTTACCGTTCTTAATGAGCCAGCCGATTTCAGACGAGATATGATAATTGAGCCGCATATCATCAATACTCGGCGAGCCGGCCGATTCTAAGTAAATGCCGTCTTGGGTATCAGCAATCAAATCTTCCAGTTTCCAGGTACCGGGTAAGAGATTGATATTGGTCATACGAATAATCGGAATTGCTGCCCACGAGTCAGCCCGCATCGCGCCGTTCGACTGCTGATTAATTACCGGCGCGGTTTCGCGTGAAGTCAGATAATCATTAAACATGCCGTCTTTAATCAGATAAGTTTTCTGAGCCGGAATACCTTCGTCATCATATCCGAACGAACCGAGCCCGCCTTGAATCGTCGCGTCGTGCGTGATATTGACATGCGGCGCACCCATCTGGAATTTTTTCATCTTATCAATCGTGAGATGGCTCTTGCCGGCTAAACTCACTTCGGTTCCCAAGACCCGGTCAAGTTCGGTCGGATGACCGATCGTTTCGTGAATCTGAATTGCGGTCATCGAGCCGTCGGTGATAATTGCTGTCGTAATATCCGGACAATCTCTTGCTGTGGTCAATGCGACCGCTTCTTCACCAACTCGCTCGGCATGGTCTAAAAACTTCTGAGATTCGATAAACTCATAACCGGCAGTTTTATAATGTCCGCGCATACCCGGATAAGAACGCTCACCAGTCACATTGCCTTTGACCGCGGTTGCCGCAATCACGCCGCCAGACTGGTAAATCCACTGCTCAATATACGAATCATCGCTTGCCGCAAAAATCTGGAATTTCTTAGAAAAAGAAAGTTCGCTTTCAACCAGAGCCACGCCTTTGACCTTGCGCATAATCTTGTCTGCTTCCAGAAGCAGAGCCAGTTTCTGGTCTAATGAAACCGTAAACGGGTCTATTTCGACTTTAGTCTGATACGCGCCGACAACTTTTGATTTAGAATCAAGCAGTACATCTTTCGCTTTGAGAGTTGACGATGCTTTTGCCACGCGCACGGCTAATGCGGCAGTCTTTGCCACATCTTCTTTATTGAGTTTGGCAGTTGCGGCAAATCCCCAGCAGCCGTTGGCAATCACGCGGATGCCAATGCCTGAATCATCGTCTCGTTTCATTGCTTCGACCCGGCCGTTTTTCATTTGGATGCTTTCGTCCTGCTTGCGAATCAAACGGACATCCACATAAGTTGCGCCTTTAAGCTTGGCTGTATTTAAAGCAACCTGGACTAATTCTTTGTCCATAATGCCTCCATATCTTGTTTTGTTTTGTTTGCTGATGTTTTATTAATGAATCGTTAATCAATTAAATCCTTTTGAAATGACCAGAACCTATGTTATTTATTATAATGAAATAAAAACTAAGGTCAAGACTTTTTAGTTATTTTCAGGTGGATATCATTACCGGCAAAACCGAAATAATTGCGCAGTTCGTTCAAGACAAACCGCTTATACGAATCTTTGACATCAGCCGGCACATTGGTCATGAGATTGAATTTAGGCGGTCTTGTTCCGATTTGTTTTAAATATATATATCGAGCTCGATGCGACGGCAATTTATCCTGCAATCTGGGCAGAATAACCTCTCCGATTAATTCTTCGCTCACCCGTTTTCCGCCCTGCTCATACACATCAACCGCTTTTCGGATGGTCTCCTCAATCCCTTTGTTTTTAAGTGCCGATGTTAATACAATCGGAATAAAATTAAAATTCTTCAGTTCGAATTTCGTATTATTGATAAGAATTTTTCTTTCACTTGATGAAATCAAGTCAATCTTATTAAGCCCGATTACCATTGCCTTGCCTCTTGCCAGAACCAGATCAATAATCGTCTTGTCCTGTTTGGTCAACGGCGTCGGCGGGTAAGTGTCGGTCACCGAGTCGAGCAATAATATCACGACATCTGCCTGCGGAATATGTTTGATTACTCTCTGAATACTGAAATATTCAACGCTCTCGGTCACTTTTGATTTTCTTCTCAATCCGGCGGTATCAATGACTCGGAATTTTTTATTATCCAGGACAAACTCTTCTTCAATCGCATCCCGGGTCGTGCCCGGCACATCAGAAACAATCGCCCGTTCCGATTTCAAGATACAGTTTAGAAACATTGATTTGCCGACATTGGGCCGGCCGATAATCAATAGGTTTAGTTTTGCATATTCTGTTTTTTCTTGCTCTGTGTCTTTGTGTCCCGGCGGCAAAGTTTCAATAACTTTATCAAGCAGTTCCGCAACTCCGCGACCGTGTTCAGCTGAAATCTGCGCCATCTCTTTGGCACCGAACTGGTAAAATTCCGCAATATTATCCCTGGTATTTTTTATATCTGTTTTGTTGACCGCCAAAATATATGGTGGGTTCTCTTTTCTGAGCATCTCAACAATCGCAAAATCCTGTATTGTTGGTGATGCTGAACCATCGACCAGAAATATGACTACATCCGCAAGACTAATTGCATTGCGTATCTGTTGGTTGACTTTACGGGTAATTTCGAGCGTCTCATCCGGAATAAATCCGCCCGTATCAGTCAAATAAAACCTTCTGCCCCGCCATTCGGTCGCGACTTTAATCCGGTCCCGGGTTGTGCCGCTCTCT
>JAGXRL010000056.1 GCA_018335915.1 Candidatus Latescibacterota bacterium
TGCGATAATGGATTGGTAACCATTTCTTCAATACCCGCCATATTGGCAAAATGCCAGTTAGCACCGCCATTATGAGTATACAGCACATAGCCATTACCAGCAATAAGACCGTGAAGCGTATCACCAAAATCAACATCAAACAGGGTTGTATCAATATAGCTCTGCTGCATTACCCAGGTATTACCGCTATTGGATGTATGCAGAATAGTGCCGTTTCGCCCGACTGCCCAGGCATGGGTCGAACCGATAAATTTCAAGCCCCGTAAATATTTTGCCTGGGTTGGAATCGTGACCGATTGCCAATTTAACCCGCCGTCCTGGGTTTTCATAATTACTGCGGACATAGTCCGGTCATTACCGCCCACAACCCAACCGTGTAAAGAATCTATGAAATGAATGTCAAAAAAATCGTAAATTGTATCTCTTCTTAGAAGTTGCCAGGTTAATGGATTGGCACCACCGTCAGTGGTGCGGGCAATATAACCCTGACCTTTGGTATACAGAGTTTCACCGGCAACCGCATCATATTCTGGATACCGGCCGGCACAAAACCAGCCGCGATTCTCATCAATAAAATGAATACCATAAATATCACAGGAATCCGCAGAAAACGGGGGATTGGGTAAAAACGCCTGATCCCAAGTCGAAAAACTATAAGTAGTTTCGCTGCCGCTGACAGTCTTGGCAACGATTGCTTCACCGCAGGCTGCCCAACCGACCGTATCATTGATAAAAAAGACCCGGGCTGCCCATTTTGACAATCCCATTGCCTGACGATACCAGTTTTGTCCAGCATTGGGAGTGTAAAAAATAAATCCTTCATTACCGCCAATCCAGCCCTTTTGACTGTTTAAGAAAAAGATATCAAAGAAATAACGGGGCGTGACAAAACTCTGGTCAACCCAGTTCAATCCGCAATCCGGTGAATATTTAACCAGACCAGTGTCTAAGGCAACGGCCCAGCCAGACTGCGTATTTGGAGCAACTGCAGTTCCCCGCCAATTTGCTGCCCAGCCGATTGAAATAAGCATGGTCAGTAGTAAGCATACTGACATGATTCTTTTTTCCATAATTGTTTTCTCCATTTTTTAATTAATGATTATTTTTACTTTTTTATTCAATACTTTACTGTTTTCGTCAATTGTCAAGATTGCAAAATAGACACCGGACGGCAATCTATTTCGCTGCCAAACCAGACGGTAATTACCAGGCATTTGCTCTTGCTGGGGGAGTAATCTTTCAATCATTTTTCCATTAACATCATATATATTTAGACTCACTCTACTCGAAAAGGATAGCGAATAATTTAAATAGGTCTGATTTTTTATCGGGTTGGGATACGCACTGAATTGAGCAGTCGGTATATATCTGTTTTCGATCGGATTAAAAATACCGGTAAATGTATCAGGCGGATTGGTCGTAAATTTTATTGCCCGGCCATGGTCAATTATGGCTGCCGCCGGCGGGTATTGGTTAGCAAAGGTATATTGGATGCCAATACTTTGACACGGACTTTCAATCCCGACCGTTGCATAGTTGTGACAATCGACTGATGCAGAATCGTCATTAAAAACCGTATGATACTGGAAAACAATCGGACCGTCGCCAGTCAAGGTTGGATAGAATTGAGGATTGTGTAAAATTGCCTGGAAAGTTTGCTGTTCAGCCGGATACGGATTACGAAATCCGTGCATATGATGAAGTCTTGACCACTGCACAATATAACGGTGATTGGCAGCATCATAATAGTAAAAAATACCGGACGAAGATAAAGTATCAGGATGAAAATAATCCCAGAACGGAGCGATTAAAGCAGCTGGTCCCATTGGTGACGGAATTGACCAGTTGTACATATCGATTACCCAACTTGAATCCATTGCCAGATAACCGTTTGAGGCAACCGAAATACGGTTATAATTTTGTCCGTAATACTTGAAAGTAAACGGTAAATAGACAGTGCGGATTGAATTGTTCGGCATTGGTATCTGGGTGCCACTGCCGCCAAAATTCGGGTCAATCTCAACCCAGGCATAAGTCGGGCATTCAGTATAACCGATATCAGTATTGTCGTAAGCCCAATAGCCATAACTGTCCGGACCTAATGGTGCGTTTGCCGAAACATTGCCGATGATGATTGGAAATTCGACAATCCGTTCATAATTGATACTGCGCAAGACTAATTGAAGATAGAACTTGCGTCCGAGACCAATTGCTGGTGAAGCATGGAGCGTAAAATAATCAGCCGTATTTTGCAGCGTTTCACCGATATTTAATGTTCCGTAATAACCGGTTGAATCCACTACCTGAATTGCATATGGATTAGCGCTGCGTAATACAGCCGATACATTGGCAATATTTTCCGCACCGCGGTTATAAATTTTTACGATTAAATTAGCGGTTTCACCCGGGTCTAAAATTCCATTATTACCGTCATTAATTGTATGACTTTTATATGTCAATTCTGCGGCCCGAACCGAACAGTTAAATCCGGCTTGCCAATTATTAGTTGCGCTGTTAATGGCTAATTGGAAATCTATCTTGTGGTTATTGGTACAATTCGGTGCGACCGTGAACTGATACGGCGAGCCAGCCAGAATTTGCCCGGGTGCGATATCGCCGTATGATTTGACTGAATCAGTAATTACAATATAAGGGTCATTGGCTCGAAGCGTGGCATTGGTATTATTGGCAATTTGTGAAATACCGTAATTTTTCAAAGATACGGTCAGATTATCTGATTGTCCGGCAACAATATTACCAGTATGGCTGTAATAACCGACATAAACCGGATTGCTTATTATCTGCACCTGACCCCGGTGCGGAATGAAATTTCGTTTGGTAACCGTGACAAACAGCGTATCCTGAGAACCGGTCGTAAAGTTGAACGCTGCGACACCTGATTCGTCAGTATATCCAACGACTTTCACTTCATTGGTTTTAACCAGAGATACCAAAGCACCGGCAATCGGCTGTGCGGAACTGTTTTGTACGGATACTGTAAGTTGAGAACTTCCGACTGACAGCTGTGTGGGATAAGAAACTTGAAACTGTTGCGGAACTTGACCGCCCCACATTGCCAGAGACGGGTCGCCTAATAAATTATAAGAGACAACATGAATTCGGACTTGTTCTGAATCAGAGGGAATCGGAAAGTTATTTAACATGCCGATTTTACCTTTAAACATAGCCGGACCGCAATTATAAATGTTCTCTTCAAAAATTGCCCAGTAGACAAAATAGGCATGACAATTATTATAACGGGTCGATGTCAATGGATAGGTCGGTCCGTAAAAAGCAATGCCTCCTTTGGGCACGGTCGGCGTACCGGCCAACAACCATGCTTCGCCAAAAGAACGGGTCGGATAAGCATTGTAATTACCGGTTGCACAATAAAAACTCGTTATGACCGGCAGTTTCCAGCCATTGGTCAGATTATACACATTAGGCGTTTTAAAATAAGGACGGTCCCAGCCTTCGCGATTACCCCAGCCCCGACCGCAGACATAAGTAACACCGCTGTTAATAATAGTATCGATAATGCCGACACCGCTTGAATTGGGCGGGTCAAAAACCGTATCAACCCGCTGGTAATTATGTTTTAACAACAGACTTCTTACCCAGCGGCTTGTTAATAAAGCGGTCCAGACCGGATTTCCTGATGCCTGATAAGAAGTTGCAACGACCAATCCTCGCCTGAACCAGTTTGTGGTATCCATATATGGGTTTTGTTCATAACCGAGAATTTTGGCAACCATCACGCCCAGTTCAGATGTGTTTGCTGCTGGTAAGCGGCCAACAAATAAATCCGGATATAAATCATTGCCTTCAACACAACTGTAGATATGGTCACCAATTGCATAAACTGCTGCGGCCGGTATTAAATTAACGGTTCCGACTAAAAGCACATACTCAATCTGGGGAAAGAGAGTATGGTAGGCTTGGTTAATATAATTTCGAAAATCAGTGACTGAAGAACCGATTTCTGAAGTCTTGGTAATGGTGACGGTCCAGCCTTTCTGATTTTTCCAGCGCGCCAAAGGCAAGACGCTATTATAAAGCGCATCCGCAACAATAATCAGATATCCCTGGGGCAGACCAATGTCATAAACCGGCAACCGATTTTCTTGATAGTTGAGCACTGTGCTCTGATATAACTGAGACCAGGCATGGGACATCTGACCGCTTTGGGTAAAAACCGGGAAGTCAAGTGAAGATTTAACCTTCAGTTCAACATTATGGTAATAGATTATTTTTTGAGAATTATGGTCATAGCGATATTGTCTGACCACGAGCGGGATAACTCGTAAATCGCGCATAATGCCGGGCTCGCCAAAATAAGCAACCGATTCATGATGCTGATTGGGGAGAGCGTCAAGCAGATCGGGGTTGTCGACCAAAATTAAACTTGAATCAATGCGCGTAATCTCCAATGTGAGATTGACATTATCAGGAATTGCTATCAATTTGGACTGGTAGAGAAAATGGCTTTGTGATTCGATAAGTTCATCAATAATGATATCAGTAAAATTCGGTTCAGATACAATGTCATCGGTAATGGTTGTTTTAACTTCAAATACATTGGGTGATTTACTGGTATATGAAAAATCAGTAAAAACACTGATTGGTATTTCAGATTGGACAAGATTATGAGCAGAAAGGAAACTGCCCATTATTATTAAAAATATTAAAGTATATCTGCTCATTAAATTATTCCTCATATTTAATCACTAAAAGACCCTGGTCCCGGTCTGCCACAAAAATAATATCATGGTCAGTAACAAAAACACTCCGGCAGTAGGATGATTTAACGGTTTCGATAAGACTTGGTTGAGTGATATCGCTAACATTAACAATAGCTAAACCAGCATCACCGCAGGCAACATAGGCAATACTGTCTTTGACAAATACGGATTGGGCATAACCGCTGAGATGTAGATTCGAAATAATATAATTGGCATAGGGGTCGGCAGCATTGATAATGACCAGTCCGCCCCGTCCATCAGCAACAAAACAGACGCTGTCCGCAAGAAAAACATGACGGGCATTGCTCGGCGTATCACAGGCATCGATTACAATCCGGGGATTGGATTTGATGTTCATGACATAGACTCCGAGCTGTTCGGCGGCAAGATAGGCAAATGAATCTTTGACCACAACACTGCGGATATTGGAAGGAAATCTGTATTGGCCTAATACATTAGGATAAGCCGGTTCAGTGACCTGGGCAACAATGAACTGTTCCCTGGCTGCGACATAGGCAAAATTAGTATCGGCCGCAAACACATCATAAGCATAAGCAGCTGGCCATTCAAACGACCCGACCGAATAGATGCTGTCTAAATTTTGGATACTTATGATTTCCAGTTCTTTTTTGCCATAAGCCAGATATGCATAATCACCCTGTGTTGCCACGCCAAAACATGAGTTCAAGGTATCCATATACTGGGCGACGATTGCTGGTGATGACGGGTCAGCAATATCGTAAATCACAAGGCCGGCTTGACCTGAGGCAACAAATGCCAGGTCCTGATTATTGACCGTCCGGATTGTCAGCTTCTGGCAAAATCCAGGATTGGCAGTTATACTGATGATTTTGTATTTGGAAACGATTTCCAGCGGTTCGCCGCAGTTAAGCGTTAAAAGTGCGGTAAAGCAAACGAAACATATACTTATCAGATATTTTTTGACTCTATTTCTATTCATAGTTTTATTCCTGATCATGCTCGATATTACTGGTCCGGGCTGCGTTAAAAATAGTGCCCGGATTGAATTTTACGCCAAGCCGGTATATATTATTATTATAATCCTTAATCTCTTCAATGTCAATTTGAAATGGCGTGGTCACTCTGCGCTGTTCAAATTCGTAACCGGTATAAATCTCGAAATTCCGGCTGACCTCGTAGGATAGTTCAATATTAGCCGTGTATTTTGAGTCAATTCGGTCCCGGTGATACGGGTCGATTTGGAATGGATTGTCAGTCGTAAAAACGCGCCGGGCATATTGTATCTGGGTACTGAGATTGAATTTTGTCATGCCCAGACTCGGTGTCAAGCGCAAGGAGAATCGGTTTTCATGGTAAGAGATATCTGGAACTGAACCTTGCGCATAATATTGTTTACGCATAAAACCGGCACTGATATTAACAAAACTCAATTGACGGATAAAAGCGTTGAGACCATAACGGAGCGCATAACCGTCATAATGGTCAAAATTCTTGATATAATCATCAATTTCATACTGGAAAAAAGGAGTCAGGGTCAGGTTAGTGAAACGGGATTGGAGCCGTGCCGTCATGAGATGTTCAGTAAAGATACAGCCAGTATAATCGGTGGCTGGACCCAAAGGATTGCGATAATAGCGGATTAAATAGGAAGGCATAAGTAGATAACCAAGTTCGATATTAAAACGATTTGCAATCTGTTGATTTATACTGGCAGATATGATTTGATAAGATTTCTGAGTGTTTACCGCGTACAAATATTGGCGATAGAACATATTAATATTGGTTCTTTGGTTGCCAGCTCGAAGCGGCACATAAAGCCCGAGATTAAGCCGGGTTACTAAATCATCATAAGTCCGGAACGGAAACCGATGCGGACGGATTTGATGTTTGAAATCATACAAATATTCCTGAGAATAGAGAAAGATATTGTCATCGTACTGAGTACTGATATCCCAGGTAATTCTCGGTGCCTGCCGGAACGAGACGATTCTTGACGCAAAGACTAAATTGGGAAAGACGAAAATTAACAGTAAGATAAACCAGAATTTCGAATTTCGAATTTCGAATTTCGAATTTTTCATGGTACTTATCCGTGTCTTCCTATTCATAGACATCTTTAGGTTTGCTCGCAAAAGTTACAGCGGCAGATTTACCCAGACCGCCTTTAAGCGTAAACTCGACCAGATAAGTACCCGGCGGAATTTCCAGATACATATTGTTTGCACTTGACGGTATCAAGTCGGCTGCGTTCTTATACAAACCGGTTTCTGATTTGTTGGTGCGGAAGGTCTTTGACTGCCATTCTTTGCCCGCCACTGAAGCGGCAACCGTATAACTTTGCCTGCCTTCCAGGGTATAGTCGTAATTTAACCGGCAGGTCGCACGCAGAGTTGCCGGTCCTTGAACTTTTACTTTGACCGGTGTTTTCGCGCTAATCTCATAATAATTGGTGAGCCGTTCTTTATCAACAAACTGCAATTCCCGGAATTTTGTTTCTGGTGCGATTCGTTTGTAATCGGTCGGTTTTTCAAAACTAAACCGGAGCGCGACCGTATCTGATTTTGCTTCCAATAAAGTGAATTTGTAATCAGTCCTGCCTTGCGGTACTTCGAGATAGAACGAACGCCACTTGCTAAAACTCTGTTTATCCGACCCGCGTGCCGATGAAGAGAGTTCACTGGTAAAACTTAACAGTTTTTCCTGGTCTTGTTCTTTGAGCAGTATCTTATAAGTCTGGGATGATGCCATATTCGGATGCCAGAGCAGGCGCGTATAGACCCGTATCCATTCTGGACCGGTCACCGTCATTTCCATGGGGTGGTTTCTGGTGACAAAATAATATTCTTGTTCAATCCGCTTGACCACGCTGATTATGGTGCGGGGCGAAAGTTTTTTCACTTCTACGGTCTTGGTCTGAGCATTGAGCAGACTAGTGCCGATGATAAGCAGACTAATGCTTTTAATAATGGTCTGAAAATGTTTATTCATATCGTCTCCAACTTTATAATATATCATTGATTGTTATTATTACTCTTTTTGGACAGATAGTATTCCAAATCATAACGAATCACAAAATAGAGCAGTAAAATAATCAGTAAAGAAAAGATTATTGCCAAAGCAATCGAGAATTTCTCTTCAATAAACAGTCTACCTTTGCCGACCGGCTGCATTGGCACGGGTGCAATCGGTAATCCGTATTTTCTTGCCAGCCGGTTGACTTCAGTTATATTAATAACCGGAATTTTGTTATCAAGCATTTGCAGAACAACAAAATTACCGTCCAGCTTTTTGGGTTTACTCTTAATTAGACCCGAATTGAGCTGTAAACGGTGCTCACCAAGATTGGCAACCGAACGGCCAATATTGACAAATGCTTTGATTTTACCAGCAGTCTCGTATAATGCGATTCGTTTGGCGATGTTTGATTCTAAATCGTCATTGTTAATAAAAATGACTTCACTCTGATTTATCTTGGCAAGCATCTGTTCCCATGCCTCAGGACTGAAACCACGACCATTGTCATCTTCGCCGCCCAGGGTTGCCGCGCTTGATTTAAAAGTAAAGATGCGCTGCTCAAAGCAGACGCGTTCCATATCGAGCCAGGTCAAATCCGGATAATTGGCACCCCACATAACCGAACTGAGTGTGGTAACGATGACTGGTTTAACATTCATAATGCGCAGTGCCGAGTACAGGGCAAGATTAAGCGCTGGATACGAACCGTCAATGCCAACCGCAATAACATCACCGGCTTGGATGCGGGATTTCGTAAGCAGGTCAACAAAAATCGCGGCAAAATTCGGATTGGTCGAAGTCAGGGCAGAAGACAAATCAGTTCGGTCCATTGTAATCGGCGTATATTGAGCGCCGACAAGACCGGTCTGGTTCGGGTCATTGATATTATCAATCGGAATGCCGAGCCGAACTCGTTCTTGTTTGACTTTATACATCGCTTCCTGACAAATCTGACTGGCTTTAACTTTGGTTTCAAAATTTCGGGTGCGCACATTATGTTTGCTCCTAAAGACGATGATTAAGAGCAGCACGGATAGCACGGCAAAAATAATCAATACATGTCTTCCAACTTTACCTTCGCGTTTTTTCATAAAGCTCCTACATGATGGAAATACTGCCGCCAGAAATGACAATAATCAGCAACCGGGTCAAGACCGCAGCCACGGTCATTGTGGTGATAGTTTCAATGATGCCCTGCCGATGCATCCAGTAAGCAATCAGTCCAGGGATGACATATCCAATCGTGGTGATGTCGAGTTTTATTTCAGTCAAATAAATAGGCGGAAAAAGACGCACGGCAAATCCGAGCAGATAACCCAAGAGAATCGTAACCACGAGCAGTCGGCGTCCGAACAAGAGCATATACTTGCCCAGCCATTTGGTTAAAAGAAAAGTAATAATACCGATAATAATCGTCGTGATGACCCGCAGCGGTTCAGCCAGATATAAAGCAATATAACCAGGCACGACAATACCGCCGGCGGCAAGTCCGATGGTTTCGGTTAAGAACAAACTGGCAATCATGCCCAGACCAATCGTTTCAATAATCAAATCGTCCTCCTGATAAACTCTTCAATAATCAATTTCTCCGCCTTTGGACGCAAAATATTGGATAACGGTTTCGCCAAATCCGACCGTATTACCGGTCGCAAAAACCAGCGCATCTTTGTTAACTAATTGCATAACCCGTTCAAATATCTGAGCCGGTGTTTTTTCACCTAAATCAATAATCTTATTTCTGGGAATGCCAAGACTGGCTGCTTTTTTGATATATGCCATGGTTAAAAATCCGGTCGCAACATACCAGTCTGCCTGAAATCGCTGTGCGGTAAGTTCACCAAGCTGGATTGAGCGGTCAGCCCGGTCATCCCGGCAATTGACGAGCACGATTTTTTCTTGAGCCAGATGGTTGACTTTTTGCCATAACATATGAATCGAATCCGGGTCATTCGCAGCCAGAGTATTGACCAGACGAATCTGTTTGCCAGAGTTAACTATCGTATAGATGCGCATTGCGCCCGGGTCCGGATTGGTGCGATACATTCCCTGCAGAGCAGTTTTCCGTTCAATACCCAGACTCTCGCATACGAGCAAAGCCAGCGCAACATTTTCCTTGTGTTCAATATAAGTAAAACCTTTCATCTCCTGGTCAGTCACTGAATCAGTATTAGAGATAAACATTTGCGCGTTTAATTTTTCGGCTCGGGCTTTAAAGATATCGAGATGATTTGTTTCTGCTGTAAAAAATTTGCCGTTGGGCGGTATTGTATTAGACAATGCTTTGGCAACATCCTTGACCGTGGGTCCCATCACATCAAGATGGTCTGCCCGGGCATTAGTAATGACACCGTGGGTTGATTTGACCAGACGATGGGTTTCAATCCACTGATACT
>JAGXRL010000057.1 GCA_018335915.1 Candidatus Latescibacterota bacterium
AATCGCATATACCTCGTGAAAAATTTCAGGTCCGGCCACACGCGCGGCATACATCGAATACCAATCATCGTTGTAGTACCCAAACTGGCCGATAAAAGGCAAATACAAAATCCCCCCAACCAGCAAGAAGAACAAAACCAGCAAGAATTTTGGCGATTTGATTAAATTTTCCATAAGGATAAATCCGTTAAGCAGAATTTCGCGCCGCCAGGGCCAATTCCATCACCCGGATTCCATCTTCGAGCGTACAAATCGGGGCAGATTTACCTGCGGCGACTTGCAGGAAATGTCTGGTTTGCTCTACAAAGAGATGATTGCGGTCGAATCCCACCGGGGGCTTGTATACCGTTTCGATGGCGGCCGCTGGTTGGGGGTAGATTCCGCCAAACGCATCCGGAATCTGGTAGTGAATCAGCGTCCCGTCGGCGTTGTCCCAGCGGAGAGTCCCTGCCGTGCCGACAATTTCGAGCCGGTGAACCGCCGGCCGTTGGAAGTAGTTGACATGCACTCCGCCGATTGCCCCGCTGGCAAACTTCAGCCCGATTTCGGCCACATCCTCCACGCCGCTCAATTCTAGCGTGGAAACATGCCCCTGCAAAGACTGGACTGACTCAATTTCGCCCAGCAGGTAGCGCAGGTAGTCGAGAGGGTGGGTCAGCGTGCGAATGACCCCACCGCCCAGGTCGTCGCGGGCCGCGTAACTGGCGCGGTAATCTTCCCAGGGATGCCAGTTGGGCAGGTACTCGCCCCAATGGGCGTGAACGGTCAGGATTTTTCCGAGCGCGCCCGATATGATGAGTTCCCTGGCCCGGTTCAGTGTCGGGTGGTAGCGGAATTGGAACCCGACCAGGATGCGGTTGCCGTTTTTTTCGGCGGCGCGGCGCAGTTCATCGACCCGCGACAGGTCTTCGGCGATGGGTTTCTCCAACAGGACAGCGCAGCCCGCTTCAGCGGCGGGGATGGCCACATCCAGATGCAGGGCGGTCGGGTTGGCGACGATAACCGCATCGAAGCGGTGCTTTGCCAGGGCGGCGGCCAAATCCGTTTCAACGGGATAATCCTTCAGTTCATCATCCGAAAGGGTCGCCTTATGGGTGCGATAGAGAACGATGTCTTTCTCGCCGAGGGCGACCAGGTTGCGAAAATGACGGCGGCCAATGGAACCGAGACCAGCGATGAGAATTTTCATAAAATCTTTGTTCTTTCCGTATATGCGAATCAGCCACCACTCATAAACCAATAAGCCCCGTAAAGGTTGATGGCAATACTAATCAGCGCCACAACCATAAAATGCCACGGGACTTTTTGACTCACCCCGACCGCCAACAGGGTTATTAATGGTGCGATGAAATCCAATATATAACGATAACCAAACTGGGCAGAACCTGTGTTCGAGTATAAACTCAATATGATTATATTGAAAAGAATAGTTGTCCAGGCACCCCATATCCACCATTGCCCGGGATAGCGGCGAAATAGATAAAGCAAAGAGGGTGTGGTTGCGAAGATGCTCATGCCGATAGGGTCCAAGCCAATGGACATAAAATTCCCTTTTAACACATCTGTCCAGAAGGTTTCCCAACGGATTTGTGGCATTTTGAGCAACATGACATAAAGATTTTCAGGGATAAAGTGCGCAGAAAACAGGCCATGTGTTTGCACATTGTTGACAATGCTCTGCGAACCTTTAAGTGAGGCGTAGCCAAAGTCGAAAAAACTCTCAAACCTTATGTAGTTGTAGATAAGCAGGATGAGGATTGCTGAAATTACTGGAACAGCAGTTTTCACGCTCCATACAAAGGCCTGTTTCCATTCAATTGTTCCGTGTTTCTCTTTCAATAGCTGCATCGAAATAGCAAAAACAAAGGGCCAGGTCATCAGGGTATTGGGCCTGGATAGCATGGCAACGGCGATAAAAGACGCAATCCACCATACTGACCAGGAGCGCAGCGCAGCATAGATTGCCAAAGATAGGAAAAGGGTGGCCAAAATCTGGCTGGTAAACCACCCGCGTCCATTGATGCCGACCCAAAGATGCGGAGTCCCAAGTAAGAATAGGGCCATCAACCAGAATGTAGCGTGCCAGGATAGTTCCAGCCATTTCAATTGGACTAATTGTCTCAAAATTAAAAGTGAAATTACCCCGGTAATTGCGCTATAAAGTATGGATAAATAACTTGTGTTTATATTTTCTACCCCGAACCAGGTAACGACAGGCAACATGGCAATTGCAGGAAAGGGAGGCATAGGAACATACCAATTGCCATTGTAAAGTACCAAATCGTGTATGTAGGTTGGGTTTTCGAGGTATAGTTTTCCCTGTAGAAATTGAGCAGAGAGTAAATCCCAATAGGTATATGCGCCTCTATTCGTCCATCCTATCCATGCTCCGATTTGCTTATAAGTAAAAAGAGTTGCGATAAAAACGATGAAACACCCCAGGATAGTATCCAGGCGGGATATCCGTTGCTCGTTGGATAAGGTTTCGGCTGCAATAATCCGCAGGGTTATTACCAAAAGGAAAATGGCAATAAAAACCCAGGTCAGAAACCCACCCAGGCGAATGTGAAAAGATGACAAAAATTGAAACGAGGTTAGAACAGGAGGAAACATTGCCAACAGAAACGCGCCAATTGCAACCAGCGCAATGTATAGGACACCCATAATTACGACTTTATGGGCCGCAAAGAAAAGGTTTGCTTTTCTCTCCAACTCTTTTTTCCTGGTCCCCAGATTCAAGAATGGGAAGAGTATTGCCCCGATATTGATGGCTAAAAGCCCCAGCCAGATAACGGCCAGTAAAAGGCGGTTTGCCGATAACCCAAATATCAGTTGCGCCTCTATTTTGGATTGAGGAATGATGAATAAGGCAAAATAAAAAATGCCAGCAACCGCGCTGACGGTTAGCAAAAATGCGGCTATGAATTTTTTCTCTATCCCGAAGTTGCCTGTAAAGATTGACATGTATTTTCTTTTTCGGTCGGTCAAACTTGCCGGGCTGGTTATCTGCTTACCAATGGTTATCTTTTTCATATCCCCACTTCACCAGCACATCCCCGGCGACTTGTTTGAAGACTTCGCGGTCGCGGGGGGTGAAGAGGCGCTGCCAGTTGCCGGCTTTGCCTTTGGGCAGGAAGGAGGCGATCGATTCGTTGCGTTTGGCCTGCCACTCTTCATCGAGATTCTGTCCCATTTCGGCCTGGATGTCCGTTTCGAGGGCGGGATCGACCTGGACGCCGAGGAAGGCCCATAGTTTTTGCATTTCGGCGAAGGGTTGGGCGAGCAGGTCTTCGTAACGCAGGGAAAAGTATGAGTTGGCATAAAGCCGTTTGGCCTCGCTGTCGATTTCGTTCAGGTCATCGGCCCAGCGTTTGGCGATCTGGCGGATGAATGCGTCCGTGAAGATTGAGCGGCGGCCATCGGTGAAAGGCGTTTGGTCCACTTTGAGCGCTTCGATGATGCGGCGGTCTTCGGCAGTGAGATGTTTTGAGTCTTCGACGAAGTTGCGGAAGCGTTCGCTGATGAGCACATCGCGCCCATCGCGGACGATGTAGATGAGTTTGGCATCGGGATAAATGGCGTGGGTGTCGCGCACCACCTGTCCGTGGATGCTGGAAGAGGGGCTTTTATCGCCGACCAGGCGTTTGCCTTCGCGGGCGGCATCACGCTCCATGATGAAGTCGGCGGCGGCGCGCATGACCAGCGGCGATAGGTCGCGTCCGTGATTCCAGCGGTTCGATTTGCGCGAGAGCCAGTCGGCGGCTTCCTGCGAATCGACCAACGATTTGAGCATCGGGGCGCGGGTGAAGAAGTGCGCCTGGTAGTTGCAGTGCACTTCCGGGTGCAGGCGCGTCAGGCGCGTGAGAATGGTTGTGCCCGAGCGGGCATGCCCCATGATGAAGAACTTCTCGCGCGGGAAGAATTGCTTAATCTCAGCCACTTCCTCGGCGGTAATGGCCGGGATTTCGGCGCGTTTTTTATTGGCCGCTTCGCCCTTGAGCAGGATGCGCGCGGCGGATTTTAGGCGGGAAAGGATTTCCATGCTTTTTATGCTCCGGTTTTGTGAAAACCTTAATACTTGTCATTTCGAGCGACAGCGAGAAATCTTGCGCGCGTGTTTGAAGATTTCTCGCTGTCGCTCGAAATGACATCTATCAGGAAATTGGTCCAGTAGAGAAATTATTTTCCGTGTTTTCCGGCTAATCCGTGTACGGGTTTTTCAGTATTTTCAAAATAAACTCAGCCGTGCGCTTCCCGGAAGTTCCATCTGTGTAAGTAATTTCGTCCTCGATGAACTTGCGGCGTTCGGCGGAATCGAGGGCTGGATTCTCCAGGTAGGCATTCAGCGCTGCGCGCAGTTCGGCTTCGTCTTTCGCGACGCGCCCGGCTTTGGCCTCGCGGAAGCGTTTGTGGGTTGGCCAGTCGCCGATTTCCTTGAGCGAGAGCGAGAATTTATCGGATTTGTTCCAGCCGCCGGGGGTGTCGATAACGGCGGCGATA
>JAGXRL010000058.1 GCA_018335915.1 Candidatus Latescibacterota bacterium
CCCCATGCTCCCCTGCCTCATTACAGCATCGGCTATCGCCACACAGATCCGCTCTTCTACGAACGGGACATCGAGAGCGACGGTTGTATGCCCGACGAGGATCTGGGCGCGGCTGAGTTGTGGCTGCAAGACCGCGAGAAGGCTGGTTACAAAATCTCGAAATGCGTGCTTGTGAACGAACACAGGCATGTGACCTGGCTGCGCGGTTCGCCGCGTGACTGGAATTTCACCGGAAGATAGAACTTCCAAAAGCACAGGCTGGGGATCCCCAGCCTGTGCTTCAAAGTTATTAGCGTGATGCCAAGCGCATTTTCTATGGTGGTAAAAGTAATCAGGAGACCTTTGATGCCGCTTGTAATCCTTGCCCACAATAGAGTGTTAGCGCCAAAATAATTTTGAATTTTACACTCACCTAATTATTTCTGTTCCTTATATCGCGGAAATATTAACAGGAAACGAAATATCCATCCAACGCAGCCTGGCCTTTGCATTAAGGATATCAAAGACTGATTACCAATAACCTGTTTGGTAGATGGATGGTTCGAGCCTAAGTTTTCCTCAAAGAATTTCAAGGCATGTTCGAACATTATATTTGCACCGATTAAATCGTTTTCTGCAAATAGAAGCCTCCCAAATCTATTGTAGAGTTTTCCTAAGTTATGGTTCGAGCCTAAATTATTCTCAAAAATCTTCAAAGCGTTTTCATAAATTAATTTTGCATCATTCAAATCACCCAGAGTCCTTAAACTTGAAGCCATATTGCTGACTTCTATAATTTTCAAATCTCCTGGATATCCTGTAAATTGAAGGCGTGAGATAAGGGGGATGTCTTCAGTATCAGTTGTATATAGTACGTAGTCTTTGTAAAAGTTGATTTTGTCAATTTCCATAGCGCGTTCGAGCATTTCTTTTGCACCGTTCATGTCCCCTGATTCTTTCATAAGACTGCTAAGGTTGCTAAAGGCTATAGATAGATTTGGATGGTTTTTGCGAAAGTTAATCTCATAAATCTTCAAAGCGCGTTCAAGCATTTCTTTTGTACTATTCAAATCTCCCAATTGATAATAAATCACAGCAAGTTCGTGAACAACAGTAGCAACTTTTAAATGTTTTAACCCAAAATTAAGTTCATAAATTTTCAAAAGGCGTTCGAACATTTTCTTTGCGCCGTTGAAATCCCCTATGCCTCTCATGAGAGTTGCAAGTTCTTTAACACTTGCGGCAATTTTAGGATGGTCTTCTCCTAAGTTGGCTTCATCAATTTTCAAAGCTCGTTCGAGCATTTCCTTTGCACCGTTGAAATCCCCAGTGCTTTCCATGAGATTTTTTAGCTTGTCAACAACTCTTGCAATTTTGATATCATTTGTGCCCAAGTTCTTTTCAAGAATTCTCAATGCCCATTTCAGGATGTCTTTTGCACCGTTCAACTCGCCCATATGTATCAAAAATGAAACAAAGTTTTCGAGTTCTGTAATATCTGAATTTTCTTGGAGGTTCGTGAAAAAATGTGAAGGAATGTCAGAAATATGATTTAATTTAAATTTTAACTCTTTTACCTTTGGATGGTTAGTTCCATAAACAATTTCATGAATTTTCAAGGAGCGTTCATACATCGAGCGCGCATCATCGATTTTGCCTAAAGCGAACATTGTTTCTGCTAAATTATAGGTTAGGATAGCAATCCTCGGGTGATTAGGAGGAAGGGTAGATTCACAAATGTTCAAAGCACGTTCTAGGATTGGGTATGCGTCCTCAAAATCGAACATAGCTTGCATTAGAGTTCCTAGGTCGTTGAGATATCCAGCTATATCAGGATGGTTTTTCCCAAGTTTAGATTCTGCAATGTTCAAAGCGCGTTCATAATTTTCTCTTGCGCCGTGTAAATCATCCATATCTTGCAGAACGCTTGCGAGATTTTTTATTCCAGTGGCAACATTGGGATGTTCCGAGTCAAGGTTCTTCTCCCAAATTCTGGTGGCGCGCTCTAAAAGCTCTTTTGCACCATCTAAATCTTTCAAGTCGTGCAAGACACGTCCGAGGTTATTGAGAGACTGTGCTGTATCAGGATGCTCCATTCCGAAGTTGATTTCATCAATCTTCAAGGCGCGTTCATACATCTTTTTTGCACCAAGCAAATTACCCATATCGTGTAGAACACCGCCATAGCCGTTAAAAAGTGTGGCGGTACTTGGTTCAAAAATTTTCAAATCTATCCCGTCATCCAAATCATCCATTTTATGCAGAAATGCCCAATCAAATAATGCCAATGGGTCACTTGCTTTTGTTGGATTTGCTTTAATAATTTCCCAAGCCCGTTCAAACATCTTTTTTGCGCCGTTTAAATCTCCCAGGTCTCTCATCGCCAAACCGAGATCGATGGCAAATTTTGCAATTTCTGCATGGTTGGCTCCCAACCCCACTTCACCTAGTTTCAAAGCGAGTTCTAGCTTTTCTTTTGCCCCGTTTAGATCACCCATATCTCGTAGTAATGATCCAAGGGCTTTTGTGGCAAAAGCAACAGACTCATGGTTTGTACCGAAGGTAGTTTCCAAAATTTTCAAGGTCTGTTCATAAGCTTCATGCGCGTCAGGGTAATCTGCATTTAGCCTCGAAAAAGAACCATAGATAGCCTGCAATGCTCCAGCCATTTTTAATAATTTTCCCCTTTCTGCATGAATGGCGAGCGCAGGCAGGTGAGGACGAAGCAGGACGGAATTTGCCGGCAACCTAGTATCAAGTGCTTCACTTGATAAATGCAAGATAGTATCTGCAAGTACTTCTAAAATCTCTTTATCTTCTTTTGCCAAACTTCGCGCATATTCACAAAGCAATGAGTGAACAATAGGAAGCGATGTTTTAGATTCGGTATTTGGGGATTTGATGTTTGTTTGGAGAAACAAGCCTAAGTCGTATAAAGTTTCCAAACTTTCATCACATTCTGGTTCTGAAATCGAAAAAGTGCGTTCAAAAATCTCCAGCGGAATTGGCGCATTCGGTGCTAAATAGCCTGTGGTCATAAATATTTTTTGTTCCAATTCTTTTTTGACTTCTTGCCAAGAAAGAGCAAATGTTCTTTGTAAACTTAAATCATGCTTGGTAGCGGTTTCCTTATCTACCCTCCAGTCTTTCATTGAGGCGTGTTCGAGGGCATCATCAGCTTTTTTCAAATACTCTGGAATTTTTAATCTCTTGTGTCTTAAATAACGACTTGCGAGTTCTAAGCTTAAGGGTAAATGTCCTAATCTTTCTGCTAAACTTTCTAAGTCATTTTTTGAATCTTCTCTATTTGTATATGAACCTTCGAAGAATTTTTGGAGAAAACTTACACTTTCATCGGGTGAAAATATCTCCAGCGCGAGTTTAGATACTCCTAAAGTTGGATACCAATCAATTCGGCGCGAGGTCACTAGAATACGAATATTCGAGTGACGTAATTTGTTGAATACATGGTTAGCTTGGTTCGGTTCTTCAAAGTTATCGAGAATTAACAAATTAGGTCCGGTTGTCTTCCATGTGTTTAAAGTCAACTTTACTTGTTCTGATTGCTCTTCTGGGAAATTAGGAAAATCCATCTCCCGTCCACAATTGGCAATTTCTGAATCCAGCTGGGATGGGTCGGCTAGATTAATCCAATGGACGCCGCGAAAATATTTTCCGTAGCGGTAGCCGAATTCAACAGCCAGCTGAGTTTTGCCAAGTCCACCCATGCCAGTCACAGCTTGTATAATGACTATGCCCGATTTTGATTTATCCAATAAATTGTTAGCGAGCTCTTTTAGTTCATTTTTACGTCCAGTAAATAAGCCATTCGATGGAAGAGGAAGGTACGAGCCCAGTGGAAGGTCACCGGGTGACGGGATTTTATCATTCGGCAGTTGAGACGTTGGTCTTATTTCTGTAGATTTCCCCGGGGCTATTCCTTTAATACCACATTCAAGTCTATACAAAGCATTTTCATTATCCAGCCCAATCCGAAAATCCACCCATGTCGCCTGACTTAAGAAACGTGGAAGTCTTAATGTATTATTGTCAGGTGCGCCAGGCAATAATACAGGAATGACTCTTCGATTTCGATCGATTACACGATCTGATAATGCCGAACGCATCTCTACATTTTCCCACGGACCAATCCCAGAAGGGCCGAGAAACACAGCAAAAGTCTGGCAATTATCTAGTGCTTCTTCAATTTCCTCTTGCCACGAATTGCCTGGAATCAGATTCCACTTATCCAGCCATA
>JAGXRL010000059.1 GCA_018335915.1 Candidatus Latescibacterota bacterium
ATCAAAATCAGGCAATCAAACCCAAGACTTTATTTGCCACGCATTATCACGAACTGACCGATATAATTCAATATTTGCCAAGGGTAAAAAATTATAACTTTTTGGCAAAAGAATCAGAAGACACGATAATATTCTTAAGAAAACTCGTGCCTGGCAAGGCAGACAAGAGTTATGGCATTGCAGTGGCTAAATTAGCCGGCTTACCCCATGAAGTAATTGAACGGGCAAAAATAGTTTTAGAGGATTTTGAAAGAGGGGAGGAGCTGAGCGTAAAAAGTCTGGGTAAAGACAAACAACTCCAGATATCATTATTCCAGCCGATTATGCATCCTTTGGTTGAAGAAATCCGCAATCTCAATTTAGAACAACTCACCCCGCTTCAGGCATTAAACTTGCTGGACAGAATCAAAGAGCAGCTGGGCAAGACAAAAGAATAACCACGGATTAAAAAGAATTAAATACTGAACAACGCTGAATAAAGAATTCACCACAGAGACACAGAGTTCTAAGTTTGTCATTCCCGTGCAAACGGGAATCCAGAAATTATTCCGTGGTTCCACTATGTCACCCTGAGCATATGCGGACGCAAAGCGTAGATGGAGCAAACGCGACATCCTGGGTCTCTCGCGAGAGATTCTTCACTTCGTTCAGAATGACAAGCTGTTCAGTTTTTTTTAGTATTAAATTCACTCTGTTTTATTCTGTTTAATCCGTGGTTCTTGATTTTGTAATAGTTTTTCAAGGTATAACTCCTTTATTTGTTCTGCAGATAACTGCAGGATTAGTTTCTTAATGTCCAAAAACGATAGTTTTCTGACACTATTGTTCTTATTAAAATCTGAAGAAGATTTTAATCTATTGTTAGGGTGCGGTTTTTGAGGTGCTGAAGTGCAGTTAAATAGTTTCTTATGCAGTCGAATAATACTTTTTCCACATTTTTTCCACAGCCATTGAAGTTTAACTCTGAAATGGTCGGACCAGTATTGACAAGCCGAATGAAGTCCTTTAAGCCATGTTAGCCAGCGTAAGAATGAAGTGCTGACTAAGATTTCTCGTCGTTTTCTGACAATGAGCCCTTTGCGTTGTAGGATTTTCAATAAGTCATAGGTTTGGCGTCTTGATAGTTTAGCTGATTTTGCTAATGTATCTTTACTCGCAATACATTTTCTTAAAGCACCGCATTGGTAAAAATATATTTGTTGAAGCAGGACAACAGCGCCTTTGCTAATCTCGTAATGGTCGCAGATGTCTCTGGTTGCTAATTTAATAAAACCTTTGATTTCTTTATTCATTGTCAATCAGGACGCAGATTTTCGCAGATTTTCGCAGATTTCAGATCTGCATTTTTCT
Organism: Candidatus Latescibacterota bacterium; assembly: GCA_018335915.1. Classification (GTDB taxonomy): domain Bacteria; phylum Hydrothermota; class Tepidihabitantia; order Tepidihabitantales; family CAIPLT01; genus JAGXRL01. Next base: position 1,351 of record JAGXRL010000059.1, read on the forward strand.
GCGTTCTCTTTTCTTTGCGTGCTTGCGCTTCGGGGGTTCTTCGAACGCGTGGTTATCTGTTTCATATTATTTCTTTATTCATATTTTTCATAAGGAGACCAAGAGAGCAGGAGATTTTTTCCTGAATTCCTGGGTTCTTTATTTTGATTTCTTTATTCATTTATAAAAAGAGACCACGAATTACACTAATAAACGAATCACACGAATATGTCCAAGAATTTTGACAGATTAACCACAGATTCACCCCGCACCTTTTGACAGGTGAGGCGGGGATGATACAAAACAATGATAGTTTATCTGAGCTCGACCCAACAAAAGGTGCGGGGGAGCCAGAGGTCATAGAGATTTTTTCCTGAATTCCTGAGTTCTTTATTTTGATTTCTTTCATATATTTTGTAACCACGGACCTGTCCCGCACCTATGATTAGGTGCGGGGTTAATCTGTGGTTTCATATTTTCAGATTCGTTATGCGACACTAAGGGGCTAGCCCCACCACGGCGGGGGGGCATGCCCTCTGTTTTAACTATTGTATTAAATTGGCTTTTGTCAGTAATTCGATATATGCTTACGACTGGATATGGTTGATACCTGATAAAATTTGGAATAGGTATGCCTTTAGCATTGTAGTCGGTTATTAGGTCAGTCAGGCGTTTAGTCTGTAAGCAAGGAGCGAATATACCATATTGCGTTTCAATGTCAAATGCTTTTGCTTGTGCCATATCAGCCGTGCATCTTAAGGGATAATTCCTTAAGTGTCCTTTCTTTGTTTTTAATCCAGTACCTGTTTTTACCTTTCATAATTCTCTCTCTATATATATATAACGTTCTGCACCCCCCATTTGAGGACATCAATTTTTAAGATATTGACAGACAAGGAAATAAATTACGGAAATTTACATTGATTTTGACTGAATTTTCTCTTTAATGAGAGAACACGAATAGCACGAATGGTCGAATAACACGAATAAAACATACTTGATTTTTATAAGGGACGCACCCAAAAAATAATAGAAATGATTACCACGCGTTCGAAGAACCCACGAAGCGCAAGCACGAAAACTCGAAAAGAATATATAAAGAGACCAGGAGTCCAAGAATAAAAAATCTCCTATTTTCCTGGTTTCCTTATAAAAACATTCTTTCTTCGTGTCTTCGTGGTTGAAAAGGGGACAAAGATTTTCTCTTGATTTTCTCTGTGTCTCCGGCTCCCCCGCACCTTTTGTTGGGTCGAACTCAGATAAACTATCATTGTTTTGTATCATCCCCGCCTCACCTGTCAAAAGGTGCAGGGTGAATTTGTGGTTTCTTTTAAAACCGGGAGCGTCCCTGTTTTATCTCAGCTTTTTAAGGGACTGTCCCCTAAGTATCCAATAAGGCATTATTAAATCTATATATTGACATCTTTTGTTTTTTGAGTATATTTTAATTGATTATGACTAAAATGTTTTTGTCGGGTATAGCATGTTTCGTATTTTGTTTTGGCGCGTTTGCCGAACCAAACCCAACTGATTCAGTGCCATTGTTTCGTCTGCGTCAGGATAATCTTAATCTGTGGGGTTTTGTTGATTCAACCGGTCAGTTTGTGATTGCGCCTCAATTTCATTTTGTGGACGAGTTTTCCGAAAGCTTGCCGGAGTTGAAATCGAAAGTAAGTGGGGATATATTGACCAGTCCGGCGAATTCGTGATTCCAGCCCAGTTTGATATTGCGAGCCAATTTAAACAGGGTCTGGCAATCGTGAAAACAGGGGATAAGTTCGGTTATATTGATAAGAGCGGTAAATATGTTATCCAACCCGAATTTGACTATGCGCAGGAGTTTGCCAATGGTCTGGCTCGAATCGAAATTAACGGAAAAAACGGTTTTATTGACGGCTCAGGCAGGATTGTAATTCAACCCCGGTTTGACATTGCCTGGGATTTTTCTGATGGTCTGGCACTGGTTCAAATCAAAGGTAAATACGGTTATATTGACAAGAACGGTCAGATTGTGATTGAGCCCAGGTTTAGTAATGCCTGGAGTTTTAGTGAAAATCTGGCTCAGGTCAAGCTCAATAGTAAATGGGGATATATTGACCAGTCTGGCAAATTTATGATCGAACCGCAATTCCAGGATGCAGGCAATTTTGCTGATGGCTTAGCCTGGGTCCAGGTTGAGCAGAAATATGGCTATATTGATAAAAAAGGCGAACTGGTCATCGCGCCCGAATTTGACCAGGTCAATGATTTTGCACAAGGTCTGGCAATCGTGAGAACCGGTCAGAAATGGGTTTATATAAATAAAAATGGGCAAGTTGTCAGTAATCCCGAAAATATGCTGTTACAGGAAGAAAAATGAAACATTTATTAGTAGTGCTGGCATTGGTAATAATGGTTTTACCATTATCTGCACAATCATTGGAAAAGGTAATTGACAAACCCTTGTTCGTTATCAAAGAAAACAATAAATACGGTTATATTGATTCAACCGGACAAGTCGTAATCAATCCCCGGTTTGACATGGCTTATGATTTTTCTGAAAACATGGCGGTTGTCAGATTTGGCGAGGATTTGGGTTATATCGATAAATCCGGCAAATTAGTGATTGATGCGGTGTTTGACGAAGCTAAGAATTTTTCTGAAGGATTGGCTGCCGTGACTAAAGATTCAAAAACCGGTTTTATTAATAAAAAAGGCGAATGGGTCATTGAAAAGTATTTTTATATGTCTTTGCGTAGCACCGAGTTTAAACAGGGTTTATGCGCACTTAAAATCGGCAGTAATTATGGTTTTATTGACCAGACCGGTAAAACCGTAATCGAAACCAAATACGAATATGCTGGTGATTTTTCTGATGGTCTGGCACTGGTTAAACTCAATGAAAAATACGGTTTTATTAATAAGAACGGTAAGGGTGTGATACCTTTTTTATACGAGGATGCCTCTGAGTTTTCTGAAGGACTTGCCCCTGTCAAAATAGACGGCAAATGGGGTTATATTGACAAATCCAGTAAAATCGTCATCGAACCGAAATTCGATTATGCATACGAGTTTCATAATGGCTTAGCTGCGGTCAGAATTAAGGATCAATATGGTTATATTGACAAAAAAGGTGCGCTTGTCATCGAACCAAAATTCGATTATGCCGGGCGATTCAGCCAGGGGTTGGCAAGAGTAGGATTTGAAATAACCGACGATTGGTTTGATTGGGAAGCGTATTATGGTTTTATTGACTTAACCGGTAAACTCGTGATTGATGCGGATTTTGAGTTTGCTGGTGATTTTAGAAATGGGCTTGCTAAAGTTGAAATCGATAATAAAATGGCATATATTGACCAAAAAGGTGAATTTGTCTGGCTGCCAAATTATTAAACCGATACCTTTACAACTCAAAACTCAGTTGAAGCGACAAACCCTTAAACCCTCAAACTCCTAAACCCTTAAATGAGTATAGATGGGGTAAGGTTGACTTATCAAGCTTATCTGTTATAATACAAGACTATGTGGCAACTTAAGCAAGTTGATTCTGAAGCATTGGTCATGGATTTGGCAAAAAGCGCCAATATCCATCCGGCTTTAGCCCGTATTCTGTATGTGCGCGACATTAAAACTAAGGAACAAGTCAATCAGTTTTTTAATGCGACGCTGGATGATTTGCACCCGATTGACACTCTGCCTGATGTCAAGCTTGGTATTGGGCGGATTCAGCAGGCAATCAAGAACAAGGAAAAGATAGTAATCTGGGGACATGAAGACTTAGACGGCATAACATCAGTATTGATTCTTTATGAGACGATTAGGGCAATTCAGGGTCTGCCTTTGTATCATATTCCGACCAAAGGCAAGGATAAGCACGGCTTAAGCATTGAAAAGGCAAAAGAATTTGCTCAAGCAGGCGTAAAACTGATTATTACAGTAGATTGCGGTATTACTAATATCAATGAAGTCAAAGCAATCCAAGACATGGGTATTGATGTGATTGTTACTGACCATCATGAAGTGCTTGATACCCTGCCCCAAGCAGTTGCCAATATCAATCCGAAACGGAAAGATTCGCAATATCTGTTCAGTTTTCTGGCTGGGTGCGGTATTGCTTTAAAACTGGCAATTGCTCTGGTTGACCGTCATCTTGGCATCAGTGTCAAAGAGTTGTTTGCTTTAAAACCCGATTTTTTAAGTTATCTTGCTTTGGGCACGATTTCAGACCGGGTGCCGTTAATTGACGAGAACCGAATTTTAGCCCGCTTTGGCATGGCACAGATGGCAAACGTAAAAAACCCGGCAATCCGCGCAATTCTCGAAATAACCAAAACCGATGCCCAGAAATTGACCAATGACCGGTTTTTTTCTGATATTATTCCGGTCTTTTCATCGGCAAACGGCAATACTGCTTGTGATTATTTCTTGAATAAGGATTATGACCAGTGTTTGCAATGGTCAGGAGAACTGCTCAAACAAAGCCAGGAATGGAGAGAAGAAGCAAAAGATAATCTTGCCCTGGCTGAAACGATTGCCGACATAACTCCGGGTCTGATTATTGTGCGTGACCAGCGCCTGTCTTTGAAAGTATTGGGTCATATTGCCGGTAAGTTCAAAGACCGGCACCAGCTGCCCGTGCTCGCGCTCGGTTTAAAAGACGATGAATGGGTCGGTGAATGCCGGGGTATAAACGGGGTCGATTTGATTGCCCTGCTTAAGGCGCACAGTTCATTTTTCAGCGCCTATGGCGGACATAAAAAAGCGTGCGGTTTTACAGTTGCGGATAAAGTCGTTGATAAATTTATTATAAGTGCGAAAAAATATGCGAAAGAGCATTTTGCCGGCAATATCATCAAAGAGAACCGGATTATTCCTGATGCCGAACTGTCTTTACATGAGTTAAATCAGGATTTTCTAAAACTCTTGCCGTTTGGTGAGTCTAATCCGGCACCGGTTTTGATTTCAAAAAATACCGCACTGGTTAAATTAAACAACCGCTTAATGCTCTCTGACCGACCTGATTTGGAAATCCGAAATAATTCAGACCAGCCCATAAACGGAGACAAACCGTCCGTCAACCTGCTCTACTCGTTTGATGAAAACCTGGTCATAACGATTCTCAAAATTGAGAATCAGACATAATTATAATTTTCAGTTTACAATTTGCATTTTTCAATTTACAATGTAAAAGTACATGAATAAGGTTTGGGTCGTCAGAAAAAAACAACGCCGCCAGCACAGCTGGGTATTTTCTAATGAGATTAAACAGGTTGAGTATAATCCCGAGCTGGGCGATGCAGTGCTGGTTTATGACCGGGACAAATTTATCGGCTCGGGCATTTATAATCCCCGTTCTTTAATTGCAGTCCGGCTCTATTCAGCTCAGGAAAAAGAACTGGACAAGAGCTTTTTTGTAGAGCAGATAAAAAAGGCAATCGATTACCGGAAAACCGTGCTGCCCGAAGAAATCGATTACCGTATGGTCTATGGCGAAAGCGACGGTCTGCCTGGTGTGGCTATTGACCGGTTTCATTCAAGTTTTGCTCTGCAGACTTTTTCTTCGGCAATGGACAAACGGCAGGATATTATTATCAGTGCTTTACAGGAAATTTTAGCGGTTGATTGCGTCGTGGAAAAAAACGATTTTCGGCTGCGTGATGCCGAAGGTCTGGCTCGTCGCGAATCGCTTTTATTCGGCACCGGCAGACAGGTGCTGATTTCTGAAAATAAGGTAAAATATCTGGTTGACTTAATGCAGGGTCAGAAGACCGGTTTTTATTATGACCAGCGTGTCACCCGTGCCAGAGTCCGCGCTTTAAGCAAAGACAAGGATGTGCTCGATGTTTTCTGTTATACCGGCGGTTTTGCGATTAATGCCGCATTAGCGCAAGCCCGTTCAGTTATTGCGATAGATGCTTCAGAACCGGCAATCATGCTTGCCCGGCAAAATGCCGAATTGAACAGCGTTGCTCATAAGATTCAATTCGAGATTGGCGATGCTTTTAAGGTATTAAGGGATTATCACCGGCAGCAGCGCAAGTTTGACTTGATTAATCTTGACCCGCCCCCGTTTTTCAAATCCCAGAAAGAGAAAAAACAGGGACTGCGCGGTTATAAAGATATCAATCTTCAGGCAATGCGGCTCCTAAAAGACGGCGGTATTTTGGTCAGCTCGACCTGTTCTCATTACCTGTTCTGGCAGGATTTGTTCGATGTGCTGAGTCAGGCTGCACAATCTGTTGACAAAACATTTAAGATTATTGACCGAACCACGCAAGGACCAGACCACCCGGTCTTGTTGAGTATGCCGGAGAGTGAATATCTAAGGTGTTATTTTCTGGAAGTGCATTAAAACTTACGAAAAATCGGAAGTCGAACTTCCGAAATATTCTTGCCATATTTACATATTAAAAATAGACTAAAATTCGGAAGTTCGATTCCCGAGAAGACAGGTTATCCGTTGTTTTACTCGACTTTAATTGCAGTGGTTGGACAATCGTCGACTGCCTGCTGCACGCTCTCTTCGGCGCCAGGGGGCACGATTTCATTGATAACTTTGGCAACATCGCCGTCCATTTCAAAAATATCAGGACAGGAAATAACGCAAAGTTCGCAACCAGTACAAAGCTCTTTATCAATACTTACTTTCATGATACTGCTCCTTTCTAATAAATTTTCAAATAGAAAGATGCTTAATATTAAATAAGAGATGTGAATTTGTCAAGGAAAATTTTAAGAGAGTTTTAGAAGTCGAACTTCCGGAATATTCTTGACATATTTACATATTAAGGATAGACTAAAATTCGGAAGTTCGACTTCCCTAAAAGCATGGAGGCAAAATGGACTGGAAACTTTTACTGACTACTTTTGTAACGCTGTTTTTGGCTGAACTGGGTGATAAGACCCAGCTCGTAATTATCGGATTTGCCGGTTCGGGTAAATCACCCTGGACCGTTTTTATCGGTGCAACT
>JAGXRL010000060.1 GCA_018335915.1 Candidatus Latescibacterota bacterium
AGGATGGACAATGTAACACAGGCCGAAACAAAAATGTTGAGCAAAAGATACAAGTACAGCCTGCGGGTTGCGAACATACTTGAATCATAGCACAGGCGCGGGAATAAGAGAATAGAAAGGTTTGCCGAAACTGTAATTAAGATGTATAGTTAATAAAAAGTTCTTCATACTCAAAATCCGGATTTTACACTTATTAAGAAAAAGGGACGTTATGAACACTGCTTCTGAAATCTTCTGCCCCGTATGCAAACTGAAGAACGATGCGTCGGCCACCGTTTGCGTTCATTGCCAGAGCCCGCTTCACGCCAGCGAAATAATCAGTCACCGCACCACCCGAAAAGTCAGCGGGGAAGCCCAGGCCTTCGACACGGACGAACTCCAAAAACGGCTGGGCATCCCGGCTGACGGGATAATGGTTGTCCTGCAGGAAAGCGGACAGGAGATTGCCACCGTCAAAGAAAAACGGTTCATTCTGGGGCGCAAGGTCGAGAACGTTCACGAAACGATTTTAGACCTGTCTGCCTACGGGGCTTACGGGTTGGGTGTATCGCGCCTGCATTTGTTGATTCAAAAGACCAAAAACGGCTACGAAGTCAGCGATATGGACAGTACCAACGGCACCTGGCTCAACGATGAAGAGTTGATTCCGAACAAGTTTTATCCCATCAGCAGCGGGGCGAGAATTCGCTTGGGCAAAATGTATATCGCCCTTCTCTTTGGCGGATAAAACACCAGTTTTCGATTAAGAACTTTCTAAGAACTTTCAATGAACAGTCATACGGCCCCCCTGCCCGAAATTTCGGACAACAGGGCAAAACGGCCGCAATTGTTGCGGCTGACAGCCCTGGTTGTGGCTGGTTTGATTCTGCTGTGCGTAGGGTTATGGTTCCTGGTCTTGCGCGATGCGGGCCTGTGGGGGCAGCAAGCCGCCCCCAACCTGACAGCAACCGCCCTGGCAATCAACAACCAGTCGTGCCAGCGTTTAATTGAAAGGGCCATGCAAGAATCAGGGGAATTTTGTAAAGAAATCGGCACCAACCAATTGTGTTACGGCAACTTCTCAGTCGAAGCCGAACTGGCCGATGGCGCCAGCCAGCGCTTTGCCCAACGCGGCGATGTGGTAGATGTCGACATCCTGCGCCGCCTGTCCGCTGCGCCGCTCGACCTTGTCAGGGAAGCCTGGGGGATTGCAATCTTCAAAGTCACTGCCAACCTGCCGCACTCACTGCCCGGCCAGAACGTTACCATGCTGGTCTTCGGCAATACCACCCTCGACAAAGACGGCCCCGGCCTGCAAACCTTTTACTTTTTCAGCAATGCCGGCCAGGTTGTCTGTGACGCTGTGCCTTTCGACGGCCTGATGATAACCATGCCTGAAGGCGTTGGGGCCAGGTTCAACATCAATGGCTCTGAACTGGTTCTGATGGGCAGCGCCAGCATTACCGCCCAACAGGGCGGCGAAATGAACATCAGCCTGTACAGCGGCTCGGCCCAGGTGACTGCCAACGGGGAAACGCAAACCTTTGGGGCCGGGGAGCAGGTGTCCATTCCACTGGGCGGCGAGAACGGGACAGAATCGGTTGGTCCGCCCTCCGCGCCGGTTCCGCTTTCAGAGGAGGAACTGGCCCTGTCCTGCACCATGACCGGACAGAATTGCGACCTGGAGCCGATTGCGACCATTCCTGCGGCGGATGTGGAAGCAACCCTGGTTTCTGAACTTCGTCCAACGAGCGCATCGCCGGCCACGCTGGCACCCAGCCCATCCGCGCTGACCTCCGCCAGCCTGACGCCGTTCGCCAGCGCGACCCTGCTGCCCTTCCCAACCAGCACACAGCAAATATTTTTGCCGACCTTCACAGCGACAAAAAAACCGACCAATCCTCCTTCCACAAATACGCCCAGCCGCACCTTCACACCCACCTTCACAAGAACTTTTACCCCGACTTTTACACAAACGCCTACCGGCACATTGACCAATACCCCAACCTTTACCCCCACTTTCACGCGCACTTTTACCCCTACGCCCACCTTTACCCCGACCTTTACACCAACGTTTACGCCTACTTTCACCCCAACGTTTACGACTACTTTTACGCCGACCTTTACGCCTACCAATACTCCGATAAACACGCCAACCCATACACCAACCTCTCTTCCGGCTTGCGGAACTGTTAGCGCTATTAGTTTTTCAGGGACACAATTAAGCGTAAATATCACAAACAATACTGGAGCAACGATTACGCTTAATTCCCTGACTGTCAACTGGATTGACGAACCAGCAAATCAAAGAATACAGGATATTTCCCTTGATAGCGTTTCCATCTGGGCAGGAAATGAAAATAACACCCCAAGTGTGTTTACATTTACCGAGGATATCGCAGACCGCCAAATTGCCAATGGGGATTCAGCAACGCTAAGACTGACTTTTGCCTTGACACTGTTCAACGGTAACTATAACTTGACAGCCGCCTTTAACAATTGCTCTGCATATCAATCAGGAACACTTCCATAGTTTCTCATTCTAATGACAACCTTCCCCTTCAGGCGCATCAACGAAATCCATAGCGGACTGGAATTCAAGCACTATCGCTTGCTCGAGCAAATCGGCGAGGGCGGCCAGGGCTGTGTCTGGTCTGCTTTTGATTCAAAACGCAACGAAGTGGTGGCCATTAAATTCTCAGAAACCCCCGAAGCCGACGAGAAAAAATCGGTCGAGGATGTCAGCCTGCAAAAGCACATCGGCCAGTTGATGGAATTGCGCCATCCTTACGTCCTGCCGATGGTCGATTTTGGCACTTCATCACAGGTGCGTTTCCTCGTCTCGCCCTACATCCCCGGCGGCTCGCTCGAAGACATCGTCAACAGGGGCGCGCTCAAGCCTGAAAAAGCGCTCGGTTATGCGGCCAAAATCGCTTCCGCGCTCGACTACCTGCACGAAAGGGCGGTCATCCACCGCGACCTGAAACCATCCAACATCCTGCTCGATTTGCAGCACAACATCTACCTGTCCGATTTTGGGCTGGCGCGGGTCATTTCCAGCCAGACCCAGGTCATGCACACCGGCCGCGGCACACCCTACTACGCCTCGCCCGAACAACACACCATGTCTGAAGCCACATTGCAGTCAGACATCTATAGTTTCGGCATCCTGGTCTATGAACTGCTGGCCGGGCAATTGCCCTGGCGAGGCGAAAAAGTGATGGGCGTCGAGCAGCTCCAAAGCAAGGAAGAGATGCCAGACCCGCGCGAGGCCGTCCCCGACCTGCCGGAAGGCCTGTGCGCCGTCCTGCGCCAGGTGACCGCCACCCTGCCCGAAGCCCGACCCGAATCGGCGGGCAAGGCCATGCACCTGCTATACCAGGCCTTCGACATGCTGCCCATCGAAATTGCCTCGGCTGAAAACTGGGACGAGAAAGCCATCCAAAACCTGAACGCAGTTGAAATTTACAAACGGGTTGCCAAAGACTGGCAATCCCCGGCGGCCACTGTGCCGCTCAGCCTGACCTCCTTTGCAATTGTCGAAGCCAGCCCGCAACTGGAACAGCCCAGCAGCGCCGACGCCTGCTTTATGCTGCACACAGCCATCAGTTACGGCTATAAAGAAGACGCCTGGTGGCGGCGCATCCCGGCCCTTGATGACCGACTGGCAGTCGCCCAATCCCTGCTGCAAAGCGGGCAGGAGGCGCTCTGCCAGCGCACGGCCCTGCTGCTGGTTGCGGACAGGGAACTGCGCGCCCAAAAGTTCTCGACCCAGGACGAGATTATCCACAACCTTGTCAAAGGGATGGGCGTTATCCAGGACCGGCGGATACGCCACAGCCTGCTGAAATTATTGATGGCTATTTTGCCCCTTGCCCCCAAATGGGCGCCGGTTGCCATATCGCACCAAATGGACAGCCTGCTGGCCTACCAGGCCCTCGAAGATTCAGATGTCGGGGATGAAGCCGCTAAACTTGCAGGTTACCTGCGCTCCGAACAGGCCCTGCGCACCATCTTCAAAACCGCCTCGCCATCCAGACGGCTGCCGGCCCTGCTGGCAGCCCTGCAAGTCGCGGGCAGCCTGCCCGTCTCCATCCCCGGCCTTGTGCGGTTCGAGGCCCTCGGCGAGTGGATTCTTGCCCAGGCCTTTGCGCGTCCCAACCAGCTGGCCCTGATGTCTGTGCTATCACTGCTCGGCCCAGCGCTCGGCTTCGGCATCTACACTTATAACGTTTACCGCCTGGCCGACTTTCTCGACTCCGCCCGCATCCTGACTGCCATACAGCACGGCCTGTTTCTCGGGGCCGGGTTTCTCCTCGCCATCGCCCTGATTCGCATCGTTGTCGAACGCTTCCCGCAATGGCCGCGCCGCCACCGCACAACCTGGGCAATTCTGCTCGGCAGCCTGCCGCTGGGCAGCGTCTTCCTGCTCTACCATACCCTGCTGCTCAAACGCTATGAAATTCTAAACCAGGGGCTTGCCCAACTG
>JAGXRL010000061.1 GCA_018335915.1 Candidatus Latescibacterota bacterium
TGAAGGAATACGGCATGACGGCATCAATGAGCCGGAAAGGCAATTGCCGGGATAACGCGGCAATGGAAAGTTTCTTCAACAGCCTGAAGAACGAGCGCGTGCATCATCAGCGCTACGGCACCAGAGAAGAAGCCAAACGGGACATCTTCGATTACATCGAGGGATTTTATAACCGGAGACGCCGCCACTCCACGTTGGGATATGTCAGTCCGGCAGAGTATTATGCTGCTTGGCTGACCCAGCAGAAACTGGCAGCATAAGCGCTATGCTTGGTATCCGAAAAACAGGGGCAAGCTCACATTCCCATTTCCCTTCAATCTGCTTCCGGCGGAGCTCAGTTGGCAGCTTGCCACATGGTTCGAACTGATCGGGGCCGCAGCATTGGTTCTTGGGCTGGCAACCAGATTCTTCTCCGTCTCACTGATAATCCTGACTATTGTTGCCATCGCGGCCGTACACTGGCCATCCGAATGGAACTCCCTGAGTCAGCTGTTGGCCGGCTATCGCATCATCGATGAGCAGGGCGATGGTCTTGGCAATTACAAGCTACCGGTTATTTTCCTGGTGATGTTTCTGCCAATCCTGTTCTCCGGTGCAGGAAAACTGAGTCTGGACTACTGGATATATCGCCAGTATTTTGGCAAACGTTAAAAATATTAAATAAAATATAATCATATATATACAGAAATAAATTACTTATATGGATTAAATATAACGGTCATTTTAATTGCCTCCTTAAGTCATATAAGGGAAAATTGCTCGATTCCTATGAGTGCCGCCACTTCCGACGGCACAATCATTAGTTGTTTCGTCCTGAATATAAAGCCAATAAGGAGGTGCCATGCAAAACCAGATAGATATTTTCCTGATGTCGTTGAATGATTTCTGGGGGCAGGTAGCTACTTTTTTCCCAAAACTGCTTGCGGTAATTGTCATCCTTTTCTTTGGCTGGCTTTGTGCCAAAGCCTCGTGTGTCATAGTAAAGCGCATCCTTGGATTCCTGCGTTTCGACCAATTTGCCGACAAATCCGGGCTGGAGCATTTTCTGAGCCATAGCGGTGTGGATCTGACGCTGAGTGGTGTTATCAGCATGGTTGTGTACTGGCTGGTGATTCTGCTTTTTGTGATCACCGGCGCCAATTCGCTGGGCCTGACAGAAGTGGCCGGCATGCTGAATTCGCTGGCCAATTACTTGCCCAGAATCATTGTCGCGATCCTCATCCTGATCTTCGGTACCTTGTTGGCCAGATTCGTTAACCGACTGGTTTTTGCATGGCTGCACGGCATCAAGTTTGAAGGCGCGCTGGCAATCAGCACTACAGCTGAATACGCTATTCAGGTATTTGCCTTATTCGTTGCTCTGGAACAATTGGGTATCGGTACGCAACTTCTGACAGCGCTGTTCGTCATTGTCTTCGGCGCGGTGTTCCTGGCACTGGCAATTGCCTTTGGTCTTGGCGGCAGGGAGCGGGCGGCACGAATCATCGACCAACTTGATAAATCCAAGAAGCTCTGATAAACCGATGCATATTTGATTTGACATAATATACATTATGCGAAGTAGAATGGTGGATGAAAAACGCTCAAAATTGAGCGATACTTTACGTGTAACTGGACACGTAAAGTATTCTGAAGCCACTGTCTGACTTGGCATAAACGGTTCACCCCCTCCCAGAAAACCCGCCCGAATCGCGCACTGATGTGCGCCGCTTTGGCGGGTTTTATCTTCCCCTTTCCGGAAAAGTTTTCCATCGGTGTTTGATGATGGCGCAAGTAGTACGCGCCCGACCTTTACAACTGATTGGAGAACGACATGACCACCAAGACAAATCCGGCACCTGATAGCACTAAAGTAACCCTGACCCTCAACCTGGGCCAGGTCAAATTGCTGGAAAAACTGGTTGATAGCACTTTGGCAGACGTCGAGGAGTTCGGCGAGTATGAAGGTGTCAAGAAAAAGGCACTGGAAACGCTCTGGGACCAGTTTTGGAAAATTACCCGTGTCCCACTGACCCCCGAGGAAGAAAAAGCCCGTATGGACGCGTGGAAGAAGGAATACACGCATAAAGGCTTCATTGCCGCCCACGGCTTCGACCCTCTGGAAGAACGGGAGGTGCAATCATGAGACGTTCCGCGCTGCATGATGATGGCATCGGGGGTAAAGGCTTGAGCGTGGCCAGCTTCGCTGTCCGCTGCAAGCTCCGGATTGGTCATGTGCAACGGCTGTGCCGTGAAGGCATGATATCCGGCGCACGCAAGCACCCTCTGACCAAGCAATGGTGGATATATCCACCGGCCAAACTGCTATGCCAGCCAAGAAAACGAAACATCGGTGGATCGACCGTGAGCAATTCCACGTCGCCCGCCTGCGTGCTGGTCTAGACGTGGTGGCAGCAGCCGACATGCTGGACGTCACCGAGCGCACCATTCGCAACTGGGAGAATGGAGCCAGTGCTATTCCGTACGCCGCCTTCCGCGTCGTCCGGCTGGCCGCTGGCTACCAGCTCATGGGCGATGAATGGGAAGGCTGGACGCTCTGGCGTGGCAGGCTGTGGACACCGGAGAATCGCAGTTTCATGCCTCACGAACTGCGGTATATCGCCAACTACCTGTGGATGGCACGGGAATGGTTACGGGAGAGAAAGGCGGCTAGCGCCGCCGCTGCTGGCGCAGCCAACCCCCCTATTTCCGAGGTTTCACCAGTGGCAAGCGCAAAGGCAAGCACGCCGCCCCCCGCTTCGCGGGTACCCCCCGTCGTGTCGGGCGTCCGCCCTTTGCGGGAGCCATTCGGCGGAACTGGAACGGCTGCCGGTCTACAGGAAAAACCCCGCATTGGTGAGAACGCAGAAAATAGCCCCCATTTTGGGGCTATTGACGCGTCGCAGAAAAACGCCGCTAATGATGGCATCTATCAGGAGGTCCTTTAGTTCAAATTTGGGCTGAAAACCCTCAAACCCGCACAGAATATGGCTGCGGGAGCCTGTGGATAACTTTTTAGGAAAATCGGGTTATCGAAGGGGTGAAAATCGGTATGGCAAATCGGGCTGGAAGCCTTGTCTTTATTGGGTTTGCTATACATTATGCGAAGTAAATCCTATAATAAGCAGAAGTCTCAAAAGACTTCTGCTTATTTTTTTCAGCGATACTTTACGTGTAACTTGCATGTAAAGTTTCTATTCGGCTAAAACGAAATAATGAAAACAGGATTGAGTCCGTAAACTGCTGTAAATAACAAGGTGGGCAGCCACCGCTTCGATTCGGTAAATTGATGTTATCGAGACATTCAACAAACCGAAGGAGAGAAGCGATGGCTGAGTATGAGATTAGCGTAGGATCCGAATTACTGCCAGGTCTTTTGCACGGGCAAGACGGACTGGCGAAGCTGGTTGAGACGGTACTCAATCAGGTATTGGAAGCGCAGGTGACAGAAGTGCTGGGCGCGG
>JAGXRL010000062.1 GCA_018335915.1 Candidatus Latescibacterota bacterium
CTCAGGGGGCTGTACCATCAAAAGAGGAGTTTTTAGTGGTTAGTTGTTGGTTGTTAGTGATATACAAGAAAAATTGGGTTAACAAAAACATTAGTTTAAACTAATGTTTGTTACAATAAACACCTGCACCTATTCTCAAAAAAGCGGAGATAAACTATGACTCAAATGTTTATTTTAATACAATATCATGAATAGGTGCGGGGTGAATCTGTGGTTAAATCTTAAGTCCCGAATTGCCAGGACGAGATATATCTTGCCTGCTCTGGTGTCAGTTTATCTATTGTAATACCCAAAGACTTGAGTTTAAGGGTTGCGATTTCAGAATCGAGTTGGCCTGGCAGTTTATAGACTTTATTTGCGAGCCCTCTCCCCTTTTTCACTAAATACTCGCAAGCAAGTGCCTGGTTTGAAAAAGACATATCCATGACCATTGCCGGATGTCCTTCGGCTGATGCGAGATTAATTAATCTGCCTTCACCCAAAAGATAAATCCGCTTGCCGTTCTTTAATAGATACTCTTCACACGAGTGACGGATTAATCTCTTCTTTGTCGTATATTCAGCCAGTTGTTTTTTATTAATCTCGACATCAAAATGACCAGAATTACAGATAATCGCACCGTTTTTGAATTTAGAGAAATGTCTTTTGCTGATAACATCTTCACAACCGGTCACGGTCACAAACACATCACCTTTCGTGCAGGCATCATCCATTTTCTGCACATTAAACCCGTCCATTTTCGCTTCCAGGGCTCTAATTGGATTAACTTCGGTAATAATTACATTAGCACCAAGTCCGCTCGCCTTGCGCGCAACGCCTTTACCACACCAGCCATAACCAGCCACAACTACAGTTGAACCGGCAAATAGAAAATTGGTTGCCCGCAAAATACCGTCCAGAGTTGACTGGCCTGTGCCATACCGGTTATCAAACAGAAATTTTGTTTCCGAGTCATTCACCGCAATAATCGGATACTTTAATGCCTTGTCTCGTTCCATACTTTTCAGTCGAATAACACCAGTCGTAGTTTCTTCAGTTCCGCCAATTATATTTTTAAGCATTGCTTGCTTTTTTGTGTGTAAAGTTGATACTAAATCTGCTCCGTCATCAATTGTAACATCTGGTTTGTGCTCCAATGCCTGATAAATATGTTTATAATAGGTATTACGGTCTTCACCATGAACAGCAAAAACCGAAATTTTATAATCTCTAACAATACTTGCCGCAACTTCATCCTGGGTTGACAATGGATTAGATGCGCATAATCTGACTTGAGCGCCGCCAGCTTTAAGCGTAATACCTAAGTTAGCAGTTTCAGATGTAATATGCAGACAACCTGATATTTTAAGTCCTTTTAGCGGTTTTTCCTTCTCAAATCTTTTGCGAATCAAAGCCAAGACCGGCATAAATCTTGCGGCCCATTCAATCCGCATCTTACCTTTGGCAGCTAACTTAATATCTTTCACATCACAATCCATAATAATCTCCTTTTATTTTTATTACGAATACACGAAAATATTTCTTTTTACACTATGTAATTAGTGTGCATTAGTGTTTATTCGTGGTTTATCTTAGTGTCCTTTTGATTATATCAACGCTATCCAGTTTTTCCCAGGAAAACTCTTTTTCAGTTCGTCCAAAATGGCCATAACTGGCAGTTGCCCGATAAATCGGTCGGCGCAGGTTTAACTTTTCAATCATCCCTTTAGGTGTAAAATCAAATATCTTTTTGATAATTTTCAACAATTTTTCTTCGCTAATTTTAGCCGTGCCATAAGTATTAATACTGATATGAGTCGGGTCTGCCCGTCCAATCACATATGCCAGGCTCAACTCTATCTTGTCACAAACTCCTGCCGCAACACAATTCTTGGCTACATAACGGGCAAAATATGATGCAGTCCGGTCCACTTTAGTCGGGTCTTTACCAGAAAACGCTCCGCCGCCATGCCTGACCAGACCGCCATAAGTATCGACAATCAATTTACGACCAGTCATACCCGTATCAGACTGTGGTCCGCCCACGACAAACTTACCGGTTTCGTTCACAAAATATTTTGTCTTTCTATTTAACAACCGTTCTGGAATCACATTTTTTACTACGGTCTCGATAATCTCCTGCTTTGCTTTTTGAGTAATTTTATCACCGCTCTTATCTAAAATCTTTTCTGAATGCTGAGCCGCAATTACCACGCTGGAAACACAAATCGGCTTGCCATTCTCGTATTGCACAGTAACCTGTGATTTTCCGTCCGGGCACAGGTAATCAAGTATCTTCTGTTTGCGCACATATGCCAGACGACGGCATAATTTATGAGCCAGCATAATCGGTAATGGCATCAGTTCTTTAGTTTCGTTACAGGCATAACCAATCATCAATCCCTGGTCACCAGCTCCGCCGATATCAACACCTTGTGCAATATCCGGAGATTGCTTGCCGATGATATTGATAATCGCACAATTCTCGGCACTCAAACCAAATTTAGTGTCAGTATACCCGATATCGGTTAATAATGTTCTTACCAAAACTGGTAAATCAACATATGCTTTAGTTGTAATCTCACCGCCGACAATCACCAATCCGACCGTGACAAACACTTCGCAGGCAACCCGTCCGTATTTGTCCTGCCTTAAAACATCATCCAATACTGCATCTGAAATCTGGTCGCAGAGCTTGTCCGGATGGCCTTCAGTAACCGATTCTGAAGTATAAAAAGTCTTTCCCAAATGTATTTTCATATTTGTAACAATACTTCAAAAATATTCGATTGTCAACCCTGCAATTATCTCAATTTATTGACATTAAGGCGAATTTATGTCACAATAATAAGTTATTTTATATGATTGAATCTCTACTTGGAATTTTGGAGGACTGAATGGGACTATTTGATAAAACCTTTCTTTTAAAACAACAGGCAGATTATTTACGAGCCAATAATCAGTTTTTCTATTTACGGGAAATCGACCCGGCCGCGAGTCCAGTTGTAACAAGACATGGTAAGAAAATGATCAATCTCGGCTCGAATAATTATCTCGGCTTGACTGAAAATGTTGAGGTTAAGCAAGCCGCAATTAAAACTATTGAACAATACGGAACTGGCTCGTGCGGTTCACGGATATTGACCGGTACCACCAGTCTGCACATCGAAATGGAAAAACGACTTGCTGCTTTTAAGAAAACCGAAGATTCAATCACTTTTAGTGCTGGTTTTATGGCATTGATGGCGACGATTGCCGCGATTACTGATAAAAACGATACGATTTTTAGTGACGAGCTCAATCACGCCAGTATTATTGAAGGTTGTCGTATGTCCCGGGCTAAGACCGTTGTTTTTAAACATAGTGATATGGCTGACCTTGAACAAAAACTCGCTCAGGTTGGTGCTGATGCGAATAAACTTATTATTACTGACGGCGTATTCAGTATGAAAGGTGATGTTGCTGACCTGCCGGGTATAAAAAAACTGGCTGACCAGTATCATGCCGAAATCATGGTTGATGATGCGCACGGCACTGGTGTTCTGGGTGCAACCGGTCGCGGCACGCTTGAACATTATAATATGGAAGGCCAGGTCGCACTAATCAGCGGTACTTTTAGTAAATCGTTTGCCGCAGTCGGCGGTTTTACCTGTGCCCGAGCTGATATTATCGATTTCTTGAAATTATCATCAAGACCGTTCATCTTTACTGCCAGTCCGCCGCCATCAGTTGCCGCAACCATCATTACTGCAATTGATGTCATTGAAAAAAATCCGCAGATTGTTCAAACCCTTAGCAGTAACTCCAGTTTTCTCAAAAACGGACTAAAAGATCTGGGATTTACGCTTGACGATACAATCACGCCGATTATTCCGATTATTATTAATGACGATACTAAAGCATTTATGATGACCGGCTTAATGGAGGAGGAAGGCGTTTTTGTTAATCCGGTTATTTTTCCGGCCGTGCCAAAAGACCATTCGATTATCCGGGTCAGCTTGTCTGCTGCCCATACGAAAGAAGATTTAAGCCTGGCACTGGATAAATTTAAAACCGTCGGCAAAAAACTGGCTATAATTTAAACTTATGCCTGAATCAATTTACGACTATTTTAAATCAAGCAGTGATAAATTCAGTAACAAAACTGCTTTGATGTATAAAGAAAATGACAAATACAAAAATATCTCCTATGCCCAATTAAGAAAATCGGTTGACGCGCTCGCACAAAATCTGCAAATACTCGGCATTAACAAAGGTGACAAAATCGCAATCTATTCATATAACCGTCCGGAATGGGTGATTGCTGATTTGGCGATTTTAAAACTGGGTGCGATTGTGGTGCCCATATATCACGTACTTTCGCCATTTTATGTTAAATATATTTTAAATGATGCCCAGGCAAAACTGCTCTTTATTGAAAACAGCGCTCTTTTTGATAATTTTAAATCTATTCATACTGAGCTGACATCGCTCAAAAATATTATTGTCTTTGATGATAAAGAACTGATTACAGATATTAAATATACTAAATTCACAGATATCATAAAAGCTGCTGCGCCGGAAAATTCAAGTGTATCAAATGTTGTAGCAAATGACATTGCCACGATTGTCTATACCTCAGGCACGACCGGCGAACCAAAAGGCGCGGTCCTGACCCATCATAATATTATTTCTAATGTGCTTTCTGGGATAAGATTATTTGATATTAACAGTAATGATGTCATCATGTCCTATCTACCCCTTTCACATATGTTTGAACGCACTTGCGGTTATTATACGGTAATTTTATCGGGCGGTTCGATTGGTTATGCCGAAAATATCTCGACCATTGTCCAGGATGTTCAAAAAATTAAACCGACCTTATTAATTGCCTTGCCCCGGGTTTTAGAAAAAGCGTATCAGACTGCAGTCGATAAAATCAATCAGGGTTCGGGTTTATCCAGAAAATTAGTACTATCGGCAATTAAAAATCTGAACCGTTATATAACTTCCAAACACCGCAAACTGCCATTACCCTTATCACTCAAAATGAACCGTATGATTTTTAATAAACTGGTTGCAAAAAAATTCCATAAGATTGCCGGCGGTAATTTACGGCTCGTTGTTTCTGGTGGTGCTCCGCTCAATAAACGCATTGGTAAAATCTATTATATCCTCGGCTTTAATATCTGCGAAGGTTATGGCTTGACCGAGACTTCACCGGTTATCAGCGCAACCAC
>JAGXRL010000063.1 GCA_018335915.1 Candidatus Latescibacterota bacterium
GTCTTACTGCACTTGCCGCATACAAAACCCGCAAGCCGGTCGAATTAAGATTGACTCGTCTTGAAGATATGTCCTGGCGCGGTAAACGCCATCCGATACAAATAAAATTTAAGGTCGGTTTTAGTAAATCCAGCAAAATCCTGTCTTATGCGGTTGATTTTAATCTTGATGGTGGTGCTTATGCTGACCTGACTATGGCAGTTATGCAGAGAGCAATGGTTCACGCAGACAACTGTTATTATATTCCAAATATTCGCATTATTGGCAGGCCCTGCAAAACAAACTTACCACCTAATACTGCGATGCGCGGTTTTGGCGCGCCCCAGGGAATTTTTGCGATTGAATATATTATCGAGCAGATTGCCCATAAACTGAAGCTTGACCCAAATCAGATACGCAAAATAAATTTTTACAAGGAAAATCAGACTACTCCATACGGACAAACTGTCCATGATGTTCATCTGCCGC
The DNA here is from genome assembly GCA_018335915.1 of Candidatus Latescibacterota bacterium. Classification (GTDB taxonomy): domain Bacteria; phylum Hydrothermota; class Tepidihabitantia; order Tepidihabitantales; family CAIPLT01; genus JAGXRL01. The sequence continues at coordinate 469 of JAGXRL010000063.1, forward strand.
GGCTTTTCAAACGGCTCGAAAAAACTGCCCGATATACTCAATTACACAAGCAGGTTCAACAATTTAATCAGGAGCATAAATATCTGAAGCACGGATTGGCAGTAACGCCGGTCAAATTCGGCATCTCTTTTACTAAAATATCGCATAACCAGGCATCAGCTTTGATCTGGATTTATCCAGACGGCACGGTTTCGGTTTCCCACGGTGCGATTGAAATGGGACAGGAAGCAAATACCAAAATCGCACAGATTATTGCCAATATTTTTGGTATTAGCGTCAAGCAGATTAGAATTGAAAGTAATAACACAAAGCGAATTGGCAATTCGACTCCGACCGCAGCATCAGTTGGGGTTGACTTGAATGGTAATGCTGCAAAAATCGCAGCCGAAAAAATTCTTGCCCGTTTAGAACTTTTAGCAAAAAAAATAATCGAGTCAAGATATGAAATTAAACCAGTAAAAATTATCTTTGCCGATAACTCTGTATTTGACCGCAAATATCCAAACAAGAAAATTATCTTTAGTGAACTGCTTAAAATAGCTTATGAACAACGGATTGCTTTAGGTGCACACGGATTTTATAAAACACCTAATATTCATTTTGACGCCCCAAAAGGCAAAGGCAGTCCGTTCTCATATTTTGTTTTTGGCTGTGCCTTATCTCTGGTTGAAGTTGATATTTTATCCGGTAATTTCAATATTTTAAAAACCTATATTATCCACGAAAACGGCAAATCAATCAATCCTTTGATTGACCGCGGTCAGATCCAGGGCGCTTATATGCAGGGTTTTGGCTGGCTCACGACCGAAGAGTTAATCCTTGATGCAAAAGGAAATTACATTACCAACACGCCGTCAACCTATAAAATTCCCAATGTCAAAGATGCTCCGCAAGAAATGCATATTGAGATGATTGAAACCGATACCAGATATTCGAGTGTCCAGCAGAGCAAAGCAATCGGTGAGCCGCCGTTTATTTATGGCGAATCAGTCTATTTTGCTATCAAGCACGCAATTGAGTCGATTGCCGATTACCAATACGAAGCAAATCTCAAACTGCCGGCAACACCCGAATCAATTCTCATCGCAGTCGAGCAGATTAAGAAAAAATATGGCAGTTAAAATAAATCTCTCCAGCCAAGACCGCAATCAACTGCTCGATATGGTGCGTGGTTTTTTTGTTTATGGTATTGGTGACCTTATCGCGCAGATTATTCTTGGACAAACAAGTATAACTAGAACTGTCGGTATTGGCTTAATCGGCTCGACTGTTTATGCTCTGGAAATTCCGCTCTGGTTTCGGATAATTGAAAACACATTTTGCCGTGCCAGTGATAAGATTCGCGCCTGCCGGTTGTTCAAAGAACCAAATCAAAACAATCAGTGCCTGCTGAATTACAAAGGCAGAACCCTGATGGCTTTGAGTTATTTTAATCCGCTCTGGATTGCAAGACACATGTTTTTTATCGGTCTGTTAAATGCCATCAGTAACGGTACTCTCTTCAGTTCGCCATTCCATATTTATCTGTCGCTTTTGGGCATTGCCTGGAAGTCATTTATCATTAATATTCCGATTACCATTATTGGTAATTATATTGTCCAGAACAAACTGTCTATGAAATACCGCTTGACCGGCAGTGCGGTTTTAAGCTCAATCTGCGCTATATGGTATGCATTGTCTAAGGTAATTTTCAAAGGTTAAAATGGAACGCGCATTGAATCAGAAAATACAGGAAATCATTGAGAAGAATATTCCCGCATATTTAGTAACCATAACCTCAACCTCACAATCAACTCCGACTCGACTCGGTGCCAAAATGCTCGTTTACACTGACCGCAAAATCTATGGTACGATTGGCGGCGGTGATTTAGAGAAAAAAATCATTGACTATATCGTATTGAATAAGCCATCTGAGACGATTAAATTAGACTTTGCTCTGTCCAAAACGGGTAATACCAATATGGTCTGCGGCGGTGATGTCCAGATATTGGTGGAACGCTTATTCAATCCCTGTCTGTTATATATAATCGGTGCCGGACACTGCGGAGTTGAGTTATCCCAGTTGGCTAAAAAAGTCGGATTCTATGTGACCGTCATTGATAATCGCAAAGCGTGGGCAAACCAGGAAAAACATCCGTTTGCCGATAAAATCACGGTTACGCCATATAAAAATATCCAGAAACATATCAATTTCACGGACAATACCTATATTGTGATTATGACCCATAATCACGAATACGACGAACTGGTTTTAAAAAAATGCCTGCGCAAGAAATATAAATATCTGGGTATGATTGGCAGTAAAAATAAAGTCAAACAATCTTTTCAAAACCTAAGCCGAGCCGGATATAGTAAAAAAGAGCTGAATAAAATTTACGCGCCGATTGGTTTAAATATCGGCTCGATCACTCCTGCCGAAATCGCAATCAGCATCTCAGCCCAGTTGATTGCAGTAAAAAATAGCATTTTTCAGTAAAATGCACCCATAACATTAGTTTAAACTAATGTTTTTGTCAATAGAAAAATCTCTCTAACATTCTAAATTCCAAATTCTTAATTCAAAATTCCTCAAAATGATGGTACAGCCCCCTGAGCTGACTTCAAATATGAAGACAAACTTGTATAAGCGCTTAATAATGCGTTCAATTCTCAAACCAGGTATTAATCTTAATTTGGACTCAAGACAAGAGTCTGTATCCACACATCAATATAAATATACTTCACTTCATCATCACAATTACCCTGTCACGCCGAGCCCATCTCCGCGCTCAGATACGGATAAGTTCTCGGACGCATCACCGATTACATAGCCGACGCCAGATTATGGTTCTGCACTCGGAAAATCAGACAAGATAATAAAACATAATGAATTGCAAAATACTACTGCGTCTATTTTGGACACTGCTAACATATTCTGCCTTTATTAAACTCAACAGTGAAATTTACAGTCTAATATATTGTATTGTTTGCGTGTTAAAGCATTATGTATTACGGGTAAAAATGACGGCAGACAGAAAATCAACACGATTCTACGCATCATTTTCTCGTCTTGACATTTATCTGTTTCTTACTTAAAATCAAGAAGTAGAGTTAAGTTATGATATTAGACATAATAATTGGAGTTGCTCTGATTGCCGCGGTTATCACCGGCATTGTCCGTGGTTTTGTCAAGGAAATCTCGGTTTTGGCTGGTTTGATATTCGGATTTTATATCGCATCGCAAAAATATCTGGCACTGGAAAAATACCTGTTCCATTCCTCACCGGTTTCAACGACTTACAAAGTTATCAGTTTTATTATTATCTTCGTTATCGTTTTTGTTGTTTTTTTATTATTAGGATTACTGCTTCGAAAATTTATCCAGCTCATTATGCTCGGCTGGCTTGATAAAATTCTGGGCGGAATTTTCGGTTTTATTAAAGGATTAATTATTATCTGGCTTATCTTGATGCTTGTTACGACTATTTTACCGAATACGATAAATACAATCAGTAAATCCAAATTGGCATTACAAATTCTTGAATATGGTGCCAATTTTACCAAACTACCGGTCAAGATACGAAGTAACAAAAAACTCTTGACATATTCGGTAAATAGTTATATATTAATACAAATACAAAAACAAATGCCCGTAACGGGCTGAAGCAAAGAAAGGAGCTATTATGAAAAAACTCACAATAGCACTGATACTCTTGGCAGTAATTTTCATCGTTGGCTGCCAGGCACCGCAAGATGTCAAAGCAGAAATGGACAAGCAGGCAGAACAGATTAAAATGCTTGAAACCAAACTTGCTGAACACGCGACTGCTTTTGAACAGCTCAAAATGGATTATGAACAACATATGGTCGATTTACACAAGAAAACTGCCACCCCGACTCAAACCAAAACCACAACTCCACAACCACCGACCCGAGTCGGCAGATAAATCCGGGAGGTAATATATGAAAAAACTATACCTTATCCCCGCACTCTTAATCGCAGTTGGTGCAGTAGTCTTATTCACTGGTTGCGAAGATATTATTGGCGATAAACCAACTAATGTAATATTATCTGCCGCAACTGATACCTCAGTGATGATAACCTGGGCTGCACCAGCAACTGCTCCGGATAAATATCTTATCTATTTCAAAGGCGTTGGTCAGGCAAGTTATGCGAGTGTTGGTGAAGCAACGACAACTACTTTTACGCATAATCCAGGCGGCGCGACTGGTAAATATTTTGTCGCGGCGAAATACGGGTCTGACGAATATGATTCAGATGTGAAAAGTACAGAACCGATTGCTACTGCATCAACCAGTCTTTCCGAGTTAAATGCCACGGGCAATAGTGGTTATGGATGGAATCGAACTTCGTTTGCCGGCACGACTTATTCAATGGCAGAAGCTGCTAATGCTTCTGCAGTTGATTTGTATTTGACAAACTTTGCCGCTGGCTTTGCCGCAACTCCGTATAACATTGCTTCTCCAGACATGGGTCCGACTGACCCGGGTGGCGTTGTGCCAGCCGGTTCTTGGCGTGTTAATGCAATTTCCGACCCGATTACAGACCCACAATTACCATTGCCCAAACATACTACAACGACCTATTTTAATTATATTCCGCTCAATGCCTATCCAACCTACCTTGCGGTTTATACTGCTGACGGATATTATGGTCTGATCAAAATTGACGGACTCAATACCGGCGCCGGCACGGTTACTATAGAATCCAGGTTTCAGGCGGTTAAAGGTTTGAGACTAATCCAGCATTAATCGGTAAAAAATAATATCGCCCCGGGTCTCAAAAACTCGGGGCTTTTGTTTTCAAAGAGAGTGAATTTTTTAAAACTCTCTAAGTCAACTATTGACATATCTGATTTTTTCCGATAATCTATGCCAATGTTTTTGGACTCTTTTTTCAAAGGAATCAGCGAACGCTTTTCGAATGACGTGGCGATCGATTTGGGTACTTGCTCGACCTTAATTTATATAAAGGGCAAAGGCATCCAATTACGGGAACCGTCAATCGTCGCGATTGATGATACCAAACACGAAATAGTTGCGATTGGCAACGAAGCCAAAAAGATGCTCGGACGGACTCCAGAAGGAATTCGGGCTGTGCGTCCTATGAAAGACGGTGTCATTGCCGATTTTGGTATTGTCAAACTCATGCTCAAAAGCTATATTGAAATGGTGCAGAAAAAGAAACTCTTTGTCCGGCCGCGTATTATCATCTGTGTGCCTTCTGGTATCACTGAAGTCGAAAAACGGGCGGTGCGTGATTCGGTCGAAGCAACCGGTGCCCGGGAAATTTATCTGGTTTCAGAACCGATCGCTGCCGCGATGGGAGCCGGTCTGCCGGTCGAAGCGCCGACCGGTAATATGATAATTGATATTGGTGGCGGCACTACTGAAATCGCAGTTGTAGCTCTATCTGGAATAGTCAACGCAAATTCAGCTCGGGTTGCCGGTGACGAGATGGATGAAGCGATTATCAATTATGTCAAGAAAAACTATAATTTGATTATCGGCGAACAGACCGCAGAAAACATTAAGATTACGATTGGTTCTGCGTATACGACTGGTAAAGATGAAACCATGGAAGTTAAAGGCCGTGATTTAGTATCGGGAATTCCCAAAACGATTAAAGTTACTGGTGCGAAAATACGCGAAGCCCTTGAAGAAACCGTATCTCTGATTATCGAATCGGTCCGACTCGCATTGGAAAAAACACCACCCGAATTAGCTGCTGATATTGTTGACCGCGGTATTTACATGGCTGGTGGCGGTGCTTTGCTCAAAGGTTTGGACCTGCTCATAAAAGAAGAAACAAATTTACCAGTATTTGTGGCTGAGAATCCGATTGATTGTGTCGTGATTGGTGCCGGAAAAATATTAGAAGACATTTCCGCACATGAAAAACTGATATTAAAAAGTTCGTAACCGTTCGTTTAAATAAATACATTTTACCAACCCGCCTCAAAAAAGATAGTTCGAGGCGAGCCAAAATACCTTAAATGACAAAAAGATTTTTTATCGTTACCATCATTCTGGCAATCGCTGTCTCGTTTTTACCCGCTTCGATAAAACTGCTCATCACCCGTTATCCCCGCATTGTGTTGCTCTTGCCTTTGGATGGTATTGATAACTTTTTGAGTAATATCCGGTCTCAGCAGACTGCCTATCAAAACCTGGCTGAATTAACAACCCAGCTGACATTGGAAAATACACAACTCAAAGCGAAAATTCAGAAAGACGATTTTCTGGCAACTCTCAAAAATCCGGATTTGGTCCATGCCAATATTATTGCCCGCGACAATGAAGTTGGTATCCGTTTTCTGACCATTGATAAGGGTCTTCGCAATAACATCAAAATCGATATGCCGGTTCTGACCGCTTATGGTGTGGTCGGTAAAATTATCGAATCGGCGGACAACCATTCTATTGTTGAAACCGCATTAAGTCCCAGTTTAAAAATCAGCGGTTTGAATTTGCGCACCAATGTTTCGGGAATCATCGAATATTCCTATTTTGATAAACTGCGATTCAAATATGCTTTTGCCGAAAGCGATATTCAGACCAATGACACCATCATCACATCTGGTTTGGGCGGTATTTTCCCACGCGGAATTGTCATCGGTATAGTCTTGAATGTAAAAATTGACCCGACCCGTTTTTTCCAGTATGTCGATGTTAATCCTTTGGTAAATTTTAACGGTATCGAAGATGTTTTTATCTTAATAAAACCGGTGTCTTTCGCAGCTGAACCAAGCCCTAAATTTACCCGTTCCCGGAATCTCTATGATTTGAAAATCGAAACCCCAACCGCACCAAGAATCCGATGAAAATAGTTATCCGATTACTCATAATCTACTTGTTATTTCTCATCCAGACCGCAATCGGCCGTCCCCAGATTGATTTGATTGTCCTGGCTTTAGTAATCTTCTCTCTGCACGACCCGGTGCTGTATGCTTTAATTCTGGGGATCTGGGGCGGTTTTCTGCTCGGTCTGCTAAATCCGATTAGTTTTGGAATTCATATCATTATCTTAACCACAATTGCTTTTACAAGCAGCATGATTCGGCGTTTTATTTATAAAGATAAAATTTACTTTCTGATTATTTTACTGCTCGCCCTGTTTT
>JAGXRL010000064.1 GCA_018335915.1 Candidatus Latescibacterota bacterium
GCAAAAGCATTTGAAGCTGAAACGCAATATGGTATATTCGCTCCTTGCTTACAGGTCAAACGCCTGACCGACCTTATAACCGACTACAACGCTAAAGGCATACCTATCCCAAGTTTTATCAAGTATCAACCTTATCCAATTGTAAGGATATATAAAATAACTGACAGACAAGGTTTAAAACCAACAAATAAAACAGGGGGCTAGCCCCCCAGTGAGGGTGGGGCTAGCCCCCTGGTGTCGCATAACGAATCTAAAAAACAGATCCACACACCTCATCATAGGTGCGGGACAGAAAGAAGGTGATGGAAAATTCAAGTAGGTCCGACCTACTCAGTAGACCAAAACATGAACAAATTACTAAAACTACATTATCGGACAAAGCAAAAAGGTCTGCCTGTATGCGACCTTATAATACGCTAACCGGATAACATAATCCTAACCGATTATTAAGTATAGGCAAGTACAAGGTCTGGTAAGCCCCGTTCCCAGTACCGTATCCTATTATAAGAAACGGAAGAATGGTCTACTATTAAATTAGCTTTTTTTCTTTGAAACTATAATACCCATCTTTACCGATAATGATATGGTCGACCACATCAATGCTCAGTATTTTGCCTGACTCAACCAGTTTTTTGGTGATTTTTAAGTCATCATCCGAAGGTTCTGGGTCACCAGACGGATGATTATGAACTAATATTACTGAAGCAGAATGATGTTTTATTGCCGCTTCGAACACTTCTCTGGGATGGACTAAACTTGCATTGAGCGTACCTGTTGAAATATCTGCAATATCAATTACCTTGTTTCTCGAATTTAACATGATGAGTTTGAAATGTTCTTTTTTATATTCTTTTAATTCAGTTCTTAATAATTCTATTGCTGTTTTCGGATTATCGATATTACAATCTTTAAATTCTTCCGGTGCTAATTCTTTTCTTTTCCCCAGTTCAAAACTGGCTTTGATTTGGATTGCTTTAGCCGGACCAATACCAGGAATTTGGTCAAGTTCGGCAATTGTTGCTTTGCTTACTGCATTGATACTGCCAAAAGTGTTTAATAGTGTTTGAGCAATATCCAATACTGACATTTTACGCGAACCCCGACTAATAATTATAGCTAATAATTCTTGTGGCGATAATGCTTCGGCGCCAAGACGCTTTAGTCTTTCTCTGGGTCTTTCTTCGCGGGGTAAATCACGCACTGTAAATGGTTTTTTATCAGACATTAGTGAATGATAAATAAAAAATAATTAATGTCAAGATATAACTTCGTAAGAAGTTATGATTACAGCGAATACGGAGAGATTACACAGATGATAAAAGGTCAAAAGTCAAAAGGCAAAAGTCAAAATTACAGGTCAAAATTCAAAATTACAAGTTAAAATTCAAAGGTGATACAATCTTTAATCCGTTTAATCCCTGTCTCATTGATATATTTATCTGAGGAAATCTGCGTTAATCTTCGTCCCGAAAGACTGGATTCTGTGTCAGGCACGCCCGCTTTGCTTTCGCGAATGCGAGGGCGAAGAATGACAAAGTTAAATTCGTGTAATTTGTTTATTCGTGCTATTCGTGGTAAATAATCTTTTTGTTTTATTCTTCCGGTGGTGTGGTCAAGTTGGTTGCGGCTTGGATACCGGTTGCGATTTCTGGAATAATGCCCATTTTGACATATATCGGATGCACGACTTTTCTGATTTTAGGCATGTATCGTGCAAAGACTAACGCGGTTATTATACAGATAATTCCGCCAATCGTAATCGTATAGGTGGCGCCGATTTTATCCGCAACCGCTCCCGCCAAAAGACTGCCAAACGGCATCGCGCCCATAAAAGCCATCGTATAAATACTCATCACCCGTCCCCGTTTGTCATCATCAACAATTGTTTGTAAGACCGTATTACACACAGCCATAAGCATCATCATACTGCCACCGGTAAATATCAGGATAAGCACAGATAATGCAAATACCCTTGAAAATGATAAGGCAATGAGTCCAACGCCGAAAATCAATCCGGCAATCGGAATTATTTTACCGAGTCCGCGAACTGATTTACGCGCAGCAAGTATCAAGGCACCAATGAGCGCACCAATACCGGCTCCGCCCATTAAAAATCCCATGGTATTGGCACCGCCTTTTAATATGTCTTTGGCAATAACCGGCATTAAGACGATATAGGGAAAAGCAAAAAAACTGATAACAATCAAAAGTATCAGAATTGCCCGAATCGGCAGAAAGTTATAAGCATAGGAAAATCCCTGTTTTAATTCGCGTAATACATTTTTTACAATGGGTTTGATTTGTTTTGGTTTTAGTCGAATCGCATATAAAGCATAAATTGCCGAGAGATAACTGATGCCGTTCACTAAAAAGCAGACCGCTTCACCGGCAGTTGCGATTAAAATACCTGCCACAGACGGTCCGATTAATCTTGCCAGATTGAACATTGACGAGTTCAAAGCAATTGCATTGCCTAAATCGTCTTTTTTCTCGACAATTTCAACGATAAATGACTGGCGTCCGGGCATATCAAAGGCATTGATTAAACCCATAAAAGCACTTAGGGCAATAATGTGCCAGACCTGAATCTGATGTGTAAACACTAATGCAGTTAAAACAAACGCCTGAATCATTGCCAGAATCTGGGTTATGATAAGCACTTTTCTTCGGTTCCAGCGGTCAATCAGAACTCCGGCAACCGGACCCGCTAAAAATATCGGTATCTCGCTCGAAAAACCGACCACTCCTAATAAAAATGGCGAATGCGTCAAACGATACACGAGCCAGCTCATCGCCACTCTCTGCATCCAGGTGCCGATTAAAGATACACCCTGACCAATATAATAATACCGGTAATTGCGGTATTGGAATGCCCGAAAGATTTGTTTAAAATCAAATCGAAGATTATTAAAAAGCGTATTGTTCAAGATTGTTTTTATTGTTTTCATTAGTTAAACAAATATCATAACTTTTATTTACAATCGTGTCAACTAAAAGACTTGTTTTCATATCTCAGTCTTGACTATTGCGTATTTATAATCTATAATGCCAATGGTGATAAATTTGAAAAAAGGACCGGTAACACAGCTGAAAAGAGATTTTGACAAGTGCCAGCAAGAGCTGAAAACACATAAGGAAAACTATCTGCTCGCGCTGGCTGACTTTGAGAATTTCCGCAAGCGCAAGGATAAAGAGATGGAAGAGTTCAGATGTTTTGCCAATGAGAATCTTTTGGGCGAATTAATCCCGGTCCTGGAAAATTTTGACCGCGCCCTGGCTCATATTGAAACGACCGAAAATTACCAAAGTTTGAAAAAAGGGATTGATATTGCTTATCGCCAGTTATTAAATGTGCTGGATAAGTTTGGCTTAAAAGAATTTTCCTGTCTTAATCAAGAATTTGACCCGAAAACCGCTGAAGCAGTCAGTTTTATCGAGACCAATGATAAACCCGAGAACACAATCGTTAACGAACTTAATAAGGGTTACGAGTATCAAAATCGGGTCATCCGCCCGGCGAGAGTAATTGTCAGTAAACCAGTATCGCAAAAGTCAGAAAGTCAGGAACTTAATAGCGGTGCTGATGGGTGTAAAAAGGAGAGTGACTCCTAATACCTAACTAGAAAAAATCTAAATCTTTTTTCATAAATAATAGTCTAATTAAGTAACAGAATTTTATTAATTTGGAGGCATTATATGTCGAAAGTGATTGGTATCGATTTAGGAACGACTTTTTCCTGCGTTGCGGTCATGGAACGCGGACAACCGGTTGTGATTCCTAATCCTGAAGGCGGCAGAACCACGCCGTCTGTTGTTGCGTTTGGTAAAGAGCGTCTGGTCGGCACTCTGGCACGACGCCAGTCGATTATTAATCCTGAACACACGGTCTATTCAATCAAGCGTTTTATGGGACGAAAACATTCTGAAGTTGCCCAAGAATCAAAACAGGTGCCGTATAAAGTAGTTGAAGCGCCCAATGGTGATGCCTGGGTCAAGATTGATGACAAAACCTATTCACCACCAGAAATTTCAGGAATGATTTTACAGTATCTGAAAAAAGCGGCTGAAGCATATCTAGGTGAACCGGTCACCAAAGCCGTAATTACGGTTCCTGCTTATTTTAATGATTCCCAGCGCCAGGCAACCAAAGATGCCGGTAAGATTGCCGGTCTCGAAGTTTTAAGAATTATCAATGAACCGACCGCTGCTTCGCTTGCTTATGGGCTTGATAAAAAGAAAGCCGAGAAAATTGCCGTATATGATTTGGGCGGCGGAACTTTTGATATTTCTATTTTAGAGATTGGCGAAGGTTTGTTTGAAGTCCATTCGACCAATGGCAATACTCATTTAGGCGGTGATGATTTTGATGTACGGATAATGGAATGGGTATTAGAAGAATTTAAAAAAGAACACAATATTGACTTATCCAAAGACCGGACTGCCCTGCAAAGAGTCCGTGAAGCATCAGAAAAAGCAAAATGTGAACTCTCGACAACTATGGAAACTACTATCAGTTTGCCGTTCATCTATTCTGACCCGGGTAAAGGACCGATGCATCTTGAATTACGGCTTTCCCGCGCCAAACTCGAAACACTGGTTGAAGATTTAGTGCAGGGCACATTAAAACCAGTGCAAAAAGCTCTGGAAGACGCAAAACTGACACCTGCCCAGATTGATGAAGTGATTCTGGTTGGCGGTCAGATTCGGATGCCTAAAGTCCAGGAAGTAGTGCGTAATTTCTTTAATAAAGAACCGCATAAAGGTATTAATCCGGATGAAGTCGTTGCAGTTGGTGCGGCAATACAGGGAGCGGTCCTTGCCGGCGAAGTCAAAGATGTCGTGCTTTTAGATGTTACTCCCCTATCGCTCGGAATTGAAACTCTGGGCGGTGTGATGACCAAGATTATCGAACGCAACTCGACAATCCCGACCCGTAAAAGTCAGGTCTTTACTACTGCCGAAGATAATCAGAATGCGGTTACAGTCCATGTTTTACAGGGCGAGCGGGACATGGCAATTGACAATCGAACCCTGGGTAGATTTGAATTAATGGGTATTCCGACCGCACCGCGTGGTATTCCGCAAATTGAAGTGAGCTTTAATATTGATGCTGATGGAATCTTGCATGTTACGGCTAAAGATCTGGCAACTAAAAAAGAACAGAGTATAAAAATCACTGCGTCATCAGGTCTTAATAAAGAAGACATTGACCGGGCAGTCAAAGATGCCGAATCACATGCATCAGATGACCGGGCAAAACGGGAAGTTATCGAAGTCCGTAATCGGGCTGATACTCTGGTTTATCATACTGAAAAGAGTTTAAAAGAGTACGGTGACAAGGTTTCTGATACTGACAAACAGAATATTGAACAAGCCGTAAGCAAACTCAAAGAAACAATGAAAGGGCAGGATAAATCTGCCATCGAGCAGGATATCGAAACATTGCAAAAAGTTAGTCATAAATTGGCAGAAGAAATGTATAAACAAGCACAGGCAAAAGCCGCAAGTGAAACTCCGACTGGCGAGCAGCCAAAAACCGATGAGAAAAAAAATGAGAAAAAGGTCGATGCCGATTATCAGGTCTATGACGAACCGGATGATAAGAAATGATAATTATTGAATATGGAATTTAGAATTATGAATATAGAATATTTTATATCCTTTTTAATTCTAAATTCAACATTCAGGATTCAAAATTCTAAAAAAAATGGCTAAACGAGATTATTACGAAATACTTGGTGTCAATAAGAGCGCAAGTGTTGACGAGATAAAATCAGCATACCGCCGTTTAGCCAAGCAGTATCACCCGGATATGAATCCGAATAACCGTCAGGAATCTGAAGAAAAATTCAAAGAATTATCCGAAGCGTATGAAGTCTTGATTGACCAGGACAAGCGAAATCTTTACGACCAGTACGGGCACGAAGGCGTATCCCAGCGGTTTAGTCCGGGCGGCTTCCAGTGGCGTGATTTTTCCCATGCCGAAGACCTGCGCGATTTGTTTGGTGATTTTGACATAAGTCAGATTTTTCGGGGTTTTGGCGAAGGCAGTATTTTTGACCTGTTTAGTGGCGGACAAAGAAGTAGTCGTAGTAGCAAAACCCGCGGACGCGAT
>JAGXRL010000065.1 GCA_018335915.1 Candidatus Latescibacterota bacterium
CGGTCTCGGTTTATGCTCAGGTTTATGTTCCGCTTGGCACTTATGCGGCGACTTATTCCGGACTTGCTACCGCAGTCAACAACACGGGCACGACTTCAGACACGATTCGCATCAACATTACGGTTTGGCCGTATTATGATCTGGATATTGCGGATAATCAGGCAAACCTATTTGCCAATACCATGCACTTAGCCGGACCAATGGGCACAACCCGGCAGGGTGAGTTCAAAATGGTTAACCCGGCACTCGAATCGCAGAATGTTGACCCGGATGTGTATGGCAATTCTGACTTCACATCATTTATCGCTTCAGTCGAAACGCTCTGGTATGTACCAGGCGGGGCTGAAGATATACTCTATTACATTCCACCCGGTGCAGTGACGATTGGATTACCAGCATTAGGACTGGCTTGGGGAAATGAAGAGAACGGTACGATTACAATAAACATTCCGAACAATACTTACTCAGGCATATATCGCGGAATAGTGACTGTGACTGGTTATCCTGACACGCCAGGCACGACAACTGACCAGTTCGTCTTAGAAGTTTCGGTTGGTCCGCTCGATGACCTTGACATCGATTCACTGGCAGTGCATGCCAGCGGTGCTCATGGCACGACTGTAAACACGACTCCTTTCCGGGTTTATTCGACTGACGCCCTAAATAATCCTGACCCGGACGGTCCTGGCAATACGACCTTGTATGGCATAACCTTTATGGCGCAGGATTTACGCAACGGCGACCTGGTCATTCCAGCGGCAAACATCTCGTTTGTGCCGTCAACCATTGATTCCTTAGCACCAGGCACATCAAGAGCCGTGTATGCACGGGTCAATGTGCCGTTTGGTACATATGCGACGACTTATTCAGGACTTGCCACGGCAATGAATAATACAGGTACGACTAATGATACGGTGCGGATTATTGTGATTGTTTTGCCATCTTATGATTATGATATTTCGGATAACACCGGCAATCTGGTTGAGAACTGGATGACTTTAAGCGGTCTGCCCGGCACAACCCAGAATAAGTATTTTATCCAGATTAATCCGAACACGCCAGAACTTAATGTTGACCCGGATATGTTTGGTAATGCCGACCTGTTTGGTCTGGATTGGTCAATGGACTTACTCTTACACCGAACCAATCCATTAGCATATATTCCAATCAGTAATGTCTCGCTCTCACTCGTCCCGCCGCATACTTTGTTATCCGGCGCATCTGAACCGATTACAGTGACAGTCAATATTCCCGAAGCACAATATGCCGGTGAATATACGGCATGGGTCAGAGTTCTTAATAACGATATGCCGGAAAACGGTAATGGGTATGTCGGCGATTCGTTCCAATTAAGAGTGATTGTTGACCCAATCGAAGATATTGATATTGTCGAAAATTTGATTGGGAATACGGTCAATACCGCAGACACGCTTTTGTACATCGGCACTTTTACCGTGGTTAATCCGGATACTTCATGGAATCCAGCCCCGGACGGCCCGTCCAATACAGATTTGTATAATTTAATCTTTACGAGCGAACATCTGCGCGATACTTTGAATCCGGCACGATATATCAATGCCAATCAAATCTATGTGGCAGTAACCGGTCAATTCGGTCCAACACCGATTAGTTTAGCCGGTATTACCCAGCTCGCTTTAGGCGATATGGCATCAGTGCAGGTCTGGGCTGGAGTACCAAGAGGTACTTATGCCGCAACTTATCGCGGTGCCTTAACCGTGGTTGATGACGACGGCTGGCCATCAGATGCGATTACAGTGATTATCAATGTCAATCCTTATTATGATCTGGATATTTCTGATAACGAAGCAAATCTGACTAATAATAAAATGGCATTAGCCGGTATTATGGGCGCAACTGACCAGGGTTATTTCCGGATGATTAATCCGAATACTCAGGTACTTAATGTTGACCCGGATATGTTTGGCAATGCCGACTTTTCGAGTTTTAGCGTAACGGTCGAAACCCTGAAATATATTCCAATGGGTTTAGAAGACATTCTCTATTATATCCCGCCGAGTGCAGTGACCATAACCTTACCAGCAGGACTTGCATCTGGCGATGCTTATCATGCACTGGTATCAGTCAATATTCCAATGAATACCTTTGCCGGTATTTACCGCGGAACGGTGACTGTAACCGGTACGCCTGGTACGCCCGGCACGCCGACTGATATGTTTGTCTTAGAAGTATCAGTGGGTGCATTGGATGATATTGACATTGCCGAAGCATCGGTCTCTGCAACTACGAATCACGGCACGACAGTTAACACGACTAATTTTACGGTCTGGTCAACTGATGCGGCAAATAATCCTGACCCGGACGGTCCTGGCAATACGACCTTGTATGGCATTACCTTTATGGCGCAGGATTTAAAAGACGCAACCGGCAACTTGACAATACCGGCAGCAAACATCTCGTTTGTGCCGTCAACCATCGATTCCTTAGCACCAGGCACATCAAGAGCCGTGTATGCACGGGTTGTAGTGCCGTTTGGTACTTATGCGACGACTTATTCAGGACTTGCGACTGCGATTAATAACACGGGCACGACCAGCGATACGGTAAGAATCTTTGTCACGGTCAATCCTTATTATGATTTAGATATTTCAGATAACGAAGCCAATCTCTCAGCAAACAAGATGACCCTGGCTGGTTCAATGGGTGCAATCCGAACCGCATATTTCCGGATGGTTAATCCGAATAATGCCAATCTCAATGTTGACCCTGACCAGTTTGGTAATGCGAATTTCACATCGTTTACGGCAACAGTGGAAACTTTACGATATATCCCGCACGGCGCTGAAGATATTCTCTATTATATCCCGCCGAGCGCGATTAGTTTTGTTTTACCAGAAGGTCTTGCTTCAGGTGAAGCGTACAGTGCCCGGGTTCAGGCAAACATTCCAATGAATACTTTTAACGGTATTTACCGCGGAACAGTGACTGTTACCGGCACGCCTGGCACGCCCGGCACCCCGACTGATATGTTTACTCTGGAACTAATCGTGGGTCCGCTCGATGACCTTGACATCGATTCACTGGCAGTGCATGCCAGCGGTGCTCATGGCACGACTGTAAACACGACTCCGTTCCGGGTTTATTCGACTGATGCCCAAAATAATCCAGACCCAGACGGACCTGGCAATACGACCTTGTATGGTATAACCTTTATGCCAAGCGACCTTAGATATGGCGCACGAGTGATACCCGCTGCAAATGTCTCGTTTGTACCGTCATTTATCGACAGTATCCGGCCGGGTACTTTCAAAACTGTGATTGCCCGTGTCAATATTCCATACGGAACTTTTGCCGCGACCTATTCTGGCTGGGCAATTGCTGCTAACAACACGGGTACGACCAGAGACAGCGTTAATATCATTGTCGCAGTTTCACCTTATTATGACCTTGATATTGCGGATAACGAGCAGA
>JAGXRL010000066.1 GCA_018335915.1 Candidatus Latescibacterota bacterium
TTTTGCCGCACCGGACAAGCCGGTTTCAATCTTCGGAGTCGGCCATAAACGCAACAGCAAAAGCCAGGTTGAAGACACTGCTTTTGCCCTGCTGCGGTTTCCGAACAACCAGATTCTCACGATTGAAGTCGGTTTTTCAGTGACGCAGGAAAAGGATTTTTCATATTATAACGCGTTCGGCGATAAAGGCGCGGCACTCTTAAATCCGGTTTCGGTCAACCGGGAAATGCACGGGCATCTGGTAAATGTCACGCCGAAAAGCATGCTCGGCCAAAAGGATTATGTGCGGCAGGCATATAACCTGCTGGCAGATGTTTTTGTGGACGGCGTGCTCAAAGGCGTCGAGATGCCGATTAAACCAGAACACGGACTTTTGGTCTGCCAGGTAACCGATGCGTTTTACGAGTCGTGCGCATCAGGCAAAGAAGCCGTGATAAAAACCTAAAAAAATGAAGAGAACACGAATATCATTAGCAGAATTTTGAATTTTTCATGCGGCGTGAAGCAGTCATGATGGAATAAAAAAAGGAAAGAATATGAAACCACAAATTAACACGGATGGACACAGATTAAAGAAAAGAAATCGGTCAAATCCGTGTAATCCGTGGTTCCAACTATAAAGGAAGCATATTTTGATTATCGCACTAATCGTCTCGGCGTTTGGCTTGAGTTTTGCCTTTGCTCCGTTCGGGGCAAGGTTTCTCGCTTATTTTGCCCTGATTCCGCTGCTCGCCATGATTGAGCGGCATCATTTTAAAAAAGTTTTCTTGTACGGATTGTTGTTCGGCGCGGTTTTTGCCCTGTTCCATTTATGGTGGCTCTATTTTTTAATCGTGCCGGTCGAGCCCGTGACCAGAATATTATTATTGCTGGGCGTGACGATTCTGTTCGTTTATCTGGGATTATATACCGCAGTCTTTGCCATCGCTACCAAATTTTTAGGCCTTGGGTTCGCGCCTTTAATCTGGGCTGTGCTCGAATTCGTGCGCACCAAATCAGAAATCGGGTTTCCCTGGGGGTTTTTAGGTTATACCCAGACGCCTTACACGCCAATCGTGCAGATGGGTTCAGTCTTTGGCGTGTACGGATTATCCGCCTGGCTGGTCTGGATAAACCTGCTCGTGTTATGGATTTTTAAGAGAAAGCACAAATTGACCTATGCCGTTATTTTAATCATCTCTTTAATCTTGCCAATCGGTTATGGATTGATACGCATGAAAGAAAAACCGGCGGTCTTAAAAGTCGCAATTGTCCAGCCCAATGTCGGACCCAATGAAAAAGGCGACCGGGAAAGCCGCAACCGGCTTTTGGTTGAACTGACCGGCCTGGTGCGCAGCAGTGCCGAACAAAAACCGGATTTGATTATCCTGCCGGAAACCGCAACGATTGTCGATATTACCCGGAGCCGGGATTTACAGGCAGCATTTCAAGCCATGGCTGATTCGCATCAGGTCAGCATTTTTACGGGCACGCCTTTATTCGAGCCCGAAGGTTCGGTTTATTACAATAGCGCGGTTCTGTTCAACCCGGGTCAGGTCAGGGTTGATTCAATAACTGAAAACGACAGCATAGTTTATCTGACCCTGCCGCGCTTTGACCAAATTTACCGCAAAATCCATCTCGTGCCTTTTTCCGAACGGATTCCGTATGTTGACAAGATTGCTCTGATTAGAAAAATCGAGACCGGTGATATGGGCGACTGCACGCCGGGCAAAGAACGCACGGTTTTTGATATGCCGAGCCGCTCGCAAAACACCGCTCACAAATTGAGCGCGCTGATCTGTTTTGAGTCGATTTTTCCTGATTTAGCGCGCGAGTTCACTTCACAGGGAGCAGATATGCTGGTCAACATCACGAATGACGGCTGGTTTGGCAAAACCCCGGGTCCGTACCAGCATTGTGAATTAGCCGTGCTCCGTTCTGTGGAAAACGGCGTGCCTTTAATCCGCTCGGCAAATAACGGGATTTCTTTAATCAGCGACCCGTATGCACGGGTCAAAAAACGCACCGGCCTGTTTACGCAAACCGTGCTGGTCGATTCAGTATCCGGTCCGCTGCGGCCGACTTTTTACCGGTCTTATGGCGATATTTTCATCTATTTTGGACTGGCAATCATCGGTATTGGTCTTATTCTAAAACCGTTCAAACATAAAAAATCAAAACACACGCGCCGATTGACATAAATTCAAAATTCAAAATTATTTGATAGTTACGGGGTTGACCCGCGCACCTATTGTTAAACGCCGCATAGTTTGATAAAATCATTAAAGAATCAGCCACGCAATCTCATCAATAGGTACGGGGTTGACAAATCGAGTTTTAGTTTTATACTGTTGATATGCCGACTAACGGGAAACCCGAGTCGAAAATGGAGATTCCGGGTGGTCTTTGGCTGCGCTGTGACAGTTGCGGTGAAATTCTTTATCGCAAGACTTTAGAGCAGAATCTGTTTATCTGTTCGCGGTGCAGTTATCATTTCCGGATCAGCGCCAAAAAATATATCGAGATTGTTTTAGACCCGAATAGTTTTGAAGAGTATGACCAAAACCTGGTTGCCGGTAACCCGCTCGAATTTCCCAATTATGCGGATAAATTCGGCGAAGCCCAGAAAAAGACCGGTTATCAGGAAGGTTTTATTTATGGCCGAGGCATGGTCAATAAACAGCCGATAATTTTCGGCGTGATGGATTTTGCCTTTATGGGCGGCAGCATGGGCTCGGTTGTCGGCGAAAAGGTTGCCCGCTCAATCCGCAAAGCCCGCTTTGAAAAAATCCCCCTGATTATCTTCGCGACCTCGGGCGGCGCTCGCATGCAGGAAGGCATTTTCTCGCTTATGCAGATGGCAAAAACCTCAGCCGAACTCGCGCTCTTAGCCCAGGACCAAATTCCTTACATCGTGATTGTCACGAATCCGACCATGGCCGGCGTTATGGCATCATATGCCTCGCTCGGCGACATTATCATTTCCGAACCCAAAGCCCTGCTCGGATTTGCCGGGGCGCGGGTCATTGAAGGCACAATCGGCGAAAAACTGCCGGACGGATTCCAGACCGCCGAATTTCTGCAAAAACACGGATTTATCGATGTTGTCGTGCCCAGAAAGTTCTTAAAACAGACCCTGTCCAATATCATTGAGATAACCTGGAGCAAAAACCGGCAGGCTGAAGAAAAACTCGATGCCAGCGCGTATGAAGTGCAATAACGAATATGATGACACCGATTATTTTCTGTGACTTAATCTGTGTAATCAAGTTTTTAAAATCCGTGAAATCGTTTTTCTAATATGAGCCGAATCTATCTGGAAAACATTACAAAAGTCTTTGACCATAAAGTCACTGCAGTTGACAACCTGACTCTGGAAATACCGGACGGCGAATTTTTCGTGCTGGTCGGGCCGTCGGGCTGCGGCAAATCAACTGTCATGCGCATGATTGCAGGACTGGAAGAAGCGACCAGCGGAAAAATCCATATCGGCGAACGGCTGGTCAATGATGTGTCGGCAAAAGACCGCAATGTCGCGATGGTCTTTCAGAACT
>JAGXRL010000067.1 GCA_018335915.1 Candidatus Latescibacterota bacterium
TCTTCTTGGGTTCTGACACCTTACGGCTCAACTCGACACTTAATATGACGATTTGCGGCGGTCAGTTCAACTTTAACTTAAACCGGCCAATCCGCATTCTGCCTGCGCCCGAAGATACCTGGATTATATACAATAAACCGATTTCCTGTGCTCCGGCTTTTTCTGAATTTCAGATTATCTCTCATCCCATGCAAATCGTAACTGAAAGCATCGTTTCCCAATACAAAGTCAAGGTTGTCCCGAATCCTTATTTAGTAAGAAATGAATGGGAACGGCATCCTGATTACCGCAAGATTAAATTCATCAATCTGCCTGACCGCTGCACGATACGCATCTATAACTTTGCTGGTGATTTACTCAAAACCATAACCCATACTGCCACGAATATTACTGACCCGGGCAATCTGCCGCTTCAATCCGGCGGTGACCAAGACTGGGACTTACTCACTGAATCTGGCCAAAAACCTGCGCCTGGCATTTACCTGTTCCATATTGAATCAGAAACTGGCAATCAAGTCGGTAAATTTGCGATTGTTTACTAAGGAGATAGCCATGAAAAACCGAAACATAAAAATATTTGTGCTATTTGCTATATGCTGTATGCTATTTGCAAATCTTGGCTATGGCGCTTTTACCAAACTGGGTATGGCGGGTATGCCCTTCTTAAAAATTGGTGTTGGTCGAGCTAATGGAATGGGTGATGCCTTTGTCGCAATTGCTGACGATGCTTCTGCTACCTATTGGAATCCAGCTGGCCTTGCCCTGCTCAAAAACCGGGAAGTTATGCTTAATCATATTGACTGGGTCTTGGAAACCCGGCTCGAATATTTAGCCGGCGCATTTCCGACCAAACTCGGCACATTTGGTTTTGCCTTAACCAGTGTTAACTATGGTGAATTCGAACAGACTACAATTGACAATTATCAAGGAACCGGAGTGTTCTTCTCAGCGGCAGATATGGCTTTTTCAGCTTCTTATGCGCGTATGTTTACTGATAAATTTGCGTTTGGCGGTTCAATCAAAGCAATGCAACAGCGCATCTGGGATATGAGCGCTAATGCATTTGCTTTTGACCTCGGTACTTATTACAATACTGGCTGGCAGAATGTCAGACTCGCCATGACTATTGCGAACTTTGGACCGGATGCTTCGTTTTCAGGTACTCAGCTCAACTTTGATGTCGACTATCCTGAAGGATATACCTGGCCCTGGACCATCACACCAATCCCGGCGACTTATGCAACCGAAAAATTTCTCCTGCCCATTATCTTTAGATTTGGTATTGCCTATGATATCATAAAAATCGAAGATAAAACCAGCTTAACCCTTGCTGCTGATTTAACTCATTACAACGATGTCAATGAAAAAGTAAGTATCGGACTCGAGTATCAGTATCTCAATTTTGCTTTACGCGGTGGATATATAATCAACACGGACGGAGATTACCGGGAACGCATCGGTGCTTCGGATGGCTTATCCTTTGGCGCTGGCGCCTGGTTCAAGCCGACTCCGGATTTGAAACTTAATGTCGATTATGCTTACCGCAACCTGTCTCGACTCGGTATCTCACATCGGGTTTCACTAAATGTCGGTTTCTAAAAAATATTAAATCTAACCAGGGCGAGCTGTTAAAGGCTCGCCCTTTATTTTTAAACAATTTTTTAGTATAATAAATCACAAATGACTACTGTAATAAAAAACGCATCACAACTACTGACTTTAACCGGTAAAAACCTTGGTATTGTTGAAAACGGTTCGGTTATCATCAATGATGGTAAAATATCCACAATAATTCAAAATTCAAAATTCAAAATTCAAAATTCTAAAACTATTGATGCTCATAATTGCGTAGTAATGCCTGGTTTTATAGATTGCCACACCCATCTCGTCTTTGCCGGTACAAGAGAAAATGAATTCTCAATGCGACTTGAAGGCAAAACCTATAAACAAATTCTTAAAAGCGGTGGCGGTATCTTACAAACCGTTAGGGCAACTCGCCAGGCAAGTGAGAGAGAACTCTTTAAATTAGCCCAATCCCGTCTCGACCAACTAATTAAATGGGGCACAACCACGGTCGAAATAAAATCCGGTTATGGTCTGGATACTGCCAATGAGTTAAAAATCTTAAGAGTTATTAAAAAATTACAAAAGGCAAATCAGAACCGCATCACGATTATATCAACCTTTATGGCTGCACATGCGGTTCCGCCCGATATAACAAAACCAAACTATATCAAAAAAATTATCAAAGAAATGATACCAAAAGTCGCTCACGCGAAACTCGCTCAATTTTGCGATGTCTTTTGCGAAAACTTTGTGTTTAATGCAACCGATTCTAAAAAAATCCTCTTAACTGCGAAAAAATTCGGTTTAATACCCAAACTCCATGCCGACGAAATCGAATCATCAGGCGGCGCGGAAATTGCTGGTCAGGTCAAGGCAATCTCAGCTGAACACCTCTTATATCCATCAGACAAAGGGCTTAAAGCAATGAAAAAAAACAATGTCATCGCAGTTCTCTTACCTGGCACGACAATGTTTTTAAAATCAAAACAGATACCACCGATTGACAAGATGCGTAAACTCGGCTTAACTATTGCTCTGGGTTCTGATTACAATCCTGGCACATGTATGATTTATCAGATGCCGATTATCATTGCCCTGGGATGTTTACTCTACAATTTAAGCTTAACCGAAGCAATTCGTGGTGCAACTATTAACAGTGCCAAAGCATTGGGGTTAGATAAAAACATCGGCACTATTCAAAAAGGCAAAGATGCTGACTTGATAATTCTTGATGTCCCAGATTTCAGACACATTCCCTATCAATTCGGTAAGAATTTGGTAAAAACAGTGATAAAAAAGGGCAAAGTGGTTTATTCGGTGCCTGCCAAATAATTTATACAAGTAAAAAATCGACCCAGAAAAATACTCATTATTTTATAATCCATATTTTATTAGTTCAATTTTTTGAACATAAAAATACCCTGATCAAGAAAAAATAATAACTTATATTTTATCCGAGTGGCTTGCCTGACCTCGTAACTAACCTGACTGGTTGCTGAGATGGCAATATATTCGGTTATATAATAGCAAACTTAATCGGTTGCATACTTTGTAACCTGCCTACTAATTGTGATGGTTATCTAATAGGACACCTATTAGTTGAGCCGGGGGGTCTGCCCCTAGGCAACCTACCAGGTCGCCGATTAAGAGTCCTGCTAAGTTTGATACCAGACAGAGAAGTAGGTAACCTGAATGGTCAGAGCCTGCCCTGATTTGAGAATTCCACCCTTATTACAATCTTAAATCTTACAGTCGGTCAAAATAAACAGGCAATTTTTTTCTTCACTATCCGTGCCTATCCGCACCTGAAATTTCTTATCAAAGGTCTTGACAACAATACTATTTTATGTTATACTTAACGATGTTAAGCAGTAATTGATAACAGAAAGGTGGTGATAAATATGCCGGTAAGACCGACTTTGCGTCGGATGCAGAAACTGGAAGCGAATTATGACCCGGATGCGATTCGCGATTCTTTACAGCGGCAACGCGAGAGCATTTTGGAACAGCAGAAAACCAAGCAAGCCGAACTGGAAAAAATCGAGAACTCAACCAAGCTCTTGATTGGCGATGAGAGCGTGCTCTCGACTTTGTATGTCTCGTATCTCAATTTTGCCCGTCAAATCTGGAAACTGAAAAATACTTACACTTCAGGCACTTTGAAAATCGAAGCCGATATTATGATTTATAAATGGACCCGACGCGGATTGGATGAAAACATCTTAAAGCGGATTCGTAACGAAATTTTTACTTTACAAGCGCCCGCGCCGTAAGCGATATTTTATAATGGTCTAATAATGATAATCGGGGTGCACTCATCGCCCTGGCCAGCCGGGTTGTCATCGAGTGCCCCCTCGATTAATTTAGTATATTTCTTGTCCGAAACGCTTACGACCCAGCAACCGGTAATATCATTGACATCGACAATCGCAACTGGTAGTTTTGTCTGCTCAGCAAGTCTTTGCACGACCTTATCCGGGTCTTTCGGACCTAAAATCACGCAATCCAGATATTCTTTCAAGCCGGCAGTACCCGGCGCATCAATCATTCTTGCCTGTTTTCCTGCGATACGATAAAAATCACCGCGCCTGCCTAATAATTTAGTAACTGCGCTCACCATTGCGGCAAATATTATGCGCATGGAGCCGGTTTCCTGAATCGCGCATTGCATTGAATACGGATTACGCAAGCCAATACCATACGGCACTTTTCTTACAAACCGCCACAAGATTCTTGCTAATAAACCAGGTTTGATTTGACTGGTGGAAATTGCCCGGTTTTGCGTCATTGCGACCACGCTTTCGCTAATCGTAATAATATCACCAGGCTTACATATTGTTGCGGTATATTTTTCAATCACATCGTCAATATTATCTTTTTCAGTAATGATATGGGTTTTGACCGCGATTCTTTGATATTGTTTGCCTTCATAATTGATAATCTTTTGCTCTATCAAACCATCCCCCATTTCTATACGCTCAATTTACGCAGACTCATTTTTCTTTTAATCGCAATCCCGGCATACACGAGCCAGTTAACAACAAACAGATATTTGTTTTTATAATGTTTAGTGTAAAATATCTTCATTGCGTCGTAAAAATAATTAACCGATTTTCTTTTAATTTCTGCCGATGCCTTAGTCTTTTCTGCGGTCTCTTTTTTAATACCAGACGAAACGCCTTTGTAATGGATAATTTTTGCTTCTGGATAATAATAGATTTTACCGCCGGTTTGTTTAATCCGATATGACCAGTCAACATCTTCGCCAAAAAAGAAATAGTCTTGGTCTAATAAGCCGACTCTGTCAATCGTGCTTTTGCGCACCAGATAAAAACAACCGCTCGGCGTGTCAATCTCGTGCGGTTCAGATAATGATTGATAGGTCAGATGGTATTTGCTAAATAATCGGCTTTTGGGAAATAATTTTTCCAGTTTTGCATAATAACAGAACGATGCCCAGGGTGTCGGAAAACCGCGATGGCATGCCCAGTCCAAATTGCCGTCAGCCAGTTCAACCCGGCAGGTTACGACATCCAACTGCGGATTTTGTTCCAGATATTCAAGCGTCTTTTCAATACCATTATCAATATTTTCAGTATCCGAATTCAAAAGCAGAATATATTGACCTTGTGCTAATCTGATTGCCTGATTATTAGCACGGGCAAAACCGAGGTTTTCTTTGTTTTCAATAAGTCGCACCCAGGGATAAGACTTTTTAATGGCCGGCACTGAATCATCACTCGAATTATTATCCACGATAAAAATTTCGCAATCTTGCCGTTGACCAATTTGTTTAATGCTCTCAAGACACTGTAAAGTCAAATCCCTTGTATTATAACTGAGAGTAATTATGGATAGTTTTTTTTCTTGCAAATTATTGTCCTTTCAAAACTGCTAAAGTCTTTTGTGCGGTAATATTCCAATTGAAATTTGACGCCTGCCTGATGCCTTTTTCTCTTAATGATTGCCTTAATTGCGGACTGGTTAATACTTGCTCTATTTTTGATGTGAGTTGGTCAACTGATTGCGAATGAAAATAAACCGCCGCATCTCCACCGATTTCTGGTAAACATGACGCATTACTGCAAATCACCGCTGCGCCGCACGCCATTGCTTCGACTAAGGGTAATCCAAATCCTTCATAAAGAGATGGAAAAATAAAAAGTTCGGCGCCATTATAGAAATGCGGTAACTCATTGACATGGACATAACCCAGAATTTTGACGCTCTTTTCAAGTTGTAAATCTGAAATCATCTTAAAAATCTTTTGTGCTTTCCAGCCCTGTTTACCAATAATAACTAAGTCATAATCTTTGCTAAAATGCTTAAATGCCTGCAAGAGCACTGGATAATTCTTGCGCGGCTCCAAAGTGCCGACTGCTAAAAAATACGGCTTTTGTATCTGGTATCGTTGTAAAACCGGTTGCACCTCTTGTTTTGGCAATAACTTAAAATCAGGATTAACCCCTTCATAAATTACCGTAATCCGGTCCGGGCAGAATTTGAAATTATCAATGATTGACTTTTTGGTATGTTCTGACATCGTGATAATATGGTCACTCTGGTGTACTGATTGTTGAAAATAGAGATTGTGCACAAACCGGTTATAATTTGCCATTGTCTGGGGATATAACGTCGAGACCAAATCGTGCACAGCTAAAACTTTTCTCATACCCGCTGGTAATCGTAATGGTAAAATATGCGCTGGGCCGAAAAAAACATCGAGCCGGTCTTTTTTTATGAAGCGCTTTGCCTGTGTTTGCAACCAGAATGCGCCGGGTAAAATTGTCTTGCCCCATCGTAAATGTTTATTGTGCCAATCCGAAAAATCATACACAATCGGTTTGGGCGAATACAAGAAAAATTGGTCGTTGTGGGCAAACTTTGACAAACGGTTCAGAATATTGAGCAGATAATGACCAACCCCGCGGGCCGGTTCGCGTAATACGCTGACATCAATACCAATTCTCATCTTATTTTGATTTAAATTTTTGTGCGTATTGTCTTGTCAGATTTAAATAATAATCGCCAAATTCAAGACTCGGTTCGATTTCCGTACCTTCAAACCATTCGTTAAACGATGTGATTAAGACCCAATCTGGTTGTGCGGCAATAACTGCGTCCCATAACTTTTTATAATATTTACCTTTGTTCCGGTCAATCAAAGTACCCGGTGTCACGAGCGAACAGTTATTAAAACCAGGCATAACCGGTGCTGCAAATATTTTTCCTTTGCTGTCCGCGACTTGTCTTGCCAATCGATAGAATTTTTCATTCTTATCTCCGTTTTGATAAGGTGGTAAGAATTCGTGATAACCTTCAAATCCCTGCAAATTACTTATTTTATATCCGTAATTTATGGTTGCGAAATCAAATTTTTCCAAGCGTAATGATTCGAGCGGAATTGAATCTAAAACCCGATTATAAATAAAAATCACTGGTTTGTTGCCAAGTTTTATAATATTAGTATGCTCGGCATAAACAGAATCCAGATAACCCATTGACTTTTTCAAATCCGCAGTGTTTTTAACCTGCTCTACATAGACCGTAAACTTAAAATCACGCTCCTGACATAGATTTGCGATGAGTTTCAGGTTCTGGTCAGTGACCGAGTTAATGCCCCACCAGGAACAGATAAAACCGTCAATGCCGGCTTTTTTTGCCCAGTCAATATGAGTTTTGACAATCTCCGGGTCAGACGAAGAGTATAAACCTAATCGGGGTTGGTGCGCAATCGCCAGTTTACCCGGCCAGGACCAGTTCTCTGGATAATACCAGGGAAAATAAAATGCCAGCACTAACTTTTCAGTTTGAAGTGTCAAACTATTCTGTCCTAAATAGTGTAGAATCGGTTGTTTGATATTATAATGTTTTTCTATTTCTTTTCTGCTTAAAATAAAATTTTCCTGATTTTGCACATCACCAGGAATGTTCTTTGTATTGACATACTCTGCGATTGTTTCCTGCTTTGGAGTCAGAAATATAATTTTGGTTTGTCCAATCCCGCCTTTACGGATTGAGAATTTGACAGCTTTAGGTAATTTCTGGGTAAACATAATTCTGAATTCGGCTCGGGTTAGAGTCGAATCATACGCTGTTTTATGCAAAGATAAGATACCCATTAAAACCGGATTTTGGGTCAGAATTGTATCGCCCAAATAATGAAAATCAGTATTGTTAAATTGTAAGTCAGTCCAGTCTGCCGTAGTTTCGATGAGAATGTTTATTGGATATCCCTGGATTGTTTTATTGCTCTGTAAATTACCTGCCATCATCATTGTCATTAAAGACAATACAAAACCTAAAACAAAACGCTTATACCGCATGATTATTTTTTACCAATTTGTTCGAAGACATCTAATAATTCATGGGCTGACTCTTGCCATGAAAATCTTTTGACATTTTTAAATCCTTTTGCCCGCATCTCTGTTTGTAATTGTTGGTCAGATATGACCTTAATTATCGCCTGTCCAATCTCTTCCGTGTCATAAGGGTTGATTAAAACTGCGGCGTCGCCGGCAATTTCTGGTAATGACGAAGTATTTGAAGTAATGACCGGCGTGCCACATGCCATTGCTTCGATAACCGGTAAACCAAAACCCTCAAAAAGCGATGGCAGGATAAATAATTTTGCCGTGCTGTAGATAACTGGTAAATCTTGGTGCTCAATAAAACCTGTAAAGATAACTGAATCTTTGAGTTTAAGTTCGTCGACAAGTTGAAAGATTCTTCGGTTTTTCCAGCCGTATTTTTTCGAACCGCCGACTACTAATTTGGGCAAATCGACATGTTTATTTTTCAGCTGGGTATATGCCTGAACCAACCGTTGTGTATTTTTCTTGGGCTCGATCACGCCCAGGGTAAAGATAAAATCGTCGGGTAATTTATATTTGCTTTTGATTTGTGTATGCTTGTCCGAGCAATCAATCGGTTGAAAAATATCATCAATGCCGCAAGAGATAACTTTGACCTCTTCAGCTGGAATTGAGAAAGTATTGACGATATCCTGCCGGGAAAATTCAGAATCTGTTACGATTAAATCTGCCCGTTTTACTGCCTGCTTGATTATGTATTGATAATACTTGCGCCGTAAGTAAGGATAAGTATCGGCATAAGTAAAACTGGACAAATCATGAATCGTCACGACATATTTACACGCTTTTCGCAATGGTAAAAAATTACTCGGTCCCCAAAAAATATCGACCTGTTCTTTTTGGAGTAATTTTGGTAAAGTTGTATATTCCCACAAAACCCGTTGGTTCCGACTCTTCTTAATATTTCGGAACTGCACCTGCTGATTTTGGTCTTTTTCCAAATCAGTAAACACCTCAGGTTTTTTATAAATAATAAATTCGTGACCTGAGTTAAATGAGATTAAATTTTTTAGCAGGTTATAGATATAAGTACCCATACCGTGGTGCAAGGATTTTGCCGGTAAAGCGTCAATTGCGATTTTCATTTTTGGGGCACGCAGATTTTCGCAGATACAAAGGATTTAACGTCTGTGTTAATCAAAATTATCTGCATATATTAGTATCCTTTTAAAGATTTATTAAGTTTATCGTTCAAGTGCGAACTTACAACCTTAATTAAATCGCTAACCCGCGCATTCCACGAATTTTCCTTCGCATACTGAATCCGTTTATCTCTTAATTCCGGATTATTTTCAAAAACAGCCTGTTTAGTCATCGCAATAAATTGGTTATCGTCTTTAGCTAGACAGATTAAATCCTTCATCTTTTCGAGTTCGGGCAGATTAATCGCCACGACTGGTTTACCCAGTGCCAGGTATTCATATACTTTAATTGGGTCAACTTTATCCGACAACGGGTCTTGAATAAAAGGAATTAAACAAACATCAAAAGCATTAACATATGCAGGTATGTCTGCATAAGGTTTTGCTCCGAGATGATAGATATTGGGTAATTTAGGAATCGTTATTTCATGTACCGGCCCGACTAAGACAAAAGAATAATTCGGATAGGTCTGGGCAGTTTTCGCAATCAAATCAATATCAACCCAGTGAAACAGAGAGCCGATAAAACCGATTATTGGTTTGGGCATATTTTTTAACGCTTCGGGTATCGGAGCATTATGCCCTTTTCGAATAAAGAAATCGGCATCCACGCCATTGGCAATATATTCAATCTGTGCGTTCTTATCGACTGCTAAAATATCGTCTCGTAATTTATGCGCCGAGATTATGGTCAAGTCAGATTTTTCCACTAATTTTCTTTGCAATTCGGTAAAATAGGCAATATGCTTTTCTTTGCAAAACACTTTGACATCATCAATGCAATCATAGATGAGCATTGAAAACTGAAGCCGGTTTATTATCTCATACCAGTAAGGTGTCACAACCAGGGCAACGACCGGTCGGTTCTTTTTCTTGGCCAACGGACTGTATTTATTGCGAATCCGCCGGACAAATCGGTTGACATTAAGATTTTTTATCCAGCCCGTATCAAACCTTGATGCCGGAAAAATTGGTGGAAAAGCAAAAGTCGCCAAATTTTCTGTAACTTTTACTGGTGGCCAGAAGAATTTTATAAATCCTCGTTTTTTAAAAGTCGGCTCTTTGACGATCTGCAGAATTGACGCCGGCGGTATCTCGAAATAATAGACAAAAAATCCCTGCTTAACTAAATTATCAACAAACGCCCCGGTCCGACCGCGCAAGAGATGGTCATACGGAACTGCCCCGAAAAAAGCTAAATCAAATTTGTGCAAGTTCGTCATCCTATATTCTTAATAGATTCTTAATTATGTTTTTATCGCCGGTGCTCAGCAATACTCGCAAAAAGAACCACAAATATAAGCCGAAAAACGGTAATAAGATTAACTGAAAAATATAACTAACCGAATACGCCTTCATAAGATACAACGCGATTAAAAATATCATGCCGCCGATTAGGTGAGAAACAAGCGGTTTCATCCTGACTCTGATTTTCTGCCAGATATATATGAGTATCACAATGCCTAATATCGTGTACGATATTATATAATTCAATCCCAGCCCGTCTAATTTAAAGTATTTTATAAAAATCAATGCCGGTCCGATAATCGCGATAAACCACAAGAAATTTAAACCAGTCGCAAACCAAAGTTTGTTAACTGCGATTAGATAATAACCGAAAATGTAACCAAAACTGGAAAGAAACGCTGCGGCTGACAATAGAATTAAGATGTTTTGGGCGGGTAAAAACTCGCTGCCATAAACGAGATAAATGATTTCTCTTGAAAACAGACTGATTAAGAAAGTGATGGTAACTACGATTAAATCAACTCCGTAAATACTCTTTAAGAGAAAACTGTTCAAACGCTCCCTGTTTTCCAGCGCAAGTTTTGTTGCCAATGGAATAAAAGCAGTACCGACCGCACTCGGCACAAACAAAATAAATTGTGTCAATGAATAAGCAATGTTAAAAAACCCGACCTCGGTAAAACCCTGTTGCCTTGCCAGGATTGCGGTCAGAATCGTCAAGGCCGGAGTCATGACCAGACCGGATAAAAATATCGGTATTGCAGTCCTGGATAATCTTTGAAAATACGGCTTGAGAAAATCTTTGATTTTCTGTCTTGAGATATACAGAGATACCCCGTGTTTTGCCTGGAGCGTTTTGATTACTTTAACGAGTATAAAAAAAGACACAATGCTATTTATTCCCTGCGCCAAAACCGGTCCTTTTATACCCCATATTTTTGTTAACGGGACTAAGGCAATCAGACCAAAGACCGAGGTAAAAGTCGCTAGCAAAGACAGTTTTTTAAACTCAGCCAAACCCTGAATTATCGAGTTACCATATTGATTGAACGAGAAAAAGAACAAAGCAATCACGCTTAATTGAATTAAAGGAATTAACTGGGGTTCTTGATATATTTTTAATGCTAAAGTCGATGCCAAAATCAAATACAGCGCAGAAAGCGTAATAATCAACACCAAGTTCAATAAAAATCCAATCACGATAAATCGGCTGGTCTGACTGTTATCCCCTCTTGTTTCGTATTCAGAAATAAGTTTAACGCAGGCAGTCGGGATTCCAAAACCGGTAAAAAAAAGCAAGAGCAATAACAGGTAATTGATAATTGATATCATGCCTAAATTGGTTGGTCCTAAGGTCCGCGCCAAAAAGATTGAAGTCGCAACCCCGGCTGCTTTGTTGATGAGTAGTGCGAGATACGAATAACCACTGCCAACTATCAATTTTTTGCCGGGTGAAACAACTGCGGTTTCGTTGTTTGCCATTATTTTTACTTTGCTATTTCCGGGTTAATAGCTAAACCCGCTGATTTTTTAATTGCCTTGATTTGTTGGGCTCGGATTTCAATAATGGCAAAGAGCACTGCCCAGACAAAATTGAAACGGTAACCGACCAAAATCGCGCACTGAAAACTGCTGATAACCAGGGCAATAAAGGAAAATAACATTGACGAACCAAGTATCTTATCGGTTTGATTGAGCGCGTTTTTCAAGACAAACCAGCATCGCTTTAGAAAATAGAATATAAATATCGAGAATACAAACAAACCGACCAATCCGGTTTTCCATATCAGTTGCAAAAAAGAATTATCCAGCCAATAAACATTGAATCTACCTAAAGTTGGGTAATAAAGATAGCGTAAGAAATCAGCCAAACCGGTCCCGAACAGCGGTGCTGCCTGAAATCGCTGTAACACATAATATCCAAGTTCAACTCTTGCCAAAAGTGATGGGTCATATTCGAGAAATTTAAAAGTTGCTAACCGACCGCCGAGTAAGTTTTGCACCCCAAGCATCTGGTTTAATAAAAATAATCCGACTACGACAATCGTTCCGATTATTAAGACCGGGAACAGCCACTGGCCAATTTTGGCATAACGAATATTACTCCGAATATAATAAAAATATTGAAAAATTAATGCCAAAGGTATCAACAACCAGAGCGCGCGGGTCAAAGTAATATAGACCGCAATAATCATTGGTATAATTAAGACAATGGCTAATGTTTTAATCGGTTTCTTAGTGTGATACAGAAAAACTGCGAATAATAAAGGTATCGTAACATTAAAAATATGCTGCTGGTCGGTTCGGAATCGGGCAATACCACTCAGACTCCGAAATTCAAATATGTAATAAAGACTTACTAAAACCGAACTGATAATTATGGTATATAAAATATATTTAATGCTCTCGTCTGAGATATTACTTTTAATAACCACAAAATAAAAACCCCAGGCAAAAAACATCATCCATTCATCGATAACCAATATTTTAGTTCGGTCTTTTATCAACCCCATAACTGCCGATATAAAAATCACTCCCAGAAAAGCCAGTAACCAGTAACCCATTTTGCCTATCTGGTTAGTCGTCACGCGGCTGGTTAATTGTTTATCGTAATCATTCTGCAAATATGTTAAAATCAAGAAAAACAAGGTTACTACCGGGAAAATCTCTTCGATTTTTATGCCTAAGGCACGACCAAATGATTGCGGTAAAATTATCGCTACGACCACGGACAATATTATTGATGTTATCAATGGATTAGGAGTTACCAGATAAATGATAATCACGGCAATACCGCTCAGAACGACCACAGTTATTTTTATCGGTGCCAGCATCACAAGCAGGAAAAATAACAATTGCACCAGCAACATTACTGGTAATATTTTCTTAAGTGACAACTGCGCAGGAGTGCTGATTGACTGTGAATTCATTTTCTCAACCGAAGTTAAACTTTTCTTGGAAACCTAACTTACCAAATGATTCGTAATTTGGCAACTTTCTTATTTTTCTTTGGTCTTTGCTTTTCGTCGGAATTTATTGCGTATTCTCGATAAATCGTTTTTAATCGTCTCGATTATCCGTTTGATTTCATGCCCTTGTTCAGTATTTGTCTTTAGATTATGCCAATATTCATTTCCAAATGCATACATTGAACTAATCACAAGACTTAGAACCAAAGCAAAAACTACGATTAATTTTCTTTTCGGTGAACTGCGCCGCTCAGGTACCCGTCCATAATCGAGAATCGTAATCGTCGGCGTGTCCCGTGCTTCAAGTATTTTTGCCTGTTCAAACTGTTGTAACAAGAGTGCAAAAACCTCTTCTTGAACCTTATAATCACGCAAGCGTCGGGCATATTCTTGACCAACACTGGGTAGTTTTTGGAACGCTACTGCAAAACCCGCGCCAAAACCATCTTTGGTCTGTCGGCCGATCTCAATCTGATTGAGTTGTCGTTTAAATTCGTCGATTTCCCGCTTGGTTGATATAACAAATGGATTATCTTGGGTCGAAATATCTTTAGATATTGCCAATTCTATCTCTCGTTTTAAGAGCTCTGATTTCAATTTAGCATATATATCGATAACCGCCCGAATTTCCTCATCCAGGGCAACCAGTTTATTTCTTTCCTGAAAAACCCGTAATGAATCAGAGGCTTGTTTTAGTTCTTGTTCTGCAGTTTCCAACCGTTTTTCAATAAATACTCGCATATTACGGCCGCGGCTCATATTTGATTCTTTTAAGAATTTATCGATGTGGTAAATATAACTATTTGCAATGTCTGCGGCTAATTTTGGTTTTTCTGCCTTAACCGTTAATTCCAAAACGCCTTCTTCGCCAACTTTAATACTGGTAGCCTGAGCCAAGGTTTTGACTGCCGGCTCAATACCTTTTTTGACTTTATACACCTTGATTAAATCATTATCCATCACAACCCGCTCTAAGATAGTCCTGCTCTGTAAAATCACGGCAATCAAATCCGATGGTGTGGAACCGCCAAAAAAATTACCAGCCCGGGTTAACCGACTTAATTTCGGAATCGATAATCCGGCTGAAGATAATGCACCAAAAACATCGGTATCTTCAGATGGCGGCAAAATCTGGGCTGTTGATTTGAATTTCTGCGGTAAAATTAAACTGATAATTACCGCCACGACAATAAAAATCAGTACATTATAAAATATCAATTTCCGATATTTAACAATGACATTCAAGTATCTCAATAAAGTTTCCATAAAAGCAAGTTTAAATTAAAACCATTACAATGTCAATACCATCTTGTCATATTAAAAACAAGTTTAATAGAACCCTCGCAACTATTAATATCATTGACTTCGATTAGATTTGATGTAAAATTTAATAAGAACTGATTTTTATGCTTAAAACAATCAGAATTTTTTTACTACGACATAATTATCTTAGAGCGAAATTTAAGATTTTATTTTTCATATTTAAAAACCCTTTTGCCAAGCGTGGTTATCATCGGGTATTTAAAGGACGATGTCTTGTTTGTGGTCGCGATACTTCTTTTTGGGATTTTGGGCAAAATTCGGAAACTTTTTTTTGTTTACACTGCGGCTCAAATGCGAGAAGTCGGGTAATCGCAAAAGTACTTCTGCTAGAAAATAAAAGCCAAACACCCGCGACAAATCTTCTTAACTTTAACAAGGATAGTTTGCTTTGTGGTTATATTGCTTCTGGATACGGAATGCTGGCTAACGCATTGAATCAAAGAAACTTTATCGTTTCCGAATACTTTGATAAAACTCAGCCCGGCTCATTTCAAAATGGCATCCGTTGCGAAGACCTGACCAAGTTAACTTTTCCTGATGAAATTTTTGATATTGTCATCACTGAGCATATCTTAGAGCATGTTCCAGACCCAATGCGCGCCTTTTGCGAGGTTAATCGAGTGTTAAAGAAAAAAGGGTTGTTTATCTTCACCATCCCGTTTGAGGTCCGGGGTCATTCTGTTACCCGAATACTTCCCGACGGCTCGAAAATTTTACCAGAACTGTTTCACATCGACCCCTTAAGAACTGCCGGCGCTCTCGTATACACTCAGTTTAGCAAAGATGATTTAATACAAAAATTTTTAAAGCCGAACGGGTTTGAGGCGGAAATCATTACCCTCAACGACATAACAGCAGGTATCAACAACTGCGAGGTAATTAGGGCAAGAAAAGTTTAACCTGCATATAAAAAGCGATAGGTGTCTTATTGTACCGGAACCGAATTAAAAATACCCCCCCCCGAGGTAAAGATAAAAATTAGAAGTTAGACCTGATTAAACTTCGATTTCAATTTTTCCAAAAAGAGTTTTATTCTCAAACTCGCTCTGCCGTCACCAAACGGATTTTTAACCTTTGCCATCTTATTGTATGCCGGTTTAGAGTTCAAAAGCATCTCCGTAGTCTCAATAATTGTTTTCTTGCAGGTTCCGACCAGCTTCGCAGTACCCGTTTCAATCGCTTCTGGTCTTTCGGTCTTTTCTCTGAGTACCAAAACCGGTTTACCTAAGGCGGGTGCTTCTTCCTGAATTCCGCCAGAATCAGTAAGAATCAAATACGATTTTTGCATTAAATGGGCAAATGGCAAATAATCCTGGGGTGCGATTAAATGAATCCGCTCAGTCTTGCCCAGTATCTTTTCAGCTGGATTTTTTATATTAGGATTCGGATGCACTGGATAGATTATTTCTACATCTTGATTTCTTTGCACAATACTCTTCAATGCCTGGCAGATATTTTCAAATGGTATGCCAAAACTTTCCCGACGATGTGCGGTTACTAAAATAATCCGGTTGCCAGGTTTTATTTTCTTAAGAAATGGTAACTTGAACTTAGGATTCATTTTTAAACATAATAATAACGCATCAATAACCGTATTCCCGGTCACAATAATATGTTCTGCCTTTATACCCTCTTTGAGCAAGTTTTGTTTTGCTCGCCTGGTTGGTGCAAAATGAAAATCTCCCAAATGGGTAATCAGTTTTCGGTTCATCTCTTCCGGAAATGGTGAGAACTTATCATAAGTCCGCAAACCCGCTTCGACATGCGCAATCGGTATTTTTAAGTAAAATGCCGCCAGAGCTGAGACAAATGCCGTGGTCGTATCGCCCTGTACAAAAATCATATCCGGTTTATTTTTAGCTAACAAATTTTCCAAGCCCCGTAAAATCCGGATATTAATATCAAACAGAGTCTGGCCCTGTTTCATAATATCCAAATCATAATCAGCCCGGATATTAAAAATATCCAGCACCTGGTCCAGCATATGCCGGTGCTGGGCAGTGATACAGATTTCCACTTTAAAATGCTTTTTATCTTTTTGCAGTTCTTTAATAACCGGCGCTAATTTTATTGCTTCTGGTCTGGTCCCAAAAGCAAACAATATTTTCTTTTGCTTAAATTTTTTAATCATCTTTCTCTGTGTCTCCGTGTCTCTGTGGTTTTTCTTATAATCATTTTGCCTCGCTATGCGCAATTGCCCAGTTCTTGCCAATACCGATATTTATCTCCAATGGTATCTCGCCTAATAATTTTTCTCTCATGATGTTTCGGACAATTGCTTCTGCTTTTTTTATCTTTTTCTGTTCTATTTCCAGTAATAACTCATCATGGATTTGAATAATAAGTCCTGCTTCAAATCCTTGTCTGTTTAACTCTTCATCTATTTTAATCATGGCGATTTTAATAATATCAGCGGCTGAGCCCTGGATCGGATGATTGATTGCCGCCCGAACCGACGATTCATAGATAATTCGGTTCTGGGCAAAAATTCCTGGAAAAGGTCGGATGCGTCCGAAAATAGTTTTTGCATAACCGGTCTGTTTAGTATCTTCGACGGTCTTTTCGCGCCACTCGGCAACATGATAATGAATACTTAAAAAACCGTCAATGATTCTTCTCGCTTCAAACTGGTCAATACCCAAACTTGCCGCCAGTCCATAATCTGATAACCCGTAAATCAAACCATAATTGACCATCTTGGCTGTGCGCCGCTCGTTTTCTGTAATCTGGTCTTCCCGCTTGTTAAACACTGCGGCTGCGGTCCGGTTATGAATATCCTCACCTTTTAAAAACGCATCTTTGAGCCGTTGGTCTTCTGAAATATATGCCAGTATTCTCAATTCAATCTGCGAGTAATCCGCGGATATTAATAAGTTATCTTTTTCGGCTATAAAACCCTGTCTGATTTTTTTACCCAAATCACCTTTAATCGGAATATTCTGCAGGTTTGGTTCGGATGAAGATAATCGGCCAGTTGAAGTACCGGTCTGGTTAAACTGACAATGGATACGTTCAGTCTCATTCTTAATTAACTCACACATCG
Source organism: Candidatus Latescibacterota bacterium (assembly GCA_018335915.1). Lineage (GTDB taxonomy): Bacteria > Hydrothermota > Tepidihabitantia > Tepidihabitantales > CAIPLT01 > JAGXRL01. The sequence continues at coordinate 17,666 of JAGXRL010000067.1, forward strand.
GTTTTAAATAGGTCGTCTGCAGTTTAGTAATCTCCCGGTTGCGCAGCACATCTTGCACAATCGGATATTTCAAAGCCAGTTCGGCAAGCACGGTTGCATCAGTCGAATAACCGGTTTTAGTCCGTTTTGGTTTGGGCAGTTCAAGCTTCTCAAATAATACTTTGGATAACTGCTGGGGTGAATTGATATTAAAATCAACACCGGCTTTCTGGCAGATTGATTGTTTTAATGATTTCTGCTCTTTTTCAATTTCCGTTAACATCTGCTCAAATAGCCGCGTGTCAATTTTTACGCCCCGCTTTTCCATATCAAAAAGCACTCTCACCAAAGGCATCTCAATCTCAGACAAAACCCGATTTAAACCGTGAGTCAATATCTCGGATTCCAATTTCTGATATAACATTAAATTGAAATGTGCTTTTTCCGCTTCTGATACCGCAGTCGGAATAATCTGAAAATGCTGTAAAATCAAATCACTAATCTCATACCGCTTGCGACTCGAATCCAGTAACCAGGATGCGATTTTCGTATCAAAATAAGGCGGTTTAATAAGAATACCTGCTTTATCAAGCTCATGCATCTGGGATTTGATATCATATCCAATTTTTAATTTATCCGAGATTAATAATTTTTTAATCTCGTTTTTATTGCTAATCTTAACAACATCCTTATCCTCACAAACAAAAAAACCTTCGCTTGAAAAATTAAATCCGAAGCAGTCTGATTCTTTTTGTGATTTTATCTCAATATCCAATTTCTTAGTGTCTTTAAATAGCGGCTCTTGATATACTCCTGACTTAACTTCACCGGCATACTCTCTTAATAACGAGCCAAATTCCAGTTCTTTAAACAATCTGATTAATTTAGGGATATCTTTATTCTTTATTTGCAGTTGCTTGGTTGAAGACTGGACTTTGACATCGGTCTTCACAGTTGCCAATAATCGAGACACCTGGGCAATCTCTTTATGCTCTTTGAGCCGTTCGTCTTGGGCAAGCGCGGCTTCAAACGAATCGTATTTATGCATAATATCAATCGCCCTTTTAATCCCGATACCTGGCACACCCGGTATATTATCGATCGAATCTCCTGCCAAAGCCAGAATATCCCGAATCAGAGCCGGTTCTTTAATCCCGAATTTTTCTTTAGTCTTTTCCCGGTCATAGATTATATCTTTATACACATCATAGATAAATATGTTATCATTAACCAGCTGAAACAAATCCTTATCAGATGTTACGATGTAAACTTGCATGCCCTGTTTTACTGAACGATTGGCAATCGTGGCTAAAATATCATCTGCTTCAAAACCTTCTTTTGCTAAAGTCCTCAGCCCATAAGCTGAGATTACTTCCTTTATTAATGGCAGTTGCGATACTAAATCACCCGGTGTTTCTGGTCGTTCACTCTTGTATTCCTGATATAGTTTATTTCGAAAGGTTTCCCGTCCCGAATCAAAGACCACTGCCATATATTTGGGTGAGAATTTGGTAAACAGTTTTTTTAAGGAATTGACAAAGCCAAAAACTGCCGATGTGTTCTGTCCTTTGGAATTACGCAACGGGCTGCGGATAAAGGCAAAATAAGACCGGTATGCCAGAGAATGCCCGTCAATCAAGATAACTTTTTTTTCTTTCTTTGCTGACATTAAGGACGTCTATTTGACGATAAGACTACTCTTTCATTGAAGCGTTATTATTTTTAAATCTTAATTCCCTGACCAGACTGATTGCCCTGAAGTATGCTGGAAATGACGAACCAGCATCAGCCCACCAGCCGGGTAAAACATCATAAGTTAACATATTCTTCTCTAAATAGTGATTATTGACATCAGTTATTTCCAGTTCATTACGCGCCGACGGTTTTAAGGTCTTGATTATTGAAAAGACCTGCTGGTCATACATATAAATGCCGGTTACCGCATAATCTGATTTTGGTTGTTTCGGTTTCTCGACAATGCTCATAATCTTATTATCAGTAATTTCTGCGACCCCAAACCGTTCTGGATAAGGAACCTGTTTCAGTAAAATCTTGGCGCCCTGCTCCTGCTGCAGATATGACTTGATATATGGAGTCAGGTCGTCTTCAAAAATATTATCACCCAGAATTACCACGACTCGTTTGCCTTCGGCAAATTCTTCAGCCAGACCCAATGCTTCGGCAATCCCACCTTCACCCTCCTGATAAGTATAATTAAGCCGGCGCAAACCAAATGCCTTGCCGTTCTTTAACAGACGCAAAAAATCACCGGATGAATTGCCGCCGGTCACAATGATAATATCCTGAATCCCGGCTTGTGCCAGTTTTTGAATCGGATAATAAATCATTGGCTGGTCATACACTGGCAACAGATGTTTATTTGTAATATTGGTCAATGGTTGTAACCGTGTTCCTAATCCGCCTGCTAAAACAATCCCTTTCATAATCTTTAGTTTAAATCAAAAGAACAGGATAGTCAATCATTTCTTAATCATTCGCAAAATATTTTTAGTATCGGTCACATATGCGAATGCATAGGCAAGTATTTTCAGGGAATTGATATGCAGTTCTTTTTCACCCGCCGCAGTCCCGTCACCGACCACGAATATTCGAAAATCGCGGAAAAACGCATCCCGGGCAGTTGACTCAACACAAATTCCGGTCATAATGCCGGTTATTATCAAATCGGTTACGCTTAATCCCCGCAGGTAAATCTCCAGGTCAGTATTATAAAATGCTGAATACCGGTGCTTGAAAATAATCTTCTCACTTTGTAATGGTTTCAACTGGTCAATAATCTGAGCACCTTTTGAACCGGCAACCAGTGATTGCTTGTTACGAATATCAGACCACCATTGTGCAGTCATCCCGCCGTCAAGCTTTGGGTCTTGGTGACAATGCGCCGTATAAATTATCGGGGTTTTATGCTTGCGAGCCGTTGCCACCAGTATTTGGAGATTCGAAACAATCGCTTTTACATTCTCAGTATATGCTGGTGATTTCGGATTAAAAAAATCATTCTGCATATCAATAACCAATAATGCTGATTTCTTTGGTTTTAAAACTAATTTATGATGCTGGTAAGGTTTAACTTGTTTGTATAATTCTTTTTTGTTAATCATCGGTTTTTGATACTATTTGATTTTTGATATTTAATTTTTGATTTTTAATATAAAGATGGTGGAGGTGAGCGGATTCGAACCGCCAACCCCTTGCTTGCAAAGCAAGTGCTCTCCCAGCTGAGCTACACCCCCATTATCAATTCAAAATTCAAATATCAATAAGATATTATAGTATAATTCAATAAAACCGTATGTCAAGGCTAAGACACTTAACCACTAATTATATTAACAAACACGCGTTCGCAAAACCCGCCAAGCGACTGAAGAATCTGACACTTTTTTGCTCACATCTGACCGCAACGGGGGGAGTGACTCTGGGCGTCGCCCCCGCGTTTGAGTTTGGGTTTGCGTCGGCTTCCGAAATTGTTATTGTGCTTGACTTGGCGCAAACAGGTTCGTATGTTCACGGCTTTGGCCAACCGTGACCAGACGGCTTTTCCCTGCTCAGTATTGTCGAGTGTAAATACGAAGATAACTCGGAGCGAGTCTTCGGGACTGGATTCGGGAATAAATTATAGGTTCGCACTCGGGAAAAATGGTAAAAACGAGTAAATAATCGGAGTGGTTCTCTTAATTTTCTAAGCAAGCCTATAGGTCTGCCCCACATTTCAGAAGAATCAATCCGTGTTCATTCGTGTTTATCTGTGGTTAAAATTGCTTCAGTATTTCTTTATATTTGGTCAATACAAATTCATTGGTTTCGCTGACCATCTTTTCTTGTAAAATCGGCTTTGCCTCTTCAAATTGACCCAGGGCAGTGACTGCTTTTAACCGCAGCGCTGGTTTTTTATGGCTTAAGTATGGAATAATGATATTTATAATTTCATCTCGCTCAGTTCTTTTTTCAAGTGTATCCAGCCGGGCACCGAGCACAGCCAGAACTCTGATAATGTTTGAATCCTTTGTTTTTGTTAAGAGAAATTTTCGGGTCGTATCGCCAATTGCAACCAGCGCGGTTTCAGCTGCGATCCGGACTGTAAAGAATTTATCATTTAACGCATCATATAATGCAGGAATTGCTCTTGGGTCTTTGAGTTTTGCCAAAGCCCGTGCCGAAGCAATCCGGGTTGGCTCATCTTTGTCTTTTAAATAGGGAATAATAATCGGCACCACGCTTGAATCTTCAATATCTTCAAAAGCGCCAATCATTGCCCGTGCTCGAATCCGATTTTCTTTGAATGCCAATATCAAGGAATCGATTGCAGCGACAACTTTGATTTTACCGAGCAGGTATGCCGAATTTGCCCGCGCCCAGCGGTCTTTGTGATATAATGATTGATAGAGCATCTGTTTTATCTTGATTTTATTTAGCGAATCAGTATAAGTCGAATCGGTTAATGATTTTGCCAAATCTTCAATTGCTCTTAATTCCAATCCGTCTTTAGTAAATATCTTTTTATCAAAGATATAATCGACTGCTTCTTGTCCCCGTTTTAATAATTCGGCGCGACCTGCCTTAACCCGCTTTTTAGCACTGCCCACTTCCCAAAGTGTGGCTTCTTTGAATATATCTTCGATTGTTGCGGTCTTTAATTTTATCGTATCTGGCTCTTCCTGGATTTCGGCTTCAATATCTCTTGGTGTTCCCAATTGGTCGATACCAAATCCATAAACCGACTGGGTCCATTGTGACGAGTTATCAGCGATTGATGCGCGCGGATAAATATCGTCTCCTTGCAAGTCTAAAAAGATACCAATCCCGCCAAACCCGCGTGAGAAGTTTGCCATGCCCTGACCAAAATTCTTTTGTTTGGTTGTGTAAACATCGTCGCCTGCATTATCAATCAATAATCCGAATGAATTAGTTAAACCAATCCCCTGTCCGCCGCTGGTCAGGTATGAATCATCGCCTTTTTTGTCAATCAGAATCCCGACTGAAAAATCATGACCTTCGCCTTGCGCCGGTCCGAACCGGGAAAAATAATGGTCATCACCGGCACGGTCGATTAAAATGCCGATTGCGAGATGGATGCCCGCACCTTGTGCATATTGAGTTGCGTTATAAAAATCATTGCCTTCCCCATCATATAACATACCCAGCGCATACCAATAACTCGTGCCTTGTGCAAAAACACCGCCATTATAATAATCCTGTCCTGACCTGTCATAAAGTAAGGAGATGCCACCGCTCGCAACCGGCCTGAACCCGATTGAAAAACCCTGTGACAAAGACCGATAATCATCTGGCAATAACGGCTTATGCAGATATTTCCCACCCGCATAATATAAATCATTGCCCCCAAAATCAGCAAGTAGTCCATAACCCCAGGTCGAAGAAAATGCCTGACAGTATTCAGCCCCGCGATAAGTGTCATCTCCATTAATATCCATCAAAGCACCAACACCAAAAATCCCGGCGCCTTGTGAAAAATAACCAGCTGTATAATAGTCATCGCCATCCTTATCGATTAATACGCCCGTGCCCAAATATCCGGTGCCCAGACAATTGTGCGATGCTTGATAAGTATCATTGCCCTCTAAATCAATAAGAAAACCGGCACCAAAAAGCCCGGCGCCAAAATTAAACGATTTGTCTCTGGCATCATATAAATCATCGCCCGCCAGGTCAATACATATTGAAAATGGGGCGGATAAAAACCCGATGCCACTTGCCGTGCGTCCTTTATAAATGTCATTACCGCCTAAATCAATAATCAAGGCAAAATTGTCTTCGTAAATATTGTCTCCTTCACCACCAATCACAATCTTACCCCAATCCGTATCATCACAGGCATAGACAAAACCTTTAACCTCAGGCACGGTCGATTTAATCATTGTCTGCTGATACGCGTCAATTTCGGATTTATTGTCCGCGAGCAGATGCAAACTTCTATCAACTGCCAGAGCAATCGCACAACCCGATAAACTCAAAGCATGTCGGTCCAATTTTTGAACCATTTCCAGTAGCGAGTCGATTTCAATTTTTATCGAAGTGTCAACTGGCACATTAAACTCGCGATGTAATGCGCCTTTTAGAATATTTATAGTTGAATCGTCTTGGTCACCCCATAAAACCGGCGCTAACATAAGCAGTTGATTGATCTGGTCTTGGTTTAAATTTTTAGTCGCTTGCTTAAGATATTTATCACCGATTGTAAAACTCGCCCGGAAAATATTTTCGACCTGCTCGAAAATCAAAGCGTTTTTATTATCATATCGTTTTAATTCATGATTCAGTTCGGTGTTGAGTTTGTTAATATCTTTATCCGTAATATTGATATCGAGTTGTTGCGACAAAAACAATAACTGCTTTGATATGCTCGACTGGTGCTTATCAATATAATTAACCGAATGGTCAAGATAATCCGGAGTTTTAAGCGGGTCATCCATTAAATCAGTCACGATTTTTAATCGGAACACGCTATCCAATGCCCATTTCTTTTCAAAGCCGAGCTCATTTTCAGTAATACCCTGGATTGCCAGGGCATTATTTATCTGTTCGCGGTTAGTTTTGCTCAATGATGGTTCAAAAGCGTATGATATGCTAACAACAAACAACAAACAACAAACAACTAAGTAGTTTTTTCTCATACGCTCTTATTTTGTGAAGCGTAGCTTGGCAAATGTTTTCGGATTATGCTCGAACGGCACTGAATAAGTGCTGACCGTATTCTTGCCGGATTGAAACCGGACCAGATTAAAACCCCAGACCTCAGCATTAAAACCGGGAAAATCTTGTAATGGCATTGCGATTTCCACGGTCCAGCCCGAACTATTAATTATCGCGTGAGTGATAATATTACTATCCCACTTTGTGTCTCTTTTTGAATCTTTGCCTTGCATCTTGCACGAGCGGTCCATTACCACACCCAGGGCATTAATAAAAAATTGATAATACATGTCAGATTCAGGTATTGACTGTAAAACGATGTTAATATGGTCATCACTATACACTCTTTCGTCGCGTTTTGTAATCGTCGTCATAATCTGATTCGGCGCATAATCAATCATCTCTGCCGTAATATAGAGATTGGTATTATCATATAGAAACCAGACCTGCCACGGGTCGGTTTTTGTTACATTACCGTCGCTCGAACCAAACACTGACAACGGCTTAATAGTTTTATATATCTTCTCATCTAATTTACCATCTATTTTTAATGGTTTATTGAGCTGGTAACAAGCAGCCGTTAGTTTAATCGGTATCATCCGCTCTAAATTGTATTTTTTAGCCCCCCCGGCATAAGGATAATCAAAACTCATTCGCGGTAAAGGATAGATGTTGTCATTATCCACGACCGCATGGAAAGGGTAAGATTCACTCCTATTGCTTTCAATAAAAATTGACTCTTCTGAAGGATATATTTTGAACAAATCATTATCTGAATGCCAGGCCAGATTAGTTGCGATTGGTATCTCAGAAATGTTATTTACAATAACCGAAATCGAATCGCTCGTCCCGATTTCCAGCCGTGTAATCTCAACCGCATTCTCAATGCTTTTGATTTCGTTTATATTATCGAGCGTAACATAATCTGCTGGCATTTCCGTACCATCCGCTCTCAGCAGTTTCACCTGCACCTTATTATTTTTCACATTAACCTTAACAAAATGCTGAAACGCACCGAGCTCTTCTTTAAAATATACTTTTAAGCGGCTGCCCGATGGTCCGACTTGCGTATAAGTAATGCCATCCCAGATTTGCTGACAGTAGAAATGGTCATGCCCGGAAAAGACATAATCAACCCCGTATTTAACAAACAGTTTATGAAAAGTATCCGGAGCGTTGTTAGTATATGCTTGTTTCCAGAACGACCGGTGCATAAAACAGATAATGTTATCGGCTTTCTTATATTTACTGAGCGTCGATTGCAACCATGCTAACTCTAGAGAATCGGGTGCGCCAACTTTTTCCTGAAGACTGTTATCGAGCACGACAAAATGGTTCTTGCCCAAAGAAAAATTGTAATAGGTATTTGGGTAATCCGTCTGCTCAAGATAGATTGCTTTGCTTAAAGAGTCCCAGATATCGTGATTACCCGGGGTAAACAAAAATTTTTCTTTTAAATCGCCGATATTTATAAATATCGAATCCCATTGGTTTCTAATTGTCTCCTCGATTTGGGAATATCCCTCAATCAAATCACCGACATTGATGATAAAATCAGGATTTAATGCTCTTGCGGATGCAATGACCTGTTCAAATATTTCTTGCTCCGCGCCGCCGGTTCGGTCGCCCAATACTATAAATGTAAAATCTTGAGGCTTGATATTGACCGGAATATTTTGGCTAAATATAAGAGCTGGTATTGATATTAATAAAATAAACCATTGTATGTTTTTCATACCCTATTATAGTTTTTTATGCATCTTTGGTCAACAACTTTATTACTTATCCGTAAAGAGGAAGTATGAAACCACAGATTTACCCCGCACCTATTCTCAAATGCAGTGCAGATAATCATATAGTATGAAATTACATAAACACAATCTCAAGAATAGGTGCGGGGTAAACACAGCTGGACGCAAAGCGCAGCGTAAGCAACGCGGATTAAAGGACGAAAATACAAAGAAAAAGTTGTAAATCATGTAGATGCTGAACTTAATTCAGCACCTCGTCCGCGGTTAATCCTTCGTTATAATTATTTACCGACCGGAAAAATCGGCGTAATAAATTTAGACACTTTTGTTATTGTAATTTAACTATTGACGAACTCATTTTATATCATATAATTATAATACTGTGGTGTAATATGGAAGAAAGACCAATTGAAGAGCAATTAGTACATCAGGAGATAATCGATTTATTAAAAAAGTCGATATACAATTATCCTAATGCCAGCCGGCCGACTCTGATGACTTTTGTTAATCATCCCTTAAAAAATAAAGCAGTTCGGGATAACGAAGGAAGCGAATATTACCCGGATATTGTTATCATAAATACCCAAACCAACAAAATTGTCATGATTGGTGAAGTTGAAACAATAAGCAGTCTCAACGAAAGCGAGATTGGACACTGGCAAACATTTACCAAACTGTCGCCGGTTTTTTATCTTTTTTATCCGAAGGGACAATATTCCCGAATGAGCGAACTGTGTAAAAAAGTACCCCTGACCGGGTTCTTTGAGTACGAAAAAATAAACTCGCAATATACGGTCGCGCGTCGATGGCCGTGTTAATCTTTTTTAGGTTTCAGGATTGCTTTTAAAGGTAATACCAAATCGACAGTTCTCCGCAGTAATCTAAACAATCAAGAGTACCAATTCCAGAACTAAAAACAATATTGCTAAAAGAATTGATATCCGGGTAAAATCCGTGGTTTTGCTGCCGACTTCAGTTACCACTTTAATATTATGTTGCTTTAATGCCCCCTGAGTAATTCTTGATAAGTCACCTTCAGCCGGATGAACATTAACCGAAAAAACATTGTCACCGATATAATACAAGCCGGGTTCATAAGTATCTGAAAATTTAAGAATAAACTGACCATTTTCAATGTTTGGGGTTTGCAAAAATTCGGTATGGGGAGTCCGGATTCTTAAAGCAAGTGCGCTGGCTGGCTGCACTCTTATCGTATCATTAATCAGGTAATCAGTTTGCATAACCGGTGACGAAAGATAAGTAAAAATACGATGCATCAAAGGCAGAAAAGTCGCTTTGAAAACAAAATCGGTTTTTGATACATCAAACGCAGTAAAGGCAATGATGATTTTCTGATTATCCGGCTGCATCAGAAATGGTTTACCTGATGAAAAATATGCCAGTACCGAAGAAGAGGAAAAATTGTCCAATGCCCAGTATGCGTAAAACCGCGCTGCCGAAAGATTAATATCTTTAAAAATAACCATGATTGGATTGTCGTAATTGACTTCCTGTATCGAAACAAAACCGGGTGGGCTAATGACAACTGGTTTACCCTGCGCAGAAAATTTTAAATTCAGGATATCGGTCCAACCTGATGTTTGTATTTCTTCGCTCAGCACCGCAAAAACACCGCCCCCGCCAGAAACATAATGTCCAATACGCTCAAAATCGAGTACGCTCAGTCGGGTCGGATTGATAAGTCCGATTACAGCATACTGCCTGAGATTTTGCTGA
>JAGXRL010000068.1 GCA_018335915.1 Candidatus Latescibacterota bacterium
GACTTTGTTCCAGGCATGATAATAAAACCGGTTGTCAACATAAACCAGTCCCACGCAAATCTGAGTCGGAATTCCTGCTGCCCGGCATAAAGCGGTAAAAAGTATTGCATGTTCATTACAATCACCTTCCAGATTTTTTAAGACATCAAGCGCAGACGGTAATGATGCGGTTGCGCGTTTTGCGACATTATCAAAAACCCATCTGGTAATTTTTTTACTGGCATTCGTCGCGTTTTTTTCCGCACCGGTAATATCACGGCTCTTTTTTATGATTTCGGCATTATCGCTCTGGATATATAAAGACGGTTTCAAATATTCGGCTTGTCCTGAAATCGGTAAACTTACCTGGTTAATCGTTTCCAAACTTTTGATTTCAATAACTAATGGGTCGGTTTGCACGATGCTCTGAAAATCATTTCTCATCATGAGCCCAATCGTATCAATGTTCGAGATTTCGAGTTTCAGATATCTTACGGCTCTTGGCTCGGTTATTACCGTATCGACGGGAACTGAAAACAGAGTTAAAATATCAAGTTTTTCGTCAATCTTTTCAGCTGCCAGCGCCTCTTCGCGCGATTCTTCAATGCTGGTTATGCCGGGCACGGACATTTCCTTACGGGTTATGCCATTATCATCAACCCAGATTGTCGTGGTCAGTCCGAACAACAAAATTTCAATTTTATTCAAATCATATTCAGTACCCCTAATCAATACTTTATCTTTACCTGTTAAGCGGACTTCGGCTTCGTTAATTGAAAGCGCGGTCGGGTCAAATACTTTGATTGTATATTTTTTGCCAATCTTAAACTGTTTTTGTAAAGCCACTGTTCCCAAAACCATGACCGGATAAACCGGTTCAGATATTTCCCGCTTGTCTTTTCTCTTTTCGCCGCCGGTGACGACTTCGATCATAAGCTGATTTTGTTTTATCTCGCCAACCGCCCGAAACTGACGGTTTAAAGACTGAAAATCGAATTCGAATTGCTGCAGAACAAAATTCTGGTCAGTAATACTGATAAATTCAGAAACAACCTGTTCAGTTTGCCCCATCATGGACAGATTGATTTTCATCCGGTTCGTCAACCGATAATGGTTTTCACTTTTTTGGATGCGCGAAAACGAATACCCGATTTTTGAGTTTTGGATGTAAATACCCATCCATGTTTCTGATTGTTGAGTAATGATTACTCGTGGTGCTTTTGCACAGGATACAAAAATTACTGCAATTAATAAACAAAGCGTATATTTAATCTTCATAAGAACAGCATAACTGAAATATCGGTTATGTCAATTACATTATCTGTCCGCCAGACGCATGAAGCATGAAACTTGAAGCATAATGCATAAAGCATGAAGCGTATAGCGTGACGCGTAAATCTGTGTTTATTTGTGGTTTCAGATTTTATTCGAAATTCGAAATTCGAAATTCGAAATTTTTTGATAGGTGCGGGGTTGACATAATCAGATTTTCTAATTATCATTTTGACAGTAAATTATGTCCTATGAAAAGACCGGCTATTTGACCGAAACCGATTTAAAAAAAGCCAAGTTGCTGCCATCCCAAGCACGATTTAACAAAGGTCCGGTTGTGATTGTCGAGTGTGTTGAAAACATTCCCTGTAATCCCTGTGTTGCGGCTTGCCCTAAAAAAGCAATAACGATTCCTGGCGCGATTACTAATATTCCTCAGGTTGATTTTAATATTTGTAATGGCTGCAGTTTATGTATTGCCAAGTGTCCGGGCTTGGCAATTTTTGTCGTGCATAAAAACTATCGTGAAAAACAGGCGGCAATATCACTTCCTTATGAATTTTCTCCCAAACCCGACAAAGGTAAAACTGTCCAAGCTCTGGACCGGCAGGGTAAGTTTGTCTGTCTGGCACGGGTCGAAAAAGTGCTTGATGCCAAAGCGTTAGACCGTTGCGCAGTTGTCACAATTACGGTACCAAAAAAATATTATAACAAAGTAAGATCCGTTAAATACAAATAGGAGTAATCAATGATTCCATTATTTTTAATTTCTCTGCTTGTCTCAAGCACGCCATTATCCGTTGCAACAACTGACGATGCCTTAGCACTCATGGCAAATCCGGCCGGACTTGCGACTAATCGAAATATCAATCTTTACTACCTGTACAATTTTGGTTCGACTGATACTTTAACCAAACGAGGAGATTTCTGGCACAATCAGAGTTTTGCTCTGCAAGCCGGTAATCTTGGCATTTCATATCTTGATATGACCGATTTTCGGATCGGGGTCGGCACCAAACTGACCGACGGAATTTCATTCGGGACTGCTTATCGTCGAGTCCACGGTCGGAGTTTCTGGGATGCCGGTATCTTAATCCGTCCGCATCAATATATCTCATTCGGCGCCGTAATGCAGAGTATTGGTCATCAGGTTCGGAATCAATATATCACCGGTATCGGCATTCGTCCGTTAACCAACCGGCTTACTTTGACCTGTGACTTTTACAGTGATGATTGGAAAAACCCCCGTATTGGTCTGGAAACCGAACCAATAAATGGCGTCGAAATCAAAGGCAAGATAACACCGGATGGCGTCTATTCAATTCAAGCCGGCATCAATCTCGATAAAATCAGTATTGGTTCGATTCTCAATTCAGCCACTGAAAAAAACTCAAGTAAAAGATGGGCTGGTTATCTGCGACTATCCGGTGAAAGGCGTCGTTCCTTAATAAAACCCGCGCCACGCTTTCTGGAAATGAATCTGACCGGCACGATTGCTGACCAGAAAACAGGTTTCAGTCTTTTCGGCGGTTCGGTCGATTATACCACTTATCAAGTCTTAAATACCATACAAAAAGCAAAACAGGACAAATCGATTAAAGGTATTGTCTTAAAACTTAATAATCCGAACATGAGTTTTGCCGTTGCTCAGGAAATTAAATCTGCCCTGCATGATTTCAAGAAAGAGAATAAAGAACTTATTGTCTATGCGCCAAATATGGGTATTATTGACTATTACCTTGCTTGCAGCGGTGACCAGATTATCAGCCATCCTTTAGGTGAAACACATATACCCGGCATTACTTCCCGGTCTATGTTTTTAAAGGGCAGCTTAGATAAATTGGGTTTAGAATTTGATTATGAACGCATTGGTAAACATAAAAACGCACCTGAGATGCTCACCCAGGACACAATGTCTTTAGCAACCCGGGAAGTGATAAACTCTATTCTTGATGATTATTATGAGCATATTACAAATACGATTGCCGAGGAGCGAAATTTTACAAAAGAACAGATTATTGAAAAAATCAATTATGGATTTTATTTAGCCAAACAAGCCAGACAGCACGGGTTGCTTGACGATTTATATTATGAAGACGAACTCGACAGTATTTTCAAGGCAAAATATAAAGGATTTGCAAAAATCACTGATACCCGATTTAACCGTCAAAAAGATTATGAGTATGACTGGTCAGACCTGCCGGTAGTTGCAGTCATCTATGCCAACGGAGAAATTACTCAAGGTGAAAGCCGAACTGATTTTCTGATGGGCGGCAACACCTGTGGCGCCAATACCATGGTTCGGGCAATAAGACAGGCGCGTAAAGATAAGAATACCAAAGCCGTAATCTTGCGAATTGATTCGCCGGGCGGTGACGGTTTTGCCTCTGACCTGATTTTCCGCGAACTCGAATTAACCAGAAAAGACAAGCCTGTAATTGTCTCGATGGGGTCGCTCTCAGCATCAGGCGGTTATTATATTGCCATGGTTGCAGATAAGATTTTCGTATCGCCAGCCACCATAACCGGTTCGATTGGTGTTTTTGCCGCAAAGTTAGTTACTCGGGATATGTATGAAAAACTCGGTATTAAAACTGAAACCCTCAAGCGCGGTGAACGCGCGGATGCTTATTCTTCTGACCGAACATTTACTGATAGTGAGCGAGAAATTTTACAAAACCAGTTGCAGGAATTTTATGACCAGTTTATTGATAAAGTTGCTCAGTATCGTAATTTAACCGTTGAATATGTTGATTCCGTAGGTCAGGGCAGAATCTGGACTGGCAATCAAGCCCAACAGAATCTGCTGGTTGATTCAATCGGCGGACTCTTAAATGCGATTGACTATGCTAAAGAAAAAGCGCAGGTCAAAAAAGTCAAACTCGAATTCGGACCGGTATCACGAATGGGATTTAAGAAAATATTAGCATCAATTATGAAAATTTACGAATGATATCACGAATAATCGCGAATAAAAAGATTATTGAGCCGGAACTTAGTTATAAGATAATGGGTATTCTGTTTGATGTTCATTCTTCATTAGGCAATAAATATCAGGAAAAATATTACCAAATTACCTTTAGGAATATTAGTGAACTTTAGTACTAAAAAACTGACCTATAAAAGAATATTAAACCCCGAAGCAATTCGTGTCCATTCGGGAGTTAATTCGTGATTAATTCGTGATGAAAAACAAAATCGTTATCTGCCGGTGCGAAGAAATTACAGAACAGGAAATCATTGCCGTCATTAAACAGGGCTATACCAGTTTAGACGAGATAAAACGGATCTTGCGCTGTGGTATGGGACATTGTCAGGGTCGAAGCTGCCAGATGATTATTGCCCGCATTTTATCTCGAATGACCAAGCAGCCGATTGAAAAAATTATCTTTCCCAGTTCTCGTCCGCCCTTAAAACCAATACCCATAAAAACATTAGCAAAATATAAAACCACAGGTGAACACAAATAAAATTCAAAATTCTCCGACAAATCCGTGTCATCCGTGGTTTATAAAGAATTATGAAGAAAACCGCTGATATTATTATAATCGGTGCCGGCATTATCGGTGCTGCAACCGGCTATTATTTAGCCAAAAACAAATTAAAAGTTCTCATTCTGGAAAAACAATTTCCCTGTGCTGGTTCAACTGGCCGATGCATTGGCGGCATTCGCCAGCAGTACACCCATCCCCTGTCAATAAATGTCATGCTCGAAAGCGTCCGTATTTTCTCAGTCCTGAAAAATGAATTTGGCAAAGAAGTTGAATGGTATTCGGGCGGTTATCTTTTCCTGGCTCATTCTGAAGATAAAAAACAGACTTATCTGCAAGCAATCGATATTCAGAAACAGTATCAGATTCCGGTCAGATTTATCACTCCTGATGATTGTTTGCAGATTGTCAAGGGATTAAATCCAGAAGGACTGCTTGGTGGTGCTTATTGCCCGACTGATGGACAGGCAAATCCATTCGCGGTTACTTATGGTTATCTTGACGGTATCAAGAAAATGGGTGGAAAATTATTGACCAATACTGAAGTCGCTAAAATCAATGTTACCGGCAATAAAATTATCTCAGCAGTCACGACTGATAACCAGGAATACTTTGCACCAGTCATATTAAACGCAGCCGGTCCCTGGGCTAAAAAAATTGGCAAGATGGTCAATCTTGACATACCAGTCCAACCAGAACGGCACGAAAGCGTGGTTACTGAGGCCTGCGAGCGATTATTTGACCCGATGCTGGTTGATTACCGGTCTGACGGCTGTTATTTTATCCAGAACTATGGCACGGGTCATTTTATCGGCTGTTATACTCCGGTTCCGAACGACCCGGGAGAAAACATAAAAGCGACCAGTGAATTCCTGACTGAAATGCCCCGGCGCATGGCTCGGCTTGTGCCCAGATTAGGAAACTTAAAAGTAATCCGGCAGTGGGCTGGCAGTTATGAAATGACACCAGACGGCAATCCGATTGTGGATAAGACACCGGTTGAAGGTTTTTATGTTTCGGTTGGTATGTGCGGGCATGGTTTTATGTTCGGACCCGCGCTTGGTAAATATATGGCAGAGCTTATCACCCAGGGTAAAAGTTCTTTGCCATTAGACGATTTTGCCTTAAATCGTTCGTTTGGCAAAAAAGAAGCGATGAAGTAATCGCAATAAGAAGATCTGTGTTTGTCTAAGTCCTTAAAATTTAAATTACAAATTTACACTCACTCCCAGATTAAAACTGAGTAACGACAAAAACGATGGTGATTCCAAATCAGTGATTACATCAATATCATCTTCACCGCTGATAAAATCCAAAATCGTCTTGCTGAACAAAGGAATGGAATTTGTTTTAATGCCAAAATCAAATCGGGTCTTATTTTCAATCTGTACATACGGGAGCGTTGTCTCGTATGAACCGCCCAATCCAATATAGATTGGTATGCGCAATGGGATAAATTCTTCATCATTAGTAATTAAATAATCTAAATTAGCCAACATACCGGTTCTGATTGTTAAGTTTGACAAAGGAATACTTATCATACTACCGATTTTAAAACTATTGATTTCACCTTTTTGAGGTACGGTTCCGCCTAAATAAAGGTCAAATAATAACAAAGACATTGCCCAGTCAATTTGCGTGTAACCAGGCAGAGACACTGGACCTGAAAACCCGCTCGTATCTTCAGACCGTGCTTGCGGTAATAAGCGATAGAATTTACGACCACTCACGCTGTCGGGCAGGATAAAATTGACAAAACTTGTTTCCGTAACCACGCTGTCCGAGAAATTCGTAATCACGCTGCTCAAGATATTAAAATCGCCATTCATTGTGCTGGCAAAAGTTTTTTCCAGAGTAATTCCCATCTTAAAAATACCGGTTTTAATCAGACCGCCCGCAATTAGACTGGCTCGATTCGAGTTGACCTCGCCATCGCCTCTGATAATGAAAATCGTGTCGTACGGAACAATCCCGCCGGCTTCAATACTGCCTTTGAACGGTGCGTCTGGAATACCAGTGCCAATCATCGATGCGCCGCCGGCTAAAAATACACTGCCGTCTAAATTGCCCGAATATTTTTGCAGTTTGAATCCCAGACCATAACCAAACAGACCGCTTGCGCTACCAATACCGATAAACAAAGGTTGTTTAGCCAAGGTAAAATCCGCTTTTCCTTTGCTGTCAATCACGAGCGGTGCCCGCAATTGCCAGGTTACTGGAATTGAAGTATCACCACCGGCATAACTGGCTTCAACCGTATCCTTGAAAGAATATGTAATCGAAAAAGTATCGCTGGATGCAGCATAATCAAAACCCAGACCGGTTGCCGATTTTTGCATATAACCGAATCCGATACCGACCGGGCCCAGCTTTTTACTGATACCCAGAAAATTAAAACCGCCCGCTTCTTTAAAGCCGAGCGCAAACGGTATTTTCAGTTCGCTCTGTTGGTCTGTCGAATCCAAAACCTTGAAATTACATTTAATTTTCGGATGTGCGGGCGTACCCCCGACCATGGCAATGCCATAATCAGATGAAAAACCGAGCGCGGCTGGATTCGCAAACATCCCGGTCACGCCTTCAGCACGGGCTGGTGAAATATAACTCGGATTAGAAAAAAACAGACCTGCTTCAGGCGATGATTGATACAGATATGCTGAATAGCGGTAGGTTTGTCCTGAACTGATACCAACCACTATCAAAACAAATAACACTATCGTCTTTTTCATATTGCCTCCCAAATAATACATTCACTAATCTTATACACTAAAATTAATAGATTGTCAAGTAATTGGAAGATTTAAACACTGTGAAATTCTGAAAACACTAACCACGAGGTTGTTAACTTCTGATATCATCTGACTATAAAACCTGCTATTCCCTTTCAATACCAATCTCCCTGTCAAAACCTTTCCCAATACAAAAACCACTACTTTATGCAGTAAATCAAAGATTAGTCAATACACACAATTAAACAAGAATTTTAACATTATCCGATTATCTGGCTATTCGAATATAAAAGACCCTGCCTATATGCGACCTTATAAGCCGCTTATCAGATAACACAATTCTTACTAGTTCCCACAAATCAGCAAGCAAAGGGTTTGATAAGCCCCGTTCCCTGTACCGTATCCTGAACAATACTTTCTGTTCCTTTAAATCGTGACACTAAACCAACACGAAATTTCAAAATGTCGAAATGAATATTCTATACTTAGGGATAGGTTGTCATACAAACTTTAAAAATCATCAACAAATTCTGGGAATCTGGAATCCTTCGAGTTCAAGCAAAGGCCTTTGACTGCCGATTTTTGTGTTTAACCAGACCCCGAGTCCGTGTTTTCTTCTTATTACTTCACCGATAATTGCGCTGTTTTTACCGAGTGGATGTTTTTTCATTATCCGCAAAATTCGATTCGCATCTTTTGCATCGGCAATTATCACAACCTTTCCTTCATTTGCCATATAGAGCGGGTCAAATCCCAGAATATCACTTATTCCTTTAACAGACTTTTGCATTGGAATATCAGTTTCGTTAATACTTATGCCCAGTTTTGCAGCATCTGCGATTTCGTTAAGCGTGGTGGCTAAACCGCCCCGGGTCGGGTCACGCATCATTTTGATACGGCATTTTGCTTTGGCTAAAGTCTCGATTAAACCATAAAGTGGAGCGCAATCGCTTTTAATCCGGGCTTTAAAATCAAATTGACCACGGGCTAATATTATCGCCCCTTCATGGTCACCGATATTGCCATTGATTAAAACCTTATCCCCGATATTAATGTTCTTAGCGCTCAAAGTCGGATTTCTAAAATCAGGTAGAATCTTGCCAATGCCGCAGGTGGTTATTATAATCTCTTCACCCCGTCCTTGTTCGTAACTGAATATCTCTTGCTTTATTCTACTGGGGCGGGGTTGGTCCTGGCTGTGCCGCTCAATAACTTTTGTATCACCGGTAACAATCATCACCCCAGCTGATTTTGCAGTATTTGCGATTGATGCACAGATTTTTTCCAGACTTGGCAGACTCATGCCTTCCTGGATTACAAAAGAAACCGCAATATACAAAGGTTTTGCTCCTTTGACTGCTAAATCATTGACCGTACCGCAGATTGACAATTTGCCGATATCGCTATCTGGGAAAAATATTGGTTTTACCACATAAGAATCAATTGTAAAACAATAATCTGGTTTTGATTTTTGTATTTCCAGTTCAGCTGAATCTTCAAACTTTCTTAAAATCGGATTGTTAAAATGCTTAATAAATATTTCGCTGATTAACCGATGCATTTTCCGACCACCCGAACCATAATCAAGCGTAATCCTACTATCCAATTTTAAGGTTTGACTTTTGGCTTTTGATTTTTGACTTTTAACTTTTGATTTATCTCTCATATTTATAATATGCTGCACAAGCTCCTTCACTTGATACCATACACGGCCCAATCGGATTTGATGGGGTGCAGATTTTGGCAAATAAACCGCACTGGGGCGGAATGATTGAACCCAATAAGACATCACCGCATCGGCAACCGGTTGGTTTTGGTTTTGGTACTTTAATTGTAAAATGCGCCCGCGCATCATAACGCGCAAATTTATTGGCAAATAACAGTCCTGAATCTTTAATCACTCCTAATCCGCGCCATTCGGCATGAGTTGTCTTAAACACAGCTTTAATTATTTTCTGGGCTGTTAAATTACCTTGTTGATTAACGCTCCGCTCGTATTGAATTGCAATCTCCGGTTTTCTGTCTTTAAGTTGTTTAAGAATAAGATAGATTCCCTGCAAAATGTCTAATGCTTCAAAACCTGTGATTGCGCATGGTTTGCGATATTGGTCAACCAGAAACTGATACGGTCTTTTTCCGATAATCGTCGAGACATGACCGGGCAGAATAAAACCATCAATTTTCAAGCCAGGATTACTTGCGATTACTCGTAAAGCTGGTGGAATAAGTTTAAAAAAAGGTGCAACATAAAAATTCTTAATCTTATTTGCGTGTGCTTTAATAACCGTACCGGCAATGGTTGGTGCGGTCGTTTCAAAACCGACCCCGATAAAAACCGCCGGTTTTTTATCCTCAGCGTATTTTAAAGAATCCAGACACGAATAGACAACCCGAATATTTGCACCTTGCGCTTTTTCTTTTTCCAGAGTGCTTTCTGTCCCGGGCACCCGCATCAAATCACCAAAAGTAGCAATTACTGCTTTATCGGTTCTGGCTAAACCGATTACCCAGTCAATATCGCTTTGCGCCGTAACACAAACCGGACAGCCAGGACCAGAAAGCAGTTGCAGTTTTTTGGGCATGCTCTGGCGAATACCCGATGCTGAAATCGCATTCGTATGCGTGCCGCAAACTTCCATTAATTTAATCGGTCTTTTAACTACTTCATTTATTTTATCAATTAAAATTCGGGCGGTTTTTGCCGATGTCTTTATCATTTTGATTTGTTTTCATTACTCAATAATGCTAAGCGGCTCCGGGCAAAATAACTTTCCGGACTCTGGGGAAAATCACTGATTAAGTCTTCAAATAAATCTTTTGCCATAATCGTATCTTGCAGTAACTCCAAATAAATTACACCCAATTTATATCTCGCTCTGGGAATTAACCGGCTCAATGGGAATTTTACGGAAAATTCATTAAGTGTGCCGACTGCCTGATTCACTTCATTTTTAGCGATAAATAAATTGGCAAGCAATAAATAACTATATTCAGCCGGGATATTCGGTTTCACAATCAATTCTCTCGCCATATCAATCGCTTCAAGATAATTATCGGTTTCGTATTTAAAAAGTGCTTGACTGTACTTTTTTAAAGTGATTGAATCGGTCTTTGTTTGAGCAAGCATAATTCCCAATTCCAGAGCATCATTAATATATTCGCTTTTCGCATATTTGCGGGTCAGGTCAAAAATCAGTTGGGGAATCGTATCAAACTGATTTAAATAAAACAAAGTTCTGATTTGTCCCCAGAGCAAACGGTCACTTAAATCAATATTTATCGATTTTTGGGCAGCTTTCAAATCACCGGTTTTTAAGTATGAGTTTTGCAAACCAAACCAGGCCGGCTCATAATTGGTTGATTGTTTAATTACTTGCTGGTAGCTTTTAATCGCTTCCTGATAATTTTTATCCTGAAAATAATTTTCCGCTCTTTCAAACATATTACTTTGAGCGAACACAGTGAAGTTTATAATAAACCCAAGTAAAAAAATAAATGTCAGTCTGTGCATTTCTTATTCTTGAAGTAATGATTCAAAATAATTCTTAATCATCTGTTCGTATTCTTTGGGATAACCTTCGCGCATTGACCGTAATAGTTCTTCCCTTAACTGCTTATTTATCTCACCTAAGTTACGGTCCAAAATAATCACTGGCCGGTCTGGATAATCTTTGCCAATCTCGCGTTCCCTTTTTTCTGAATAATCTTTCTGGCGAATGCTTCTTTGCGCATCCAATAATCGGTCAATCACCTTTTCCTGGCGTTCAATAGTCTGGCGCGTAACATTCAGTTCGGACAGGTCTTTTTCAATCTGCTTCATCTCTTCTAAAGCGCCTTGCATACTGCCGGTCATGCCGGGCATTTCTCCGTATTGACCGGCATTGATTTCCTGCATCAATTGTTCTAATTGGGCGCGCAATTGGCTTTGCATTGACATTAACCGCCCGAGTTGCGCCATCTGCTCTGCCGACAATCCGCCCGGCATCGGAATCGGAATACTGCCCATACCCTGACCCAATGCCATCTGGTCAGCCGTCATTTGCGATAATGCCTGCAATAAACTTTCCAGACCACCTTGCTTACCACCCGACTGTTGTCCTAACAAAATCTGCCTTAAAATCTGCAAGGTCACGATATCAAGCGAATATGAAGCATCTTTTTGCAGATTATGAACTGCTCGGAGGTCAATATTCATATGCACAGCTTCTTCTAATAACCTTGCTGCATTTTCCATCGAGATTACGGCACGAGTAACCTCTTGCGTCCATTTCGGTGATATGAACAAAGATTGCTCTGACCACTTGGCTAAGGTTTCTGCAACTAAAGTCGTTGCTTCGCTCATGCGTTGTTGTCGGGTAACCAGTGCGCTTAATTGTTCCCGGTTTTGAGACGGTCTGATTTTTTCCTGCTCAATCGAGATATTATTCAAATCAAGCGCAACCTGAATTAGTTTATCCGTAAGTTTCTGCTGCTGGTTTTGTTTGAACATATCAGCCAGATTCTGGAGACGGTCTTTTAAAGCAGCCAGATCCTTGAGCAAATCCGATGCGCTCTTTTTAGAAGCTGAACGATTACTGTTACTTAAATTATTGCTGACATTGTTAACCTGATTATCCAGTTCCATCTGTTCCAGTTCCTGCCTGATTTTTGCCAGTTCGGCTTGGACTAAACTGTCTTCAATGCTTTGCTGGGCGGTTTTTATGTCATTGTCGAGGGCTTTGATTTCATTGCCAATCTGGTTCTGCGGTGCGACCAGTTGCTCAAGCTTCTCATTTTCAATTCTCGCATTCAGTTGCGATTGCTGTTTGTAAATCTCTTCGGCTTTGCGGGCTAAATTCATTATCTGTTCTTCCTGTTGGATTTTTTTCAGAAGTTCCAATGCCCGCTGTAATGCCTGTTTCATCTCTTCGGATGATAGTTTGAAATCCTCGAGTGCTTTTGCCATATCCGGATTTTTTTCGAGCATCGCCTGTCTCAGTTTTTCTAAGTTTTGCTTCATCTCCTCAGGTAGAATTTGATTTAAGATATTGCTTATTTTTTCAAGCTGTTCCATCGTCTCCTGGTCAAGCATTA
Organism: Candidatus Latescibacterota bacterium; assembly: GCA_018335915.1. GTDB lineage: Bacteria > Hydrothermota > Tepidihabitantia > Tepidihabitantales > CAIPLT01 > JAGXRL01. Next base: position 12,545 of record JAGXRL010000068.1, read on the forward strand.
AACCAGAATGTAAATCTGACATCACATTATTAATCTCCTGCTGCAGTGCGGAAATATCTGACATTAACTCTTCCTGTCGATTCAGCAGTAGGTCAAGTTTTGACTGCTCTTCCCAATTCATTTCCCGATACCGCTTGATATGTTCGGAAATTTTATCCAGTTCTTTTGCGAGCTGCTCTTGGGTTTCACTAATCGGCTCTAATCGGTTCATTGTCGATTGGCTGGTCTCGGTCGTTTTATTGTAAATTTCGGCAAGCGTCGGAAATCTTATGGAATATGTTTCAGTACGACCTCTTTTATATCCCGAAACCGCGTCGTTGTCATATACGACCCCGTAATAATTAATCATTTCACCGGGTAAAAGATTCATTCTGTTTAAATCCCATAAATAGAACAGGGTATCTTCAGATTTGTTGCTTACTGTTTTCAAACGCACGCTTGAAGTTTCGCTGCTGATTGACCTGGTATAATGCAGGTCAAATCTGCTCAGTCCAAAATCGTCAATCGCATACATTGCAATCACAACCTGCATGCTCACCGGCAGTTCAATATCACGGCCCGGCAATAACATCTTAACAAACGGGGTCTCGTCTGCTATCGGTTTTATGTAATAAGTTCTCGATTTTCCCTGCCGGTGATTTTCTGCCGATAAAACGAATTCGAACGAATCGGCTTGAGTTATCATAAAACTGCCTTTAAATTGATTATCTTTAACGACCAACCTATCTGTATCTTTTTTCCCCATCCGTACCGCATAATCTAAACGCATTGAAGCACTACCGCTAAATTCAACTCTGGTGCCGGTCACAGCTCTTATTTCATTGCTGTAACTCGTAACACTCGGTAATTTTGTATAACTCGGATAATGATATGTAAATACCATTTCAGTAATTTCGATTGGTTTATGGAGCTTAATGTAATATTCAGAACTTTTCCAGACCGGTAAACCAATTCTTGAATTTATCGTAACATAATAAGTAAAATCCCGGTCTGCAGTAATATTGGTTGTAAATGATAATCCCGGTTGCTTGTATTTTTTATCTTTTGCATAAAACTTTGACTGCAATCCTCGGATTGGAGCAATCACACTGTAGCTTAAGTTTACTTCACTGTCTTTATTTACATAAATACTGCCCGGTTGGATATCAAGCGTAATCAATGACTCTGGTTTAGAAAAAATCAAGTTCCAGCCAAATGAAAAATGGTCAGGGCTGAAAATCTTGATTGAGATAAATATTAAGAGCAAGGTCAAACAGATACTTGCAATAATTTTATTTTTACGGAAATTGATAATTTTATCTACTGGCAATTCTTTGATTTTTTGACTTGCCTGCTCAACTGCCGCCTTGATTAATTGGTCGGAATAATTCTCCTTTTTATCAGATGTTGAACTTTTAATTGTATCCACAGTTTGACATCTCGAAAAGAGCTCGACTGCTGGAATCAGCTTATTATTTACTTCTGGAAAACCTTTCTCGACATCTCGCGCAGTTGCGATAATTGACTTGAAAAAATTGCCTTTATAAATCACCAGTCCAATTAGAGGCACTAAAATCAGTAATAATAAACGATTGATTAGTAATCCAATAACAATGATTAACAAAAAAAGGAGAACTGATAAGATTAATAAACCAGAAAATATAATCTGATTAATCCGCTCTTTTCTTCGGAAAGTTTTTAAGATTGCCATCAATTCCATTAATTAATTATATAATTAATAAGTCAATAATGCAAGGTATGATAATTGTTGTCTTTTAAGTGTCTCTGAGAGCTCGGAAAAACTCGCTCTCTACTTGTTCAGAAGTCTCGTGTCTATTTAATTATCAGTTTTGTTTTGGATAAATTTTGTTCAGTTTCCAGGGTAATGAAATATACGCCGTTCGGAATATCTCCAACAAACATATTCATATTATGATTACCGTCATTCATATAACCCTGGTAAATTGTCTTTACTCGGCGTCCTGCTGCATCGTTAATTTTCACTGAAATCATGCCTGGTTGAGCGATTGAATAGAAAAAAGTCGCATTATCCGAACACGGGTTTGGGTTCACAAACAAGTTGGTTGCTGAAATTTCTGAGATTTTATCAATATTCAGATTTGTATTTGTTACGGGTTGTCTGTCAGATATTCTTAACACTTTACTCTCTTTTGCTGGTGTCGGGAAAATTGACCAAAATTCATGTGTGTTATTTCCTTTTAACAAAAATACTTCGTTAAACGAAGCGGTCAGCGCTGCCCCATTTTTAGGCACGCTCTTTTTATGCAACCAGGGAATCGTATCGATTCCAATCCAGGTCTGATTATTAATATCATATTGCCAGAACTCAATGCAGCCGCCGCCTTTGATAGCATAGATAGTCGAACCGATAATCGCTAAACCTCCGCCATTTTTAACTTTCTTCTTCTTGGTAAAATTCGGGTGCTTAAGTGGTATCGTATCATTTGCTAATACAGCCCAGGTATCGGCAGAAATATCATAATAATAAAACTCATTCACTTTAGAACCGCCTTTTAAAGCGTAAATACGGGAATCTCCGTCATAAACAATTGCCGAACCGTCTTTAAAAATTTTATTATGTTTTTCAAGCGGCACATCCATTTTCTTTATCCAGGTATCAAAATCAACTGAATAAGCGTAAAATTCGCGCTCTTTACTGCCACCTTTTAATAGATAAATCATTTCATTAAAAGGTAATAATTTTTCGCTGTTTCCAGTTGTTGCAGATAATTTATTCGAATCTCTGTTCTTTTCAAAATTCTTAGTTTGACGAACATAGACCAAGCCGGTACCGCCTTTTAATTTCTTGCCCGGTACTGAACTCAAACGAATCCAGGTATCAGAGTAAATATTATATGCCCAAAACTCGTCGGTATTTCCTTTGACCGCATATATCAAAGTGTCACCAGCGCATAATGCCGAACCTTTTTTGACTTTGCGGTCTCTTACTGAATCAATATCAATTTGCCGCCTGACCGACCACTTCGCTTGATTAATGTTATAGGAATAAAATTCTCGGGTATTATTACCTTTAAAAGCATAGATACAAGAATCGACTGGACAAAAAGTCAGCGCTCCACCGTCCTTGACATTTTTGCCACCGATAGGAACAATAATTGAATCAAGTTGTTGCCAACCGTAAACAGGCGGCGGTGGTTCAATTATCGTAAAATGCCAGATATCTGACCAGTTTCCATACGGTTGACCGGCTTTGACTTTCCAGAAATATCGATATGGCGGTAATGAACAGCGATAGGCAGGATTTGATACTGTTTCCGAGATAATCGGAAATAAGAAGGTTGAATCATAGGCAATCTGGACAATGTATTGTGTCGCACCAGTGACTTCCTGCCAGCTCATATCAATTGCCGTTGCTAATGTTTCCATACCATTTGTAGGATAAACTAATTGCGGTGTACTCATAATCCAGGTTACAGAAAAATCATCAATACACCACCACCATTCGTCTCGAGCACCATACAGAAAAGCTATTCTAACATCATTATGACCTGAGGCACGCAGCGAGATGTCATGGAAGCGATTACCGGAATTTGTTGTATTGGAATATTTGACGATTCGATGCCAGGAGATTCCGCCATTATTGCTGATTAAAACAACGCCTGAATCTGGTGTCAGTTGAGAATAATCGCGATACCAGTGCCAGTAAGAAAGGGTATAAGTCCCGGGAATACTGCAATTAAGCCGCGGCGAGATTAACCATTCTTGCTGATTTTCAACCGGACTATAAGAAACCTTAGCCACGGTTCGCAAAATACTGCCGCTGGTCACCGTGTCTTTATGCCAATCGTTTGTATTCCAGGTCGGATTGCGTTCATTACCATTGTCAATTATGCGCCAGCCGCCTAATGGCGGATTATCACCATACCGCCCCCAGATTTCATTAAAATCGGCTGTATACGGAATTTCGTGAAACTTAGGTGCAATAAAAACTATTTTAGTAATCGTATCGTTAGTATGATTTTCATCGTCTTCATAATATACCCAAACTTTTATTTCAACTGTTTCTGAGACAACTGGTGTAAAAGGAGCAAAACTGAATGGTTCGCTGTTACCGTGTTCAATCGGCTCGTTCATTAACGAATCATAATAATTAGTACTTTCACCGCTTATTTCGTAATATACATTTACAAGCAGAAATTCGGATGAGTTGTCAATACTGTTGTTGCGAAACTTTGCCGACGGTATGTAAGTTGAATCCATAATAATCGGTAATAACGGCGCTTCGATATTTTGAGTGAATACATCAATACTGCGAATCGGTTGTGGAGTAATAATATCATCAATCGCAACATAAAATTTATAATTGCACGGGTAATGAAAAGCAATCGAAATCGTATCTGGTTGACTTAAATAAGAATTCAATGAGATAATGCTCTTCTGCCAATTGAAATTATTGGTCGCAATCGTTTGAACTATTTGAAAATTCGATGTGTCATTGCTTAATGAATTAAAATTCATTCGTACTAACAAAGTTTCCATTCTGGATGATGATGCTGCTCGATAAAAGAAGATAATCGAATCGGTCGGCTCAGCATGAAAACGCGGGCTTACCAACCAGTCATTATTAGGATTATAAGGGGGTTCGTCATAAGTGATAACTGCTCCGGCTGGCGGGGTATAAAATCCGCTTGCAAACGAGTCCCGTCGCCAATAATTATCATTATTAAAATCAAAAACTAACCAGCCGGCTGGCGGAAAATCATAGTTGACGAAAGATTCTCTTATTCCTGTGTTATAGACAAAAACACGATATGTGCAGGTATCGTTATTATAAATCGAATCTAAATCAAATGCAGTCCAGACTTTAACCTCATAATCTCCGGTTATGGTCGGCACCTGCCAGTCTTCGGAAAAAGTGATTAACTCAGTAGCATTTTGCGTCAGCGTACTGGTTGTATATTCTGTGTCAGCCAAAAAGAATGAAGGTCCGGTAATATTCATAATTACCGGAATTCCTGCCCCTAATGTTATATTGCCAAAGTTTTTTACAGTCGCCTCAACCGCAGTAATCGTATTGCCGAGCATTATCCTTTCGACACCTTGAATTGATGTCGCACCGACATTATTATCCATTGGTTCATATCTTACTACCGCTTCAAAACTAAAATCATTTTCATAAGTCTGCCAATCATAACCCCAATTCCTCCGTAAATTTCTTGTTGTATCTGGATTTGCTGAAGCATCTGATGTAAAATAAAAACTTTCATTAAAATTAATTGCTCCAATCCAAAAATGTTCATTACGGTTCAAAATATTTGGAAAATTAAAGATTATCGACCACCACACGGTAGCGGCTTGATGATATTGTAAATTATGCAGTCCTGACCAAATTACTGAACCAGGTTGATGAATGCCATTAATAATCGTATCGCGCCAAAGAAAAAGACTACACGGTGCATTGTTTGTAGCATTGGGATAGAAAACTCGATACCGTATCCGTAAAATAGAACATATACTAGCGACGTTATTTGGTATTGTTAATCGTGTTGCAAAATAAGTAGAACAATATGAATGATAAAATCCCGTACCACTTTCATGATTTCGTAAAGTATCTAAAATACTACTTCTACTTAAAAATTCTATTTCTCTACTTTTACCGATTTTTCGAGCGTATATTTGACTTGAAAAACTGTCAATTTCAATTATTTCTTCAGATCTAATAA
>JAGXRL010000069.1 GCA_018335915.1 Candidatus Latescibacterota bacterium
TTTTATGAGGGCGCAGGGAGTTCAGCTGATTCAGGTGAACTTTTAGACCCTGCCAGTCTTTTTCCTGCCCTCTATAAGGCTAAGACACCTAAAAAGGGGGGTAATCCGAATTAAATTTGATTTTTTTTAAATATCTGTTATTTTGGGATTGTTGCTATTTGGAAAGGATTACTGCAAGATATGGATAACTGATTTTATTTCAATATCTTCTCTAAAAACTCCGATTCTTTGGTATAATCGGGATAATTAATAATGATTTTAAATTAATTATTGACAAAAAGTGAAAATTTGTTAATATAATATAAGAACGGAGTAAAAAAATGAAAAACACGGATATTATTGGATATGAAATAGCAATTTTAACAAAAAAAGTAAAAACTGGTTATATTGCAAAATGTCCGGGTGTCGGTGGTGTTTACGAAGAAGGTAAGAATGAAAAAGAAGCATTCAAAAATGCGTGTAATGCTGCGATAGCCATAATGGAGGCAAGATTAAAATACGGATCAATTCTTACAGAAGACTCAGAATATTTAAAAGTAATTCGAAGGCCTTCAAAATCTATTTTACATATTCCTCCCAGATGGCAGCCGCCGATAAAAGAATGTACTTTTATTCTTCCTAAACCACAACTTGCCTAATCCTCCATTTCCTAGAAAAACTTGGTCACATAATGCATGGGTTCAAATTAGGATTTTACCAAAGTTAGAGATAAAAAAACTCTTAGATAAGGATCCACATTGGGCACATATTCCAACTACCGGTGCAATTCAAGTATATGAAAATAAAAAAATTAAACCCCCTTATGATCATATTTCAATACACCCTCATCCGAGAGCCAGATTTAATAATCAATCACTTTTAAAAGATTTTCTTGACCATGTTTGCTGGACTGAAAATTGGCTTCGGTCAATGAAAGCAATCAAGTAAATTCCAATAAAAAAATTTTACTCAATGTTTTCTTACCTTATTTCAATATCTTCTCTAAAAACTCCGATGTTTATAATTTTTTGGGGAAATCTATAAAAAATATCTTGACTTTACGACTGGGGTGGAGATAATTAAAGAAGTTTTAAAGTGATTATGAGTAATTCTTTGTAGTATTCAATTTTTAATATGAACACTAGACAAGATAAATTATTACATATTGACATATAAGGTATATATTATATAATTACGATATGTGTGGTCAGCAATTACTTATAACATTTGGTGTTGGTTTTATTGCAAGTTTATTAGCAAGTATTATAATTTATTTATTAACTAACCCATCACTTAGAGCAAGTATTAACACCATGCGAGAAGAAGCCATTTTACCACTAAATTCCTTAAAAGACGAAATTCCTAAAATTACAGAAGCGGTTAATAATTTAGTTATAGCTCAAAAGGAGAAAAAATGATATTGGCAATAGTAGTTTTTGTAGCGCCACTATTAGGATATGCAATATTTTATTTTTTAATTATAAATCGTGTACGTCACGATACATTGGCTTGGCGAGAACGAATCAGAAGAGATACGGTAAATCCTTTAAACACAGCAATAGAAGACCTAAAACACGCAAGAGAAAAACTTCAAGAGCTTATTCCAAAACAACATGTTGATAAAATTGAACATATAGAACATAGAATACCAGTACTACAGCAAGATTTTGATACTATAATTTCACTCAGTAAAGAAGAATCTGAAAATTGGAATATACCTATTCCGTCTACACCGCCACGAACATTATCTTCTTGTTTGACCACATAAAATGATTTTCGGCTTTATTGGTATAATTTTAGGTGTAATTATTTCTATTATTACTTTTTATATTGTTCGAAGAACATTTGAGTACAAGAGTTTTATTGATAAAGATGTTTTACGTACCGGACTATTTACTAAAGGATTTGAAGCAATAAATTCTTCACAGTGGGATGACGCTATTTCTTATTTTAAACAGGCTCTAAAAATAGCAGTAACTAAAGACAAAATAACAGTATTCAATCAGATAGCAAGATGTTATTATCATAAAAAAGACTATGAAGAAGCTCTAAAGAACCTATCTATCGCTTTGGGTATAGTGAAAACCTTAAAGAATAAAAATGCAGAAAATGGAATCTTATCAAATATCGGACTAATTTATTTTGCTAAAGGCGATTTTTTAAGTGCAATCGAGCAATACAATAAAATAATTGATAGTGATATAAAAAATCCGAATATTTTTTATAGCCGTGGTGTATCATATATGAAGTTAAATGAATATGATAAAGCAATAATGGATTTTTCAAAGGCAATTGAATTAAACCCCAAATATACAGATGCATTTATAAACCGCGGGTCAACGTACGGAATTATGAAAGAATATAATAAATCTATAAATGATTTCACAAAAGCAATCGAACTTAATCCGCATAATGCCGATACTTATTTCATGCGTGGTACGGTTTATATTGACATGGAAAAATATGATTTAGCCATATGTGATTTTAATAAAGCGATTGAATTAAAACCGAGGGATTCCTCATCTTACTATAATCGTGGTACCACATATATTGAAAAGCACGAAGATGATTTAGCTATCGCAGATTTTAATAAGGCGATTGAACTTAATCCCAAATTTGCAAAAGCTTACCACAATCGGGGTTATGCGTATGGTAATAAACAAGAATATGATAGAGCAATTGAGGATTATTCCAAAGCTATTGAACTTAATCCCCAAAGTGCAAGTTCATACAATAATCGTGGTGATATATATCTAAAAAAATTGAAAATCGAAGAAGCTACTATTGATATTAAAAAAGCACTTGAACTTGATTCAAAATTAGCTGTTGCAATGGTATCTATGGGTGAGATATATCAAATAAAAAATGACAGCAAGAGTGCAAGGCATTGGTTCGAAAAAGCATTAGAAAACAAAAATCAATTATCAGAAGATCAAATAAAAGAAGTGCAGCAATTACTTAAAGAACTTGAAAATAAATAAAGCTTTCGCTAATACTTAAACATTATTAGTATTTACCCCCAAACCCTTGTTTGTCAAGAGGGAAATCTGACATTATAATTAATTTATTTGATAATTCCAGCTTTTTCAAGTAAATTCCACATATGCTGTCGGGGATTTATACCATAAGAAGGGAAAATATTAAGACAACATGTCGAATGAGATTCAATTACTATTTCTCCGGCATATAAAATTTGTTCGCTCTCACGTTTAATTAGTTTTATATATGGGTTACCTGCTTTATTATTGACTATAAATATATAATCTGCATTTGTTTCCTTAATTAAACCGACTGGATCAATACTGCTTCTTAACTCTGCACTTTGCGTAGCGCCACCTGATAATAAAGAAAGATTTCCACTTCCGGTGATACCAACGCCTCCACCCGTAGTAGCGCCTTCAAAGTCAGAACGTTCTTTTAACATTACTGGTCTTTCGATTGTTTTAACTCCACAACTTAAGATAAGTTCAGTTATTCGATTTGCTGCATTAATATCCTCTTTTGACATCGAAGCAGGGAATACTGTCAACACAGGAGTTTGTGGTATATTATCAATTACAATATAATTCACTTTTGTGCATGATAATGAAATTAATAATATGATAAATATGATTATTTTTTTATTATCCATTTTGCCTCCGAATTATGTTAAACCAAAATATATTATTGTATAACACCACATCTTCAATACTCTACCCCCAAAACCTTGTTTGTCAAACATCAAATTATGCTTATGATATAACGTCATTAAGATTAATAACTTAGTCTATTTTTAAGGCGAAGTGCTTTCAACAAATAAATCACATGTTTTATCTGTAAATAAACTGTATGTATTATCAAGTATAAAATAGTATGTATCGCTTGTATTAATGGTTGCGCTAAAAGAGGCACCAGTAGAATATAGATTTCGAACGATGTACGTATATGAAGAGTTGTTAACCCAATTTGAATAGTTACTAGAATTAAGTATCAAAAAATTAATGTCATTAGTTAAGACTGTAAAATATCCAGATATAGTATAACCTGCTTGGATATAACGTGCCCAATAGTTATAATAACCATGAGAAACAGACCCACTCCAGTCAATTAATGTCGTTGTTACTGATTGAATAGTGATTGTTTTGCTTTTACTATCTTCTCTGCCTGTGCCATCCGATACTTCTACAGTGATAGTAGAACTTCCATGTGCGCCTGGTGCATACCATGTTACCGAACTACCAGCGCTAGAACTAAAAGAACCACTCGTACAAGTCCACGAATAGGTTAATGGGTCTCCATTAGGATCTGATGCTATACACGTAAATGTTGCACTACCATTTACTGATACTGAGCTAGGTCCCGAAATTGATGATATAACTGGTGGTTTCGGTGAATCACAATTCAAAACAAAAACAAATATTGTGATTATTGATAATAAATATATATTATATTTCATAATCGCCCCCTTGGCTTTAATGATATCTCGGTTTGCATCCTTTTCTTATGCATTTCCAATACTTTACCCTCAAAATCCTTGTTTGTCAAGAGATAACTTCGAGAGAAGTTATGATTACACAGATAAAAAAGACAGATTACACAGATGTAAAGAACGAAATTCATGGAAACTTGTAGAGATTCATTGAGATTTATTGTTACACCGATAAAAAAGAGAGATTGCCACGGGGTTGCTCTGCAACTGCGCAAAGACATTAGTGTCAATTCGTGTTTATTCGTGGTTAATAATATCATTATTTGTGTTCACCTGTGTCAATCTGTGGTTTTATTATTTTAAAATATCTTTAATAAACTCCGATTCTGTCGTATATTCAGGATATTTTTCATAGATATATTTTATAGATTTTTTTCGAGTTTATTTTAGGTATTGCGGATAGTTTTTCTTCAACCAATTGATTACGACCTCTTTATACGCCAATGTTTCTTTTATCAATTCCACAACCTCAACATCCGATATTGCCCCTGAGTAATCATAATCAGTAATATTTCTCTTATTTCGGCAGGCATCAAAATAATCAATTGAATCGTGATGTTGCGAACCTAAGATTTCTTTTACTGCCTGAAATGTAACATAATGATGACTGCCGCCGGTGGTTCGATAACTTCGACAATTTAAGATTATAGTCGAGAGTTGGAGTGCGGCATTATAGGCAGTGGTAAATTTACGGTCGGCAGAAAGTTCTTTGATTTGTGCATCTTTTAAGTCACGGTTGACAATCATTAACAATCCGGTGATTTCATTCGCGCTCGTTTTATGACTTTTTATTTTTCCTTCACTGAGTAATTGTTTTAAGGACGGCATCGTTTCCTACCAGATAAATTTTCTTACCTTTTAATACACTCAATAGAAAGTGATTATGGTCATCAATTTTATTCTTGAATTCTTTAACCGAGTAGATTACCGAATTGATTTCCCGGTGCAGATTGCTTTTTGGTCGTTTCAGTATGTCGGAGAGATGTTTCGGATTGACGCTGCCAACTACCAGCAGGTCGATATCGGACTGAATGTTTTCGGTCTGCTGTGCATAGGAACCGTAAATAAAGGCAAGTTTGATATGATTGTGTTGTTGATTCAGGACTTCCCGCAAAACATCGCCAAACGCTACCGTTTTTAAAAGAATTGACTTCAATTCTTCATAAATCGGAAAATTTTGGTTGACCGAATAATACCGGCGATTTCCGCGAACCTTGGTTACAACCAAATCGATTTGATGTAAATTTTTCATCTCGCGCTGGACCGCCCGCACCGGCAGATTGATTAACTGCTCAATTTCCCGCTGATAATAACTGTTTTTCGGATTTAAGAGCAATAGTTTAAGAATTTCGATTCTGGTTCGAGACGGAATAATTTTATTAAGCATAGTATTTTTTTGTATACATTTTGTAGTCAATTGTATACATTTTGTAGTCAATTGTCAATACCTTAGATAATCGAAATGCAAATTTATTCACTCTCTTATTATTTTAAAATATCTTTAATAAACTCCGATTCTTTAGTATAATCGGGATAATTTTCATAAATATACTTTAATAAATATTTTAATGGTGCAGAGCCATATTTGGTTTTGATTCGGCGGATATTTAAGAGTATGTTTTCGTCTTTCTGGTCACACCACTTTGCCAATGCTTTGGCATATTTCATACCATTGTCAGTCAAGACAAATAAGGTTGATTCGTCATTAAACTGAAATCCTTCATCAATCTGCACATCATCAAATCTTTCAATCTTGGAATCGTCAGTCGGTTTTCTGTACTTATAGGTCTGTCTTTTTATTATACCTGCCAGCTCTAATACTTTCAAATCCTGATAAATTGCCGGGTCAAACGGACCGATTTTATAAGGCACAAAATCATAATAGGTCTTGATTAATTTAGCCAAATCTGTTTCTTTTTCGAGTAAGAACAGAGCTTTGATAAATCGGGTAATGCCTCGGATGCTTTCACCGATTCGGGCATGATAACCTTTGACATAGAGCATTAAAATCAAATATTCAAATCGCTGGCTTAATGTTTTTGTCTCTTTTTTCTTTAAGAGCGCTTCTTGTTTTTGGACTTGCTTGACGCTTTTTGCAAGAATATTTTTCTCAAGTTCCTGCCAGAGTTCCTCGTCATATTCTTTCAGTTCATCGGCAATCTGTTTGTCAAACTGGTCACCTGCTTGTAATAATAACTGGGTTGATTCAAGTAATGGCTTGAGTTTATCGGCAATTTTCGGATATTTCTTTAGTATCTGGTCAATTGTGATTTTTTCACCTTTAATCAGTTTATTGGTAAAATCCTCGACAATATGGTCTATGCTGACTTTACCACAGAGACACTGAGACTCGGAGGACACAGAGGAAACATTTTTTAAGTCTTTTCTTTTTAAATCCTTACCCGGTTTTCTCAGGTTTTCTTTCTGTGAACTCTGTGCCTCTGTGGTTTTCTTCTGGTTAGACCGCTTCATTTTTCTCACCCTCTTTCTTTTCTGGTCCTAATTTATATTTACTCTTATACATATCACCGAATTTGTTCAAAGCTTTTTTCAATGTGTAATAAATCATCTGGTTTGACAAACCGGTGATATCTGCAATTTCTGAAATTTCTTTTTTCTGAAATAACCGGTAATTGATAATATCTTGCTCTTGATTAGTAAGATATTTTAAAGTGTCACGAACACTTTCCGTAAGTGAGTTATTTTTTGGATTATGCGCAAGTTCAATTTCTGGTACATCTTCAACCGATGTCGCCTGTATTCTTGTTTTCTGTGCTCGATGATAATTGCTTATTTCACGCAAGGCAATTTTAAATATCCATTGTTTGAAATACTGCGGTTGTTTGATTTTTTGCAAGTTGGCAAATGCTTTATTTAAAGTGCGAGCCAGAATATCGCGGGCATCGTCTTTACAATCTACTCTTAATCTGATATAACCGAGCAATCGGTGCTTGTAACGATTGTATAATGCCTGATACGCGCTGGTTTCTGCTTTCTGTGCACGGATGACGCAAGCCGCGTCATCATTCAGATATTTTGGGTTTGTATTATTTTTCAAATAGTTCCACAATCTTGAATCTGGAGACATCGAACAGACCTTTGTCCGTGAGTTTGAGTTCAGGGATAACCGGCAATGCCAAAAATGAAAGCGTGATAAAGGGATTTGAGATTTTGGTCTGCCAGGATTTGACCACGGCGAGCAGTTCTTTGAGCTTGTTTGAGACCGCTTCTGCACTTTGGTCAGACATGAGTCCAGCAATGGGTAATGGCAAACATGCTTTTGTTTTTTCTTTGTCAACCGCAACAAATCCGCCTTGCATTTTGATGACTTGCTTAATCGCAAAAAAGATATCTTTGTCATTGGTGCCGGTCGCAATGATATTGTGCGAGTCGTGGGCAACTGATGATGCGAGCGCGCCTTTTTTCAAGCCCAGACCAGTCACAAAGCCAATGCCAATATTACCGGTCTTTTTGTGGCGCTCGATTACGACCAGTTTTAAGATATCGCGTTCAATATCTGAGATTACTTCACCTTTTTGCCACAGAGACACAGAGGACACTGAGATTTTTTTCGAGGTTTTCTTTATTGTTTTGGACAGGGTTGGATTGGTGCGGTATTTTTCCGTGATAATCTGGTCAGGAATGATTCGGATGACATTCAGGAGTCCGTCTTTGGGCTTAATTTTAAGGGCATTGATCGTGAACGGTTTTACTTTGACACTTGAAAGCACGAGCTTGTCTTTGTAATAGGGCAGGGCGGTTTTGATTTGTTTGTTCTGGACTATGACTTTTCCGTTTTTGATAACAGTTGAGACATTGAAGTCAATGAGACTGTCAATAACAGTAATGTCGGCAATTTTACCAGGTGCCAGAGCACCGCGGTCATCAAGTTTGAAATATTGGCTCGGATTTAACGATGCCATCTGAATTGCGGTAAACGGGTCCAAGCCCATTGATACGGCTTTGCGCAGGGCTGCGTTTAAGTGTCCTGATGAAATGAGTTCATCCGGATGCTTGTCATCGCTCACAAACATACATCGGCGCGAGTTGCGGGTATTTAAAATCGGGAACAGGTCAGCAAGGTTTTTCGCAGCCGTGCCTTCACGAAT
>JAGXRL010000070.1 GCA_018335915.1 Candidatus Latescibacterota bacterium
CCCAGTTTTGTATTTAACTCATAACTCCAAACTCTTTAACACTAAAACTTTGACTTCGGTCTTGAAGGAGGGGATGGCTCCCCTATGTTAATAGATTTTAGCTGTTAGTTGTTAGATGTTAGCAAGATAGAAGAAAAAAGAGCTTGACAAATATATTACTAATCAGTAATATTTTCAGTGATGCGATTTTATAAACTAATTATTCCTAAATTAAGTCAGTTACGGAAAAATGCTGATTTAACACAACTGCAAGTTGCTCAGAGAATGAAGTTAAAGCCCAAGTCGGGACAAACTTTTATAGCCCGATTAGAAAATGAGTTAATCAAAGCGCCTCGCATAGACACTATCCTGAATTATCTTGACGCAATTGGAGTCAGCTGGATAACTTTTTTCACAGAACTGTCAAACGAGCGGGATAAACAAGAACACGCTCAGATAATGACCAAAGTTACCTTGCCTTCAGGTCCGAGAATCCAGAGCAAGTTAGATAGGGATACACGATTATATGAGGCGAAAATCAGACCGCCGCAGAATTTCTATACCAAAGTCGATATGGAACTGGTAAAACAGAAGATTACACTCAAAGTCCTGAAATATCTAAATACATTAAGAGTAGATGAAAAACTGATTGGGCATTATCTCGAATTTACCCACAAAGTAATTACGGTCGATAAATACGCACCGCTGATTAAAGAATATAATATCTCAGGTGTATCAAAATCATATTTAACCGAGATTATGAACATTGCCTTAAAAATTGAGCATACCGAAGAGAAAAAAGTCCAGGCGCAAAAGCCGATTACCAGACAAAAAGCAAGAAAAATGGCACATAAATATATCCAGGCAAGAATCAAACTGGTACCGGTTGAAAACGCAGTCAATCGATTGCTTGTTGAGCACAATCTTTCTCAAAGCGCCTATTATACTGACTATATGAATTTTGCCAGAGAATGCTATCGGGCGATTAAAAAATATCAAGGTAAAGACGACTTGATTCTGAAGCAAAAACTTGTTAACCTGCATCGGGTTTATACAGAACAAGGGCTGGATAAAGAGATAACCGAGAAGATAAGAGAAACAATATTAAAACTTTATAATGTCACATAATGTTGACATATAAAAATTCTTATCTATAATTGATAAGGTGATTACATTTAATATTAACTTTATTCGCTATTTGTCAATCATGCCATGCTTAGGCGAGGCATGGCAATAATTCTTTTATTCTAACTGACAATTTATTTTCTTGACAATTGAGATATAAACAGCATAATTTATTTTAATAAAAATGACGACACTGATTAAAATTGAGATTACACTGATTGAAAAATCCGTGTTTGTCCGTGTTAATCCGTGGTTAAATATAGAACAGGAATAAAAATGAAAATTTTAGTAACCAGTGCTTTACCTTATGCCAATGGCGAGATTCATTTAGGTCATCTTGCCGGTGCATATCTGCCCGCTGATATATATGTCCGCTATCACAGACTAAAAGGCAATGATATTATCTATATCTGCGGTTCTGACGAGCATGGCGTACCAATCACGATTGCTGCAGACAAGCAAAAAGTGAGTCCCCAAGTTATCGTGGATAAATATCATAATAGTATTAAAGAATCGTTTGAGAAATTCGGCTGCAGTTTTGATAATTATTCCCGGACTTCGCTTCCACTTCATCACAAAACTGCCCAAGATTTCTTTACCAGGATTTATGACAAAGGATTTATTTATCCCAAAACCATCAGCCAGTTTTTCTGCCATGCCTGTAATATGTTTTTAGCTGACCGCTATGTTACCGGTACCTGCCCGCATTGCGAAAATGACAAAGCCCGCGGCGACCAGTGTGAGAAGTGCGGTCGCTGGCTCGAACCGTTTAACTTAATCGAACCAAAATGCAAAACCTGTGGAGCGCAACCTGAAGAACTTAAGACCACGCACTATTTTTTCAAGTTAAGCCAGTTTCAGGATACATTGAAAAAGTGGATTGGCGAGAAAACTAATTGGAAAGATAATGTTAAAAAGTTCTGCCAAGGATGGTTTGCCCAAGGTCTGGAAGACCGGGCAATTACCCGTGATTTGACCTGGGGTGTAAAGGTGCCGTTAAAAGAAGCCCAGAATAAAGTCCTGTATGTTTGGTTTGATGCGCCGATTGGCTATATCTCTTCGACCAAAGAATGGGCAGAGAAAAAAGGCAAACCCGATTTATGGAAAGATTACTGGCTCGACTCGAAAACCAAACTGGTGCATTTTATTGGTAAAGATAATATTGTATTTCACGCCATGGTCTGGCCGGCAATGCTTTTTGCGCATGGTGATTATATTTTGCCTTCGGAAATTCCGGCTAACGAATTCTTGAATCTGGAAGGCAGGAAATTATCCACTTCAGAAAACTGGGCAGTCTGGTTGCCTGAATACTTAAAAGAATTTGAACCAGACCCGCTCCGCTATGCTCTGGCAGTTAATCTGCCTGAGAACCGCGATATTGATTTTGCCTGGCGTGATTTCTTAGCAAGAAATAATAATGAGCTTGCGGATGTGCTGGGTAATTTTATTAACCGGGTTGCGACTTTTATTAATAAGAATTATAATGGTAATATTCCGGAAAATCACAAATTTACCGAGAGCGATAATGAAGTTTTGATTAAAATCGAAGATACAACTAAAAAAGTTGGCGAGTTAATCGAGCCTTTTCAGATTAAAGACGCGATTCGTGAACTAATGACGCTCCCAAATCTGGGCAATCGTTATTTTGATTACCAGGCTCCCTGGCAGAGTTTTAAAACCGACCGCAATAAATGTGATACGACGATTAATGTTTGTGCGCGTGTTATCGCATCGCTTTCAGTTATTTTAGAGCCGTTCTTACCTTTTACTGCTGACAAGATAAAAAAACTGATTCAGATTCAATCCAAAGCCTGGGATGAAGCTCAAAATCCGAAATTCGGTAAAACATTAGGACCGGTTTCAATCTTATTTCCCAAGATTGAAGAAAAAGTAATCAATACCCAGATTGATAAACTGGGCAAGAAAACAACCACAGAAACCGAACCAAAAAAAGAAGCTGTCCCTACGACCTCTGTGGTTAAAATAGAAGATGTAAAAAAGGAGAAACAAATGGAAATAACATTTGATGATTTCAAAAAAATCGAGTTAAAAACCGCTAAGATACTAAATGCCGAGCGTGTTGCCGCTACGGATAAACTGATTCGGATGGATATTGATTTAGGAACTGAGAAACGGCAGATTGTTGCTGGTATTGGCATGGCTTATGCGCCGGAAACACTAATCGGAAGAAATATCGTAGTGGTCGCTAATTTGCAGAAAGCAAAAATCCGCGGTGTTGAATCCAATGGTATGCTCCTGGCTGCAGTTGATGGTGCGGATATTTCTCTTGTGATATTGGATAAAGATATCAAAACCGGCAGTTCGGTTTCATAAAATATTATCATATCTTTGATATTTAATTTTTAATATTTAATATGGCTTTATTCGATTCCCATTGCCACTTAACTGACCGCGCCTATCTGGCAAGCTTAGATGAAGTCGTGCAACGGGCGCAGGATAATGAAGTTAAGTATTTACTGACCGCCGGACTCAATATTGACGACTCGCTCGCCGCCATTAAAATTGCTGATAAATATCCTGGTGTTTATTGCAGTGTCGGAATTCATCCTCACGACGCAAAAGGTATGCATAATGATGATATGGATAAATTAGAGCAGATGTCGGCTAATCCTAAAGTACAGGCAATTGGCGAGACCGGTCTGGATTATTTTCGTAATTATTCAGACCGGGAAAGTCAGGAAATAGCATTTCACAATCAGATTAACCTTGCTCAAAAACTGGGACTGCCAATGATTATCCATATCCGGGCTGCTTATCCAGAAGCGAAGGCAATTTTGCTTGAGCATAAATATTATACTGGTGTCTTGCATTGTTATTCGGGCGATGAATTATTTGCACAATGGGCTGTTGCACAGGGATTTTATATCTCGTTTTCCGGCTCGATTACCTATGATAATCCGCAACTCAAACAGATTGCCAAAAAAATACCTGAAGACAGAATTTTAATAGAAACCGATGCTCCCTATTTACCACCAGTGCCAATGCGCGGTAAACGAAACGAACCTGCCTATGTAAAATACACAGCTCAAACCGTCGCTCAATTAAGAAACTGCCCATTCGAACACCTTGCCCACATCACAACTCGAAATACCAAAACTCTATTCAGAATCTAAACTCTGTGCCTTTGTGTCTGTGTGGCAAAGACTAAATGAAATTCCCAACTGGTTTCAAACCGAAAAAGTCATTGGGTCAATCGTTTCTTGTCTCTGATAAAATAGCTGATAAATTAGTATCAGGTTTACAACTTACAAATAATGACAAGGTCTTAGAAATTGGTGCTGGACTGGGAATTCTGACGACCCGGCTGTGCGCCCAGGCAAAAAAAGTCTATGCCGTAGAAATCGATGCGCGGCTCATCCCGGTTTTAAGAGAAAACACCCGACAATACAATAATATCGAAATCATTAATCAGGATATTCGGCAACTTAACTGGAACAAATTCGATGATATAAAAATCATCGGTAATATTCCTTATAACATTTCAACCCACATTCTTTCTCTGTTAATAGATAATGTAAATACCTGGACTTTATCAATAGTCGTCACGCAGCGCGAATTTACCCATAAGCTTCTGTCATTACCTGGTCAATCCGGCTATTCGATATATACAGTCCTTTTCGATTTTTTCACCAAACGAAAAAAAATATTATCATTACCTGCATCTGTATTTAAACCATCGCCGAAAATAGTATCAACCGCCGTCTTGATTGAGAAACGGACTTTGACCAAGTTTGCAGATATTAATTTTCAAGCTTTTTCTCAAATTGTCGGCACATCATTCCGACAGCCCCGTAAGACCATCTTGAATAATCTTTCCATGTTTTTAGGCATAGATAAAAACGAGTTGACGCAAATCAATCAATTGGATTTATTTAAACGCGCCCAGGATTTTTCAGTTGATGAATTTTACACATTAACCAAGTGTTTATCTCAATATCTCAAATAGCATGAATTTCTCATATCCATATTTAGGACAGACCTTAGCCTTGCTCAGTTCGATTATCTGGGCATTTGCGGTTATTCTATTCAGAAAAAGCGGCGAGACCGTGCATCCGATTGCATTAAACCTGTTTAAAAATCTGCTCGCGCTAATTCTAATTCTGCCGACCATGATGATTTTCGGCGAGTCGTTGTTTATTGCCTTTCCGGTCAGTAAGTATTTAATTTTTTTATTAAGCGGTATTCTGGGTATGGCAATTGCCGATACTCTGTTTTTTATGAGTTTAAATCGAATCGGCGCAAGTTTGAATGCGATTGTTGCCTGCACCTACAGTCCTTTTATCATTATCTTATCCGTGCTTTTTCTAAAAGAAAGTTTAGCTCTTGTCCAGATTTTCGGGGTAATTCTGATTGTGCTGGCAGTGCTTTTAACAACCCGTTTAAAACATATTGACCATATCACGCGCCGGAACCTTCTTATCGGCATTTTATTAGGGACTTTAGCTAATGCATCGACTGCCGTCGGCATTATTTTAATCAAACCGCAGTTAGGTGTAACTCCATTATTATGGGCAACCGAAATCCGTCTCATCGGCGGATTTGTCAGTTTATTTATAATCACAATGTTTCTTCCCAACCGTAAACAGATAATATCCTCGCTTTTCACAATTAAAGGCATTGGTTATTCGATTGGCGGAACTTTTATCGGTACTTATCTGGCATTGATTATCTGGCTGGCTGGAATGAAATATACTGCAGCTTCAATCGCATCCGCATTAAACCAGACTTCGAGTGTGTTTGTCTTTATATTTGCCGCATTAATCCTTAAGGAAAAAATAACCATGATGCGGACAGCAGCGATTATTCTGGCAATCACGGGCGTCTTTATGGTATTTTTCGGATAGATTATGGCAGGTCAATTAGCTGCATTAGCAACTGCTTTACTCTGGTCAGGCACATCGGTATTTTTCACACTCAGTGCCAGACATATCGGTTCAATTACTGTAAATCGCATCAGATTATTAATCGGTCTATTATTCTTATCGCTTGCACATTTAGTTATACAAGGTCAATTACTGCCCATATCAGCCGGTCTCAGTCATTGGTTCTGGCTCGGTCTATCCGGAATTATCGGGCTCGTGCTTGGTGACTCTGGTTTGTTTCAAGCATTTGTTTTGATTGGTCCTCATTTATCAATGCTCATCATGACCTTAGTGCCAATCCTTAGCGTATTATTCGCCTGGATTTTTCTTGCCGAAACTTTGTCGCTTGTGAATATAATCGGAATAATCTTAACCATGAGCGGTATCATCTTAGTAGTCTTAACAAAGCGGAGTTCCATCCAAATCAGTAAAAAACAGTTTCTAATCGGCGTGTTATGCGGTCTTGGCGGTGCATTAGGCCAGGCAACCGGATTGATAATTGCGAAAAAGGGATTATATGATAATTTTTCTGGTCTATCCGCAACCCTGATACGCGTTTTTATTGCCAGCATAGTCATCTGGTTCATAACTCTCATAACCGGTAAAGCAAAAACAACAATCAAAAAGATTGCCGATAAAAAAATATTTCTAATCATTTCCGCGGGTGCATTTTGCGGACCGTTCTTAGGTATCTGGATGTCAATGAATGCGATTAAATGGGCACCGATTGGCATTGCCTCAACAATTATGGCTTTGCCGCCAATTATTTTATTACCGGTTTCCCATTATCTGTTTAAGGAAAAAGTCACCTTACAGTCGGTATTCGGAACTATCATTGCGGTAATCGGAACTGTAATAATTTTTCTCTGGTAAAAACTTAATTATTCGACGGTAACGGATTTGGCAAGATGCCGGGGTTTATCAATATCACAGCCGCGAAGGACCGCAATATGGTATGCCAAAAGCTGTAACGGAATAACATTTAACAACGGTGTTAAATAGCCGTGTGTTTTGGGAACATAGATAACTTCAGTGGCAAGATTTTTCATCTCTTGATTGCCTTCCGTGGCGATCGCAATAATATTGCCGCCCCGCGCCCGCACTTCTTCGATATTACTGACAACTTTTTGGTAAATCAAATCATCCGTATCAGTTGCGATAACCACGACCGGCATATTCTTATCAATCAGGGCAATCGGCCCGTGTTTCATTTCTGCGGCGGGGTAACCTTCAGCATGGATATATGAAATTTCTTTCAGTTTCA
>JAGXRL010000071.1 GCA_018335915.1 Candidatus Latescibacterota bacterium
GACAATCATAATGATACAGGGTTTTTGACTGGCTTGAGTTTTTAAGGACTGGTTTGTTAAGATTTGGTGGAGTATCTGATTTAATTGTTGTTTGTATTCGTGTTTATCGGCTTTGGATTTTTTAAGTTGTTCGATGATATGTTCAGTACTCTGAAAGCCGACATCAGCCTGTAATAATGCCTGTTCGAGCTCTTCGATATTTTCAGCGCTAATCGCACCGGCAAAAATCGAGCGGGTTTTTTTAAGTGCCTGGGCTAATTTCTGAAAGAGTGACATATTTAATAAGCCACGGATTTACACGGATGAAGATATAAAATTTAAACCTTCTTTACTTTTATTATCCGTGTCCATCATTGGCTAAATCTTTTTTTTTCAAACAAAACAAATAAACCACGGATATCTACGGATGAAGATTTAAAATTTAAACCTTCTTTATTTTTATTATCCGTGTCCATAATTGGCTATTCTGTCTTCAATGATTCAATTCTCAAACTTGATAATTGTTAACTTGATAATTCATTGATAATTGGTCATTGATAATTGAAATTTTATCCGTGTCCATCAGTGGCGGTTTTTCTTAGGTTTTGGCAAAGGCAGGCAGGTCTATTAACCGGACCGAGACGATTTTAGAGATACCGGGTTCTTCAGTGGTAACGCCGATAATCACGGCAGCAGCTTCGATAGTAAGTTTGTTATGAGTGATGATTATTACCTGAGTCGTCTCAACGATCTGTTTTAAGAAGCGGGTAAACCGTTTGATGTTGGCATCGTCGAGCGGGGCATCGACTTCATCCATAAATACGAACGGTGCCGGTTTGATGTCATAGAATGCGAATAAGAGCGATAAGGCGAGCAGGGCTTTTTCACCGTCAGATAATTGGTCTAAGCGGCGGGGTTGTTTGCCTTTGGGCTGGGCAATAATTTTGATATCAGAATCGAGCGGTGATGCGGGCGTTTCCAGAATCAGGTCTGCATCACCTTCAACAAATATCTCTTTGAATATCCTGCGGAAACTGACTTTGACCTGTTCATAGGTTCCATAAAACATCTGCTCGGCTTTTTTGGTCAGTTCTTGCAAAGCCAGACCAAGATTGGTTTGGGCAGTCGCGACATCATTGCGCTGGTTGGTGAGTTTATCGAGCTCGGCTTTTTCCCGCTCGTAATCGTCTTTTGCCAAAGGATTAATCATGCCAATCGCAGTAATTTTCCGTTCGACTGATTTTAACTGTTTTTTAACCTCATCGATATCTTTTGGTTCGGTTTCAAGAGTTTTGAGCATTTCCAGACCATTGCTTAAAAGTGATTGTGCCTGGCGTTCTGTAGATTCGCGCTGGTTGGTGACCTGCAGTTTTTTATACTGCTCTTCACCCAGACTCTGTTTATGCATGTCAAGTTTGATTCTGAGTTGGCTCAGTTTTGTTTCCAACTCGTCATATTCATTGGACAAGATACCGAGTTCGGTTTCGGCAAACGAATTCTGTTTTGTTTGCAGATTATTCTGTAATTGAGCAGTCTTATTTTGCAGGTCGGTTTGTTCCTGCTCGAGTTCACTGATTGTCTGAGCTATTCGGGTGCGTTCTGAGGCGAGCGAATCGCGCCGGGTCTGGCTGAGATTGATTTCAGATAACTCGGCTTTAACCTGGGCAAGCTCTTCGCGGCGTTTGTTAAGGTCATATAGATAAGTGCTCGCCTGCTCGAGATTTTCTTTATTGAGCTGCCGTTTTTGGTTGAGCTCCTGCTGTTTAAGTTTGATTTGTTCAGCAAGTTCAGTTTTTTCCCGCTCTTTTTCGATTCGTTCCCCTTTGAGCGATTCAATATTTTTCTCGTAGGCTGAACTTTTCGACTGGTATAATGCGATTTCTTTTTCAAATGCCTGCACTTTTTCCTGATAACTTGCCTGGGCAGTATCAGCAGTCTGACTCGGAATAATTAAAAGACCGGTATTGGTTAAGACAATACCAGATTTGGTGACAAAAGAATAGTCAGGAAACTGATCGCTTAAGGTTTGAATCTGACCATAATCTTTGACGAGCAGAAATGAGTCAATTAAAGATTGCAAGTATGCCGGGGCAGACGGTTTTATTTCGGTAATGTTTGATAAGGATTGAACAAGGTCGGATGAGATTGGGGGAAGTTTTTGATTGATTGGTCGGGAATACTGGTCAAGCACAATCCAGGTCTGGTCCGGGTTGAATTTATCCAGAGTGATATTTTTCAAGTCACTGGTCACAACCGCATCAGACAATCCGTAAAGCACTGCCAAGAGTGCAGGTTCATATTCGGGTGCGGTTGAGACGAGTTCGTGCACAAAAGCGATGAAATTATCACCGAGATTAGTTTGTAAAAGAGTGCGACAGGTTTCGATTTTATCTTTTTCTGATTTTGCCTGAGTTAAGGCATGGAGCGAATCCTGGAGATTTTTAAGATAGCGATGGTTATCTTCAAGTTTCATTTCGAGACCGCTGATTTCAGAACCGATATGCGAAGAGCGGATAAAGAGCTGTTTATCTTTTTCATGGAGTTCTTCCAGTCCTAACTGGAGCGAAAAGATTTCAGCTTCGAGCTCTTTGTTTTTCAGGCGCAGGGCTTCGAATTCCTGCTCTTTATTTTCTTGTAATGATTTTAATTGGTCAAAATATTTTTGTTTGGCCTGGATGTTTTCCTGGCTGGCGTCCAAAGTCGGCACAAAACTGAACTGGGACTGGAGTTTTTCCTGTTCTGATTTTAAGAAAGTCTGTTTATCAAGATTGGCTTTAAGACGCGCCTGATGTGTGATGAGTTGTTCTTTGAGCGCATCGATTTCTGCCTGCAGAACATTGCGCACGCCTTCTTTTTCCTGAAGGAGTTTGCGTAATTCGTGCCGACGCCTTTCGTTTGTTGAGATATTCTGTTCCAGGTTGACTGCTTCCTGTTCAAGTTTGGCAAGAGAATCGGCAGCTGTTTTTTCTGCTTGGAGAATTTTCTGGTAATCGAATTTTAAGAGTTCGATTTCGAGTTTTTTCTGTTCGGCTTTGACTTTTTCAAATGCCATTAACCGGTATGCCTGGCGTTTGAGGGAACGGGTTATGCGTTCGCGTTCGGCAATAATGTCATTGAGCCGGGTCAAATCATCGGTCGTGAGTTTGAGTTTGCGCTCGATTTCTCCTTTGCGCTCCTGATAAAAAGCTAAACCCGCGGCTTCGATAAACAAATCTTTTAAATTAGAGCTGATAATCTGGCGCATGGTCGGCAAATCAAAAATCGAGTAGCCGTGACCAGAACCGCCGCCCGAAGTAAATAAATCCTGAATATCTTTCAGTTTGCAGGATTTGCGGTTGATATAAAACTCAGATTCGCCCGAGCGGTAAAATCTTCGTTTGACTTCAATTTCTGTGCCTAAATTATATAAGGTTTGGGATACGCTGGTCGGAGATGACGGTGTTTGGTCATGATTTTGCAAGACCAGGATGACTTCAGCAAAGTTTACCGGCGGATGGGTTTGGTTACCAGAAAAAATCAAATCTTCGGTTTTAGCACAGCGCATCTGAGTAAAACTTCCCTCGCCCATAACCCAGCGCAAACCGTCAAGCACATTAGTTTTGCCGCAGCCATTCGGACCAATCACCGCATTTACGGTCGGGTCAAAACTGATGACGGTTTTATCGGGAAAAGACTTGAATCCGTTAAGAATTAATTGTTTAATTCTCATTTCTGTCAAATAACATTTTGATTCTTATATGTTGCATAATTAGATAACTTAATAAATAACATATTAAGCATACATAGTAAATTCTCGTTTGTCAATAATATTATAAGCGCTTGACGAGACAAGAAAATCAGATATATTAATTATTATGACATACATAATCGTATTTACAACCACACCGAATAAAAAAGTTGCCCGAAAAATTTGCCAGACCCTGGTAAAAAAATCTTTGGCAGCATGTACTCAGATAATCGGACCGATCCAAAGTCATTATATCTGGCAGCATAGACTCGAACAGACCAAAGAGTTTTTATGTCTGATTAAAACAAGAGCAAATCAATACAAAAAGGTCGAGAAATTGATAAAATCGATGCATCCATATCAAATACCAGAAATTGTTGGAATAAACATTGTTAAAGGATTTATGCCGTATTTGAACTGGGTAAATACCCAAATTATATAATTAATACTACTAATAGAAGTATAAATATTATACTTATCTATATATAGTGGTATTATAGTAAAATAATTTATTGATTTTTATTGACATAGGGCGGTTTTTTTGTTATAATTTGCTGTGATTAAGTGTTCAATTATTGTTCCTGCATATAATGAAGAAGAAAATATTAATGCATTAGTTAGTGTATTTTCCCAAAAATTGTCTCCTGATTATGAGGTAATAATTGTTGATGATGGTAGTTCGGATAAGACTTATGCATTGTCAGTCGAAGCCGCAGTAAAACATAAGTTTCTCAAGGTAGTAAAACATAAGCGTAATCTTGGTAAGACCGAAGCGATTATTACTGGTGCCAATGCGGCGAGCGGCGAGTATCTGGTTATATTTGATGCTGATTTACAATATTCAGCTGATGATATTCCGCGCTTTGTGCAGGAGCTTGATAATGGTGCAGATATGTGTGTGGGCTGGAAACAGGGACATTATGACAAGCGATTAGTTTCCGGTATTTATAATAAATTGGCACAGAAAATTTTCGGGCTTAAAGTGCATGATATCAATGCCATGAAAGGATTTCGTAAAGAATTGTTATGGGATATGGTATCTTTGCGTAAAGACTGGCACCGCTATTTAGTACCGCTGGCAGCAGACAAAGGATACAGAATCAGCGAGCTTAAAGTCCAGCTTTATCCGCGTCATGCCGGCACGCCTAAATATCAGAGTCTGTTCCGCGTGTTTATCGGTATGTTTGATTTACTGGCAGTCGGTTTTCAGATTCGGATTATGCGCAAGCCGATGTTCTATTTAGGTTTGCTCGGATTTTTCACGATGTCACTGGGTGTGGTTGCTGGTATTGTTGCTTTAGTGCTCAGGATTTTCGGATACGGTTTCAGACCATTATTGTATTTAGTGATATTACTGATTTTAGCCGGTCTGTTAATCTTCGGTTTTGGATTTGTCGGTGAAGCAGTCGCGCATATTTCTGAGCGGATTGAACGGATTGAAAAGGAAGTTAAAAAAAGTCACAAGTGATAAAAAAACTATTTAATATCGCGCGAGTCCTGGTCGCGGTCGGTTTGTGTTATTATCTGCTTCGTAAAATCGATATCAGAGCATCGTTTGATATTATGAAGCAGGTTAATATCTGGTTTTTTGTGTTAAGCATCGGTTTATTCTTTGTATTTTTATTAATCTGCAACTGGCGCTGGCAAATTTTACTCGATGCCCGGGAAATGCGATTCTCATTTGGTTATTTGTTAAAAGTGTATTTTGTGTCGTGGTTTTTTAATAATATTCTGCCGACTACGGTTGGCGGTGATGTCTTACGCATTGCCTATACAGTCAAAAACGACCCGGTTACTGGCAAACCGCGTCGCTCTGCTGCACTGGCGGTTACATTAGTTGACCGGTTTATCGGCTTTATTGGTCTGTTCTTTTTTGCCTGTATTGCGTCGGGTCTTTTATATCTGGCAAAATCAGGCAAAAATCAGTATTTATGGTTTATCATTATCGGATTGTTTGTATTATTAGTAATACTCTTGGCAATGTTTTCCGACCGGGTGCACCGAATATTTTCCTGGATATTTACCCGGATTAAATTCTTTAATTTAGGCGATAAGTTTGAACGGTCATATCAGGAAATCAAAGATTTTCGAAATGTGAAAATGCAGCTTGTCTATAGTTTTCTTTTGTCATTATTAGTACAAGTCAGTCTGGCATTGGTCTGGTTTGCCTGTGCAATCGGGATTTCGGTTAAGACATCGGTCTTGTACTATTTCTTATACATACCGGTCATCGGCGTGATAACCATGATACCGGTGACAATCGGCGGACTCGGCTTACGGGAAAACCTGTTCGTATCATTATTCTCAGCCCACGGTATGACCACGGCTCAAGCCGGTGCAATCAGTCTCTTGTATTTAATTGTAAATTTAATCTTTGCCTTAATTGGCGGAATTATGTTTTTGTTCATTAAAAAAGAAACAAAAAAACTTGTTGAGGGAGGAATACAATGAGTATTTTACCAAGACCCAATTTAGAAGCAATCAAAACCTATAAACCGGGCAAACCGATTGAAGAAGTTGCCCGGGAATTAAAACTGGAAGGAAAAATAGTCAAGCTCGCGTCGAACGAGAATCCATTAGGCACATCGCCCAAAGCCCTGCACGCAATGCAGAAAGCATTGCACGAGTCTTTTCTGTATCCGGATGATAATGCGTTTTATCTTAAAGCAAAGCTTGCGGATAAGCATAATGTCAATCCGGAAAATATCATTATTGGTAATGGTTCGGTCGAGTTAATCTATTTTGCCTGTTTGGCATATCTTAATCCGTACGAACGGTTGATGCGCAGTAATGGTTCGTTTCTGATGGCTAAAATCGGCACTGAAGTGATGGGCAGTGTAATTCAGGAAATTCCGTTAAAAGAATACCGTCACGATTTAGACCGGATGCTTAATTCGATAACTGCCCAGACTAAAATTATTTACATTGACAATCCGATTAATCCGCTCGGCACTTGTCTCTGGCATAATGAAATGGAAAAATTCTTGAGCAAGGTACCGGATTTTGTACTGGTCATTATTGACGAGGCATATTATGATTATATCACGACCAAAGAATATCCGGACTCGTTCAAATTCCTGACCGAAGGCAAGAATGTATTAGTCTTGCGGACTTTTTCCAAGATACATGGTCTGGCCGGTCTGCGCATCGGTTATGGCATTTCCAAGCCAGAAATCATCAGTGCTCTGATGAAAGTGCGGACGCCGTTCAATGCAAGCCGGCTCGCGCAAATCGGCGCAACCGCGGCACTGGATGATACGACGCATATCAAGCGCAGCCGCAAAGTCAATGAAGCGGGTAAAAGATATCTGTATAAAGAACTGAAAAAACTGAAGGTTTTCCATTTACAGACCTATGGTAATTTCGTCTTTGCAAATTTTGCGACCGATTCCAAAGAGATCTTTGAAGAACTGCAAAAGAGAAAGGTCATTGCCCGGATGATTAAAGAATACGGATTTCAGAATGCTTTGCGCATCAGCATCGGCACGCCGGCAGAGAATAAGAAAATGATTGCGGCATTGCAGGAAGTGCTCAAAGCATAAAACAGTGAGTAGCAAGCAGTGAGGAGCGAGGAGAATAATGTAGTGATTGTCGGCAAACCGAATGTCGGCAAGTCCACGCTCTTTAACCGGATTGTACGCAAGCGGATTGCGATTACGATGAAAGAGAGCGGCACAACCCGGGACCGGATTAAAGTCGCGACCGAATGGCGGGGCAGAAGGGTTTATTTGACTGATACGG
>JAGXRL010000072.1 GCA_018335915.1 Candidatus Latescibacterota bacterium
TCTGGTTTCAATCCAGGAATAAACCCGATACCAGCCTGGCTCGGTCGGTGTCCAGCCACTCTGATAGGAAAGACACGAATAAGTCATTGGGGCCAGTTCCTCATCCAGATACCGGGCATAGACAATCGCCTGATTATTCTCCTGAATAATTTTCACTTTGGAACGGAATTGAGCGGTCGGGCCAACCGGGTTTGAAACTACTGAAGCGACATTATAAGTTCTGATTTCTAAAGTTTCATGGTATAGCGGTTCGTAACCGTCAAGCAGACCGGTCCAGTTGGTTTGCAGGTCATAAGCACAGCCATTAACCATGAACATATTCAATAAACTGTTGTTATCCGGATTTACATCATTCGGCGAAGAAACTTCGGCATAAACCTTATGATAAGTCGGATTTAAAACCCAGGTAATATCTGACCAGTAAGGATGCCAGTTCGGTAAATAAACCGTATCAGAGCCGACCTCGACTGTCGTAAACAGCCACTCTTCGTATTCACAAATCGGATTTGTCGTATCGACGCCGATATTACAGAAACTTGTCATTTGTGCCGGATAGCGAGTGATTCTTACCAGCACTGAACAGGGCGCCGCGCTGCCGGTTCCGCTTACGGTCTGGTTATGAATAACCACGGCTGGCGTGTAATCATTGCAGGTAATAACACCGCTCGTCGGTACTAAAATCGACACGATTGAAATATCGTTCATACCCGTATCAATTACTGAAAAACGATACTGTGCCGTATCATTACTAAAATTCTGGTCAGTTGTTAAAGCGGTATAAGAAATACCCGTATAAGCACCGGCTGATGCGGTCCAGTCATCGAATTCGACCGTATCGGTCTGACCAATCGCAAGACTGATTGTCCGTGTACTCAGATATGAACCAAAGGTAAAATAAACCGGGACTTCGGCTTCTTGAATATTACCATAATTATGCACGACTGCAGTTGGCGTAACGACCGTACCTGAATTAATTGTACCGGTTGGCGCCAAAATCTGATTCACACCCACATCATGTACCACCGCTGGATTTACCTGAAGTTCATTATAGGCAGTATCATTATGACGATTAATATCATCGGCTAATGTCGTATATGATATCACATCATAATAACCGACTTGGGCAGTCCACGGTGTAAAATCGACCGTATCTTCTTCTCCGTTCATCAGTGTCACATAAACGCTGTCACGGTATGAATCAAAAGTAAAGAAAACCCAGAAACTTTCGACTTCATCCCGTGGTGTTGAACCAAAATTTTTCACAATAGACTGGGGTGTAACTGCGGTTCCTGCAGTCATTGTTCCGATTGGAGCAAGAATCTGCAGAACACCGACATCACTAATACCGGCACTAATCACGACAAACGAATCATACATAGTATCATTTGTCGGATTTTCATCTTGAAACCATGTGGAATAAACAACCGCATTATAAGTTCCCGGTGTCGCGGTCCAGGTGACTGGAAAGTCCCTTATTACAGTCTGACCCGGATTAAGCGGGGCGACCAGACCGACTTGTCCAAAATAACCATCAAACGACATAAATACCATAGCGTTAATTGCCGGTTGATTGCCGAAGTTCTCAATTCTGACACTCGGCGTGACAACTGTTCCAGCAACGATAGTATCGGCTGGCATCAGGATTTCAATCGGACCGATATCATAATATCGATTCGCTATCGTTATTGTCGCTACTAAATCTTGTTTTGAATTATCATTGACCGAGGTTGACAAAACATCACAATACCATGAACTGTAACTTGGTATTAGTGCATCTGGAGTTACTTCCATTCTGATTTCTCGGTATGCGCCAGGATTAAGGGCGCCCGTATTCCAGCCAATGCCGGTAACCTGGGCTGTGATGTTGTTGCCGCCAACCAATGCGTCATAATATTCAACAGTCCAATTCTGTCTTGTTTCGGCAATATCAGCATTATCGCGGGTCTGGAAATACTCATTAACAATAAACCCGTCTGAGCCATTCCCGTCATTTTCGATTTTGATGTGATATACTGCTGGATTGTTCGGAATAGTGTATTGTTCCTTAGTTTGGCCAATTCCGGTTAAATTATAAATATTGTCACCAATATAGGTCGTCTGGTCCCAGTTCTTAATCAGATTGTCCGGTTGGTAAGTAAGCGACAATAGCGATGCGAATAAATACTGAGTTACCATCACTGAATCACCCGGCGCCAGCACTTTGGCATTGGCTAAATTGTTTCCCCAGTAATAAAGTATCGCACTGTCGTAATATGATAGATTATATCCCTGTAGTGTATAATTAAATGCATAAAGATAACCGTTGCTCCAGCTCGCATACTGTAATAAATCAGGTGGTGTTGGTGGCGGAGTTAGGTAAGTTGGCCCGATAACCGAACCGAGATTATAAAAAGTTGGGGTCCCGAATGGATAATCAGTTATTTCATAATGGGTATAGTTAAAGCTCGACCATTGAGTTTCGTATTCCAACCACGGACCTTCTGGATTTTTCGTTCTATACCGTGCCGCATCATTACCATCAATCATAATATCCCATTCATAGCGGATACCGATTTTTACTGTGTCGTAGCCGGTGTTTTTAACTGTGGTTGTCACGCCGATTTTCGAATCATCCAGAGTCGTACCGTCAATAAAAGTATTTTGTTTGATTTTCAGAAAATCATTTTCGCCAATCACATTCCAGACGCATAGTACTGATGTCGTAGTCGGCTGGGTAATTGAAGTTAAAGTCCAGTCAAGCTACATACCAGTGCAACCTGTATCAGGCATGAAATAACCGGTACCCGTATAATAATTTGTATTAGAAGTATAAGACTTAACAGTCAGGTAGGTTGACCAAGGATTACCATATGCGCCGCCATATAAAACATTTTGTTTGCTTCCCATCGAAATCGTTGCCGGATGACTAGTACCGGTTCTAACTGTAAAAGTACCAATGCCATTATTATTGGCAACATTTTCAACTATCAAATCATAGTAATTATTCGTAACGGTCAGCACATCGGCTGCTCCAGGTTTTCCTGGTTGCATTGCTTTTTTATCAAACGCGTTTTGGCTTAATTGGTTATTATTCGTAACATCTGCGTAACTGCTACAAAATAATAATACTAATATACCAATTATAACTATTGCTTTACTTTTCATTTTGCCTCCTGTTCGGCAATAATATTTTTATTAAGGATATCATTATCCTTAGTTTGTTAGTAATAATTAATTTATACGCTTATGCGTAATAGTAATAGTCAATTTCTTACTATAATTAATTGTAAATAAATATATATCTTTGTCAAGTATTTTATTATAAAAAAGTACAGGGCTTGCCCCTCACCTATTTTCAAATAGAGCATAATCTAATCAAAATATTATGTGTATCTTTTACTGCCCTAAAAATAGGTGTGGGGTTTATCCCGCACTTATTTACAAATACACTGAAGTATAATCTAAATATTCGACTTATCTAAAGACCCCTGAAAATAAAAAGCGGGGCTTGCTCATCGGCGCAAGCCCCAAAAGCCGTTAATTATTTTCTGTTATCGGCTGATTACCATCTTGTGACGGGCCGTGAAATTAGTCGCTTTCATATCATAGAAGTAGATACCTGCCGCAACTTTCTTGCCTCGCTCATCCGTGCAGTTCCAATTCGTGTTGTAATAACCAGGTTCACAATGTGCGTTAACCAAAGTCTTGATAACACGGCCAGTCGCATCATAGATATTAACTGTCACCTTGGATGCTACCGGTATCTGCCATCTGATATTGGTTGAAGTAACAATCGGGTTCGGATAATTGGCACCAAGCGCAAAGGTCTGCGGTATGCCGGTTAAGTCACCCTGTTGCGTGCTGTTGCCATTGTTAATTAGTCCAGCGTCAGTAGTGCTTAGCTTTGCAAAGTATGTTCGCTGCATTGAATTGTTCTCCATAATCACATCAACACCAGGTCTGAATTGTAACCAGGTTGCGCACTCATATAAACCAGAGTCAGTCGGTACCCAACCAGAATAGTAATACAGACATGCGTACTGTCCGGCTAACAAGGTCCGGTCTAAATAACGGGAATAGACAACCACATTGTCCTTCAGTCTCGTAATCTTAAACCACGAACGGAAACTTGCTGTCGGTCCGAACGGTGAGTTCGAAACTACTGATACTGGGTTATACGCAGTACCAACGATTATGGTATCTGTATCAGGAATCGGTATATTGCCTAAGAGCAAACCAAGATAGCAAACCTGCAGGTCATTGGCCGCGGCTTTGACAATAAACTTCTTCCAGGTCGAGTTATTGGTCGTATCCTGGTCACCGGCTGAATGGACACTTGCCGAGATGCGATGATGGAAACCTTTCCAATAGACATCTGACCAGTATGGATGGAATGCGGGCATCTGCACATAATTCAAACCCGGATCAACAATCGTCACGACAAAGGTGTCGTACATCACAATCGGCTGCATTGTATCCGGTGAAATATGACACAGACTGTCTAATCTGGTACGATAACGCCAGATCTTAACCCGTACTGTGCAAGGTGTTGGTCCGACATGCAGACCCTGATTCCAGACTTCAACCGTCGGAGTGAATGAATTACAGCTCACCACCGTATCGCCAGGAACCGTGATATTGCCAATCGCAATGTCGCGATAACGGACGACAAATGGCTGATAAATCGTATCATTGCTGTTATCCTGGTCGGGTTTGAAATCGACAAACGCGATTGCAATGTGATCACAGCCGCTGTCCGCATGCCAGGTGAATGGAATCGTCTCATACACGCAGTAGGCAAGATTGCGCCAGACTGAATCATGAAAGACTATGGTATAGCCATTGTCATCAGTTAAACTCATATCTCTAAAGTTTAAATCAGCTGGTGGTAGTAGTAGCATACCGTTAGTAAAACGAATGACTCCTAAATGTACCCAGCCGGCATGATATGGAACATGAATGCCTTTGTTATGGACAACAACCTTGGCATTGATATCATTACAGACATCAACCGTATCTGGAATACCAAGCAGAGCCGTAACCTCGACATCATGATAAGTCACGACAAAATTTGCAATCGCCGTATCATTATGAGGATTCTGGTCATACATAGTTGTGCAGATTGCGACTGCGGTCCAATTGCAGGCACTTTCCGGATGGAAGGTCCATATCCCCATTCGAGTTTCTCCGATTGGTATATTTGTCCAACCAAAACCTGCTGCATATGGAGTCAATAAACCATTACGATATGTTTTAATTCCAACATAACCGTCAATCGGGGCAACATGCGCACTGTTGTTTCTAACGACTACTGAACATGTAACTGTATTGCACCATTCGATTGTATCAGGTGTTACTGAGAAGTGAACTATGCCTAAGTCATAGTATTTTGCCACAATCGGCTTGGTCATCGTATCATTGCTTCGGTTCTGGTCATTAGCCAGGGCAGTCCAGGCAATAATCTGATGGTCGCATGGTTGTTGAATATGCAGGTCAGTAAATGTTACATAAGTCGTTTCGCAATATGCTAATGGCACGGTCACGGGCAGTGATTCGCGAACAGCTATGTTGTTATCTGTGACCGGTGCTGGAATATGTAAATGCACATACCAGCCCGGTGGCACTGTTGTATGCGGTCCATTATTGTGAACTCGAACCGTTACATTGAATGGATTGCATACCTGCACCGTATCTGGTGCAATAATTGCCACTGGATGGACATCATAGTATTTTGCCACAATCGGCTTGGTCATCGTATCATTGCCCGGATTCTGGTCACCCGGATATCTGGTTTGGGCTTCAATAAAGTGCACGCACGGTTCACCAATATGTTTTCTGAATGTAACCTGAGCCGTTTCGCATGGCGCTAATAGCACGGTCACAGGAAGTGAATCATAATAATCCTGTTTGCCGCCATCATCATTCGATACTCCAATCCATAAATAAACATACCAACCCGGCTGTAAAGTATAGTGATAACCGGCATTGTGGACTTTAACCGTGACATCAAACGAGTCACACACCTGCACTGTATCCGGCGCGATAATCGCGACTGGATGCGCATCGATGTATTTCGCATAAATCCATTTGGTCTTGACATTATTAGCCGGTACCTGGTCATCCGGATAAACCGCAGTTGCGGTTATGGTATGACGGCATGGATTTGGAATATGCAGATTGTTTTCAAAATATACTGTCGTTGTTTCACAATATGCCAATAGCACCTTAACATAAGCAGATTCACTGTCAACTACGGCACCGGTTGAATCAGTTATGACAACCCGTACTTTCCAGCCCGGTTGTAATGTGTAGTGCTGACCTGCATTATGCACCTTTACCCAACCGCTGAACGGGGTGCACGCAGTCACTGTATCCGGCATTGACATTGACACCACTTCGGCATCGATTAAATAAACTGTATAAGGTTTTTTTATCGTATCGTTGGCAGGATTCTCATCACCAACTAATTTAGTCCAGACAATCGCAGTATGATTACATACCGGGAAATGCCATTTCTTAAAAGTCTTGGTAACCTGCTGTCCGGCGCCTAAACCCGTGACATATACCGAATCTAAATATTCCTGCTGGGCTAAAGGATTTAATGACTTGAAAAATACCCAGAACGATTCGGGCTGGTGTCCTTCATTCTTGACAATCGCGGTCGGGATTGACTCTGTACAGAATTTCATCGTATCTGGCGGAATCGTTATTGCAATCGGTCTCACATCTCTGAAATCAATCGAGAATGCGACTTCTTTCTTATCATTAGCCGGATTCATATCGCCCGACAGTGCTGTCCAGGCAACGAATTTGTGGTTACACGGCAACTGGGGCATCCAGGAATCCGCATACACGGTTTCCGGGGTGCAGACCTCAACCCGGATATTCTTAGTCCAGGTCCAGAGTGTCTCAGCCGGTCCGACGGTCGGATAACGGATAAACATTGCGTGTACTGGCACCATTTCACCGCCCGTGTTCTGACCATAATTCTTGACTAAGAACTTGGGCTTGAATTTGGTATTAACCAGATAAGTACCGGGTAAAGGCGCATAAATCACATCCACACCAACATCATGCACCCGTTTATACACGGCAATGTCATCCACCCGCAGATTCCACATATCGGCATCTGAATAACACTGGAAACCGATATAATAAGTGCCGCCCGAAGCGACTGTAAAGTCAACTATGCCCTGTTCAAACATCGTGTTTGTGATGCTTGTATTGTCCCAAATCGGACTGCCTACTGTTGTGCCGGGTGTCTGACCGCTGGCAACAAATACCCGCATCTTTTCTGGTAATGATACATTAGAACCACGATAAAAGAATTCCAGGGTATAGGTAACGCCGGCCTGTAAGTTCAATGAATTAGTAAAGAACCAGTCATTTGCCGCATTGGTGCGGGAATAAACATAACGCATACAATTCGGGAATGAATGGGGATGGGATGTTGTGGTTGCCCAGGTCTTACCGTCGGCATTCGCATCAACAATTTGCCATCCGGCTGGAATTGAAGGAGGAGTCAGTGCATCGAAATTCTCAAAAAGCAGGGTGTCGGCAAAAATCGGAGTCAGAAGCGCGAGCGCGAATAAGACAATTAAATATTTTTTACTCATATAATACTCCTTTCATTAACAGAAATGTTTAAGAGTTTTAGGGTTTAGGAGTTTGTGGGTTTTAGAATTTAACTCTCTAACTCTCAACTCTTCAACTCTTAAACATTCTGTGTTCATTTTATTCTCCGGAAACGATAAATACGACTCGTCGGTTTTCCATGCCGCGCGCGCCGGGTCCGGTCTGATAGTTAATCGGCGAAGATTTGCCTTTGGGCATAAGCTGGATGCGGTCGGCAGAAATTCCTTTGCTAATCATGTATTCCCGCACTGCCTGGGAGCGACGGTCGGATAATGTGTAATTATACGGGTCGGTTCCGGCAACATCAGTATGTCCCTCGAGAACGATTATTTCGTCCGCATAATAAACATTGATTAATCTGACCGCTTCGTCGATTTTCCAGTATTCGGTTTTCGGTATTTTGTAGGAATCGAACGGGAACAGCACATTCAGGAAATGGCGGATATAGAACATGTCAATCGCGGTTTTCAAGCTTGTTTTGATTAAATCTTTGACTTCGTCTACAGATAGTTTCAGGTCCGTGACATCTGCCTGAAGTTTATCTACTTTGGTATTTAAATTATCAAGTTTTTTGTCCAATACTCGGAACGGTCCGACCGGTTTCATTTCATTGAGACGCATACAAACCGTGAACCGGTGAGTTAAACCAGTATAAGGTGCGTAATTGACAACTGCATAGTCGAAATTAAATCCCTTGTACACGATGCCTGCACCAAGAGTCAGATTCGCTTTTTCGACATCATAACCCAGGCGGTAGCCGGCTCGCAAAGCGAGTTGCTGCCATGCCCATATTTCCAAACCCAGATTGGCGCGAAAACCGGCATCATAGACCGGATACGACGCATCCGCAAGCAGGCAGAAATTAAACATCTGCCAGGACGGGAAATCGACCGCAATGCCCAGTTTTGGGGTCATTGGCTGGTTAAATCCGACATAGCGCAGTTTTTCTTTGGGTCCGATATTCTGGACCACCAGACCGGCATTAAACGTGCCGATGCCATACGGCAATTCGACATTGGGACAGATTGCGCCGACATCCAACGCATAAGTTGCCATCGTATAGTCAGCCCAGTCATGATACAATGCTTTGACATTGACGCCGGCAGTCAGGTAACGGTGGAATCTGCCGCCATAACCGAGCACCAGTCCTAAGTCATACACGCCTTTACGCTCGTACTGATTAATCCAGTTATTGAATACTTCGATCTCGCCCTGATTAAAATAGATTAAACCCATAGACATGAAGCCCCAGTTGAACGGCAAGCCCATGCCAAAATAAGATTGGGACGAGCCGAAAATCCAACGGTTATGGGTCGCGGTAAAATATTCATATTCGAGCAGGGCAAGACTGGCTGGATTATACAGAATCGAATTACAGTCATAATAAGCAGTAAACGCTTCGCCAACTCCGGTTTGGCGCGCTGTTATCGAGATTTCGAACGGTGACACGACCGCTTCGCCAGGTAAACCAGCATAGGCAGTACTTAAAAGTAGGATGCAAGAGATAAGATATATTAATGTTCTTTTCATGTTATACCTCCATGAATTGCACAGATGAGCACAGATATTTCCAAGTGTGCTAATCATTAATCGGTCTATGCTCATCTGTGTAATTCGTTTCATTGTTATTTCACTATTAGTAACTTTTTCGTGAAGACTTTATTGATTTCGGTTCCGTTTTCAGTAGTCGTAAACTGCGTAATCACAACATAGAGACCAGAAGCGACTTCTTTATCTTTATCGTTCTTCAAGTACCAGGTATAGACGCCTGAATTCGTACCTTCATCCAGAGTCAGGTCTTTGGTATGCACGATTTCTGCAGCCATATTCATAATGGTCATTGCGACCGGTTTACCGCTCTCACCCCAGTATCCGATTTTCACATAATTACCGGTTACCGGGTTATCTGAGAACACGATGCCTTCATCGACATCGATGCGATACCCGACATCTAAGACCACGACAAAGTTCTTGGCTGGGTCGCCGCGCTGTTGCATGGCTTTGGCTCGTGCCACATAACGGGTGGGCAGTATTGATTTGGGAATTTCGACCCGTGCCCAGACCGAATCAAACTCGCCAATCTTCATCGAATCGATGAGAATCGGCGGAGTGAATTCGAGCGCCGCTTTCGGTATGCGTACGCCGCCTTTGGAGAAGAAATCGGTCATCGGGAAGATTTCAATCCGTTCGATTGTCTTGTTACCGGTATTAATCACTGCAAAACCGGTCTCGGCAAACTGACCCGGATAACCTCTTAAAAAGATTGTATCCGGCATTGAGAACGCATCGAGCGGACCGACCTTGACTTCTAAGGTAAAGTAGTCTGAAATAACCGTGCCTTCGCCGACCGTGTCATAAACCGTCACCGTGCCGTAATAAGTCGCATACGGCTGGGACAGTTCGACTGCGGCGGTGACCGTCACATACTGGGATGCGCCCCAGGCAAGGTTTATCGGATTATTCGTGAATGAAATCGCGCTGCCTGACAGGGTATAATTATCCGGTGAAACGAACACTTCGCTCACCTGATAACGGATGCCGGTCAAATCAGTGTTGCCATACGGGTCTGGGTCATAATTATTCTCGTTGCGGTCTGGATTAACCAGCAAGAACTGACCAGAAGCGGTCTGATTCGGTACAAGATTCAAAGTCATCTTATTCGTGACCAGATTTGCCATATTATCCGCAATATCCAGGTCATAATCAGGATTAACCGTCACGAAAATCCGTACCGTATCAGAAGTCGAACCCGTATTATTCTGCGCGGTCGCAAGTCCTGAATAAGTCGTCGCATAAGTTCCATAAGGCACAATCACTCTTGCAAACACGGCTCTTGATGTGCCTGGTGCTAAGGAATCGATGGTTGACGGCACAAACGAGATGTTTGCTGCCGGAATCACCCGATTACCCGCATGCAGGTCAGATGCCGTAAAATAGATGC
Source organism: Candidatus Latescibacterota bacterium (assembly GCA_018335915.1). Taxonomy (GTDB): domain Bacteria; phylum Hydrothermota; class Tepidihabitantia; order Tepidihabitantales; family CAIPLT01; genus JAGXRL01. The sequence goes on from JAGXRL010000072.1 coordinate 10,556, forward strand.
CGTACAAGGTCGTATTGCCAGGACCGTCTGGGTCAGGATTATTCGTCGTAGTCGTATCAGTTGACCAGACCGTGAAATTACCGGTCTGAACCGTGGTGCCCTGATTACCAGATGCAGAAACTGACGCC
>JAGXRL010000073.1 GCA_018335915.1 Candidatus Latescibacterota bacterium
AGAGATACCAAGCGTATCAGCCGCTTCGCGGTCATGATTACGCGGGTCGCGTAACAAAGCCGTGCTGAACCAACCGGTTTTCATGGTCCAGACAACATTCGAAGTTAACATATGGTTGAGATGAAAATTCGCTTTATAAGACCGCACCCGATTCGCAAAAACGCCTTTAAGAAAATATTTCCAGTCATGACTGTAAGTTTGCCACTGATAATTCGAATGGTGTCCGTCAACGGTCAATTTCAAACCTTGCCGGGTCAAGGGAAAGTTTCTCGGTACATTAAAAGTCAATTTACCTTCAGCCGCATATTCGCCGCGATGCGAGGGAACCTGAAAATAAGATTCAGTATTATCATTAGTCACAAAATACTGGGAAGAGATAAAATAGCGCAAACGGTCATACAAAGGTATCGGACCGCCCAAAGTCCATTGGACATTATTATAACCGAAATTATAATCTTTATTAGGAAACATTTCATCAGTTGTGTATCTTATTCGGGTTGAGATTCTTGTGCCGCCTTCTTTGGTAATTGCCTGAACAATGCCAGACATGGCTTCGCCGTATTCCGGGTCAAAACTTCCGGTGATAACGATAACTTCCTGAATCGCATCAGTGGTCGGTTTGGGACTTGACCATAAAGTACCGACCAAAGCATCACGGGCAGCAACGCCGTCAATCAGATATGAGACATCGTCAAACCGACCGCCGCGGATATGGGTCCAACCACGCGTGTCGTCTTGTCGAATGCCGGCTTGTAATCCGACTAATTGAGTCAAAGCAGTTACTGGTAAACGGTCAAATTCCTCGGCCGATGCGGTACGGGTTGTTGCGACTGCAGTGCGGATAACCAAATCCCGCTCTGCCTGAATTACGACCGGTTTATCGATAGCAATGATGGTTGAGTTTAATCTGAAATCAACCGTCACAGTCTGGTCAACAATCACCAAGACATCTTGATAGGTCTGAGGTTCGTATCCAATATAAGAAGCGGTTACATTAACACGACGCGAAGGGATATTGGTAATTAAATATCTTCCCTCCGCATCAGTTGCCGCACCAAGCTCAGTTTCTTCGACAATCACATTAACGCCGGCAAGCGGTTCACGCGTTTCGGCATCAACAATGCGGCCAATAATGCGACCAGTGACACTGGCGAATAACTGAGAAGTAAAAACCGGAACAAGAAATGACGCAATGATTAAGGGGACGAGTAGATTTCTAATGTTTTTAAATGATTTCATTATTACTTTCCTCCATATTTTAAGGTTTTACTTGAATGGGCATAACCCATATCAATGCATTGTAATTGCCTCTATAACAGAACGCTTCCCAGGGAGCAACTTCAAGCATTACATTTTGCCAGGTGGTCTGGAGCGGGTCTTGGAGCGGATAAGGAAATGTTGTTACCGGAGTAACCGAGGTTGTCGTAATCGTCAAATCATGACGATTCTGGTCATAATGAATAAAGCCGAGAGATAATGGCGGAATGATAAGAGTCGCCCGTACTCGTAAGGTATCATTAACATTAAAAGACATGATAGAGTCGAGCGGATATAAACCCTGGATTCCATATCTACGGGCAGTGGTAGTATCTGGCCGTTCCAGAATTCCGTAAGCTTTGGTGCTGGTCCGTAAACTGCATAACTGCATCCACGGTGCATCTTGATAAGACGGAATAAAAATTCTCGAGCCGCCGGTCATCCTGGTAAAGTGCCAGGTTTTATTAGTACGGTCATAATCAAAATGCATATAACGGTCACAATATCCAGTGTAAGGATTTTCAATGAGCGTATCAGTATTAATGCCGGCAATCGTATCGTACTGAAAGAAAGTATCAATACCAACAACCGAATCGACTAATTTACGGACAAACTGGTATGCCGCGCCTGCGCGAACAAAGCTTCGGGAATATAAAGGATAAGCTTGGTCAGAAATAATCGTATCGCCTAATCGGACCGTGCTTGATTCGGCTTTGATTCTTAATAAGCCGGTGACGACTTCGGTTACCCGCACAGTAACAGTAGTGTCTTTAGTCGGAACAAAGCTGTCGATGATTGTAGATTCAAAGGTTCGCGTAATTGCACCGGGCCAATAATGCTGACGAGTCCATAACGAGCGCACCGCGACACGGATGTTCCTTTTAACCGTGTCAGCCATGAAACTGATCGGGTAGAACGAATCGCTTTTTTCAAAAGCAATCGTAAAGCGGGGTTTCCACTGTTCTACAATCTGATGGATTTGAGTCGAGTCTTCTAGAGTCCAGGTCCAATATTCTTCCGGGGGCATGCGTCCGCATCCGATAATAAATGCGGAGAGGACGAATGTTATTAGTATTATACTATTAACAATCGTTTTTTTGTTATTATGTATCATTTGGCCTCCTTGCCAATTATTTGACAGTTTTTTCTTGACCAAATAGGGGTCAAATTTTTTAAAAATACCATACAGCATAAAAATTCTACATTATTTTGTAGGTTTGTCAAGATAAACTGTACAATAATTCAATTTTCAATTGCCGCGGTAAAAACCGCGATTTACAAAATTCAGAACTTTGAAAAAATAGACATCAATATAGAAACCAAAATTTTGAATTTTGAATTTTTCTTCTCTGTGTCTTCGTGTCTGTATCTTTCTTTTAACCACGGATTACACGGATTTAACGGATTATTATTGTCATTGCGAACGAAGTGAAGCAATCTTACAACCGGTAAAAGATGAGATTGCCACGGGGATTGGCTTCGCCAACCGCGTAACGACTTCGTCGTCTGCGTTAATCTGCGTCCCAAAATACTGGGTTGCGTATCTTGCTGAATTATCTTGACTGTATTAGTGGGGTTAAGTATAATTATTTATAATGAATCAAGTAATAAATCATTGCCGGGCATGACCATTAATAAGGGAAACAGATATTATTTTAATGCGGTGCGTCTTTTATTAAGGCGTGATTTTTGGCAATGTCAAAGTGCTCGCCTTGACTTGGCGAAGCAGGGAGGAAGTTAATGAAAAAACTTCTATTGTTTGCGATTATAATACCGATTGCGTTTTTACTCGCTCACGATGGTGTCGTGGTAACGCAATCAAGTCCTCACAAAATATCTTTATCGGTTTCTTTGCCACAACTTAATATTCAGACTGAACTAACCGAAGCAAGGTCTTTTAGCCAGTTATATTTTGACGGCGCAGATATATCAACCGAAATCGGCGCGCCGCAATTACCGGTTATCCGGGAACTGGTCGAAATTCCGTTCGAAGCAGAAGTAATGCTGTCTGTTAATATCCTGAACAGTGAAAATATTAATCTGACAAATCCAGTCAAACCTCTTCAGCCGTCAATTCCAAAATCAGGTCCGGCGCCTGAATTTACTATGAATCAGGAAGCGTATAGCGTTAATGACTATTTGTTTAAGGAACGGGCGCGGATTGAAATTATCGGCGAGATTCGCGGTCATCGCATTGCGGTGGTGGAAATCTATCCGGTTGCGTATAATCCGAGCCAGAATCGGGTGGAATATGCGTCGGAAATGACAATCGATTTACATCTCGCAGGCGCGAATATCGGAAAAACAATTCAGATGCGGAATGATTTTTATTCACGACCGTATTATTCGATGTTAGCCGATTTGGTTAAGAATTTTGACGCCTATGCTTTAACCCCGCCGCCGGATTTACCAATCGGATATTTGATGATTGTGCCGGACGAGTGGGTTAGTAATATCGCACCCTTGGTTGAATGGCGGACCCGTAAAGGTTATCATGTTTTCGTGAGAACTCTTTCGCAAATCGGCGGCGGCACGAATACGGTTGTTCTGAACGCAATTGCAAACGCCTATAATACCTGGCCAATCCGACCGACTTTTGTTTTACTGGTCGGTGATATTGATAAGATCGGCTTTTTTACCGGTTCGGGCACAGGCAGTCCGCCAACCGATTTAAACTATTCATGTTTGGCAGGTACGGATTACTGGCCTGATTTGGATTTATCAAGGGCATCGATTGCCAATGCGGCTCAGCTTGACAGTCTTGTCTGGAAAACAATCAAATATGAAAAGAACGAATGGCTTGCCGGTAATGAGTGGACCAAAAAGGCATATTTTATCGCTTCAAATGACGGCTCTTTTTATCATGTGGCGCAAAATACGCACCGTTATTGTATGGGCGTGGCACGAAGGCACGGCGTGATTTGCGATTCATTGTTTTTGTATAGTAATTCCGGCACACCGGTTACGACTGCAATCAATGGCGGTCGTGCCTGGGTTACTTATTCGGGACACGGCAGTATTACTTCCTGGGCAGATAATAGTTTTACGACCACCAATGTCAGACAGTTGACCAATGTCGATAAAGTGCCGTTAGTCGGCACCTATGCGTGCGTTTCGGGTAATTATGCATCGACTTCAACTCAGGAATGTTTTTCCGAAGCCTGGATTCGGGTCGGTTTTCGCGGGGCGATTGCCCATTATGCTTCATCTGTGAATTCATACTGGACCGAAGACGATACGCTGGAACGAAGGGTTTTTGATTATGCGTTTGATTCGAGTTATTTCTGGGCAATGGGTATGCTCAATAAAGCCAAGATTCGTTATTTTGCGCAGATGGGTAATACGGGTATGACCCGCCGTTATTTTGAAATGTATAATATGATGGGTGACGGCGCGATCGATGTTTATTCAGATATCCCGGCAGTACTCAATGTCTCATATCCGAGTGTAATACCGCTCGGCATGTATAATATTCCGGTGACTGTAACTAAAAGCGGGATACCGGTCCGGAATGCATTGGTCTGCGCAATGGTCAAAAGCGATACTTCGCGCCGAGCAATGGCATATACAGATATTTCAGGACAGGTGTCTTTGCCACTGACCACTTTAAGCCCGGACAGCGTGTATATCACAGTAACCGGTCATAATTTAGCACCCCATTTAGGCGGAACCATGGCTTTGGCAACAAGCGGTGCTTATGTTATGCATATCAGCCATCAGATTTTTGACCCGGCACCAGGCGGTAATAATAACGGCATTGTCAATCCCGGCGAAGCAGTAGAAATGAGAGCGTGGTTTAAGAATTTTGGTTCGAGCACGGCAAATAATGTCCGGGTCTGGCTGCGCACCGTGGATAACAATATCGTAATTACGGATTCGTTTAAGAATCTTGGTAATATCGGTGCCAATGACTCGGCTTACACAAGCGACGGATTTAATTTCTCGGTAGCGGCAAATTGCACGAATAATTACCGATTACAGTTTTCTTTAACTATTAAAGATGCGCACGATTCGACCTGGGTATCAAATATCACGATAAATGTCCGACAGTGTATTTTGGAATATGTGAGCGTGCTGGTTGATGACGCGATGGGTAATAATAACGGAATTATAAATCGCGGTGAAACCGTCAATCTGATTGCGACGATTCGCAATATTGGCGGAGATGATGCCGTAAATATTACATCGGTTCTATCATCGCCAACATCCGGAATCCAGATTATTGATGCGAGCGGAAATTTTCCAACCATTGCGCCGACCAATACAGGCAGCAACACGGCCGACCCATACACAATATTTGCAGACAGTTCAATCGTACCGGGCGCGATGGCTGATTTTAAAATTGTCGTAAGTTCAGGTTTATATGTGGAAACGCTCTATTTCTCATTGCCAATTGAAATTTATATATGCAACTTTGAAGCTAATAACGGCAATTATGAACCATTGCCGGCAACCGGCGGTTGGGCATGGGGAGTGCCGACTTCTGGACCAAATAATGCTTATTCTGGAACCAAAGTTTGGGCAACCGTGCTGGGCGGTAATTATGCTGCGAGCGCGAACTGGACTTTGACATCACCGGTATTTACTGCAACTGGTAATAATCCGACTTTGAAATTCTATCAGTGGTATGATATC
>JAGXRL010000074.1 GCA_018335915.1 Candidatus Latescibacterota bacterium
AAAAAGTAACGGAGGCGCTCTAAGGTCGGCTCAACACGGACGGTAACCGTGTGCTGAGTGCAAGGGCACAAGCCGGCTTAACTGCGAGAGCAACAATTCAAGCAGAGACGAAAGTCGGACCTAGTGATCCGGTGGTACTGCGTGGAAAGGCCATCGCTCAACGGATAAAAGGTACTCTGGGGATAACAGGCTGATCGGGCCCAAGAGTTCACATCGACGGCCCGGTTTGGCACCTCGATGTCGGCTCATCGCATCCTGGGGCTGAATAAGGTCCCAAGGGTTGGTCTGTTCGCCCATTAAAGCGGTACGTGAGCTGGGTTCAGAACGTCGTGAGACAGTTCGGACTCTATCCATCGTGGGCGCAGGAGACTTGAGGGAAGTCGTCCACAGTACGAGAGGACCTGGATGAACATACCTCTGATCCACGAGTTGTTCTGCCAAGAGCACAGCTCGGTAGTCACGTATGGAAGGGATAACCGCTGAAAGCATCTAAGTGGGAAGCCCCTCCCAAGATAAGGTCTCCCGTGTATATTTCCGTAAGGAAGTAATACCCATAAGACTCATTGTAGACTACAATGTTGATAGGTCACAGGTGTAAGTGCAGTAATGTATTGAGCCAAGTGATACTAATCAGTCGTGAGGCTTATTTGAGAGCCTGCCATTTATAATAGTAACTGGTGATTAGGGAATAGGATTAGTTTTTACTAACCCCCAATCCCTAATCCCAAAATGTGCCCGGTGGCAATACCGGAGGGGCAACACCTCTTCCCATACCGAACAGAGTCGTTAAGCCCTCCAGGGCCAATGGTACTGTGCTGGTAACGGTACGGGAGAGTAGGTCGTTACCGGGCTTTTTTATTAATGAACCGATTACCACGAAAGCACGAAAACACGAAAAGAATTTATAAAGAGACCACCCGCTTCGACTCGATTGATTTTGTCGAATCGAGGCGAGAGAGTCCAAGAAGAAAAAATCTCCTGTTTTCCTTATAAAAACATTTCTGGAGAATAATTCGTATTCGGAGTTAATCTTCAATTGGAAGGTTAACTCTTTTTTTATCTGATATGGCAGGGCAGGGCTTTAGCCTTGCGAATCGAAAAACAATGCAACCTTTGAATATTTTTATTTGATATTTAATATTTAATTTTTAATTTTTAATATTTTATTACCCCCTCTGCTTAAAAATTTCTCAAAGAGAATAATTTTAAAAAAATAATAAACTTTAGTTTATAAAATAATGCTAACTACTTTGAAAAATAAACAAATAGCACAAACGAAGTAATTCATGGTAATAAGTTAATATGATAAAAAAAGACTTGACAAAGCGCGATTAGTTGTTAAAATATTCTACTTATAAAAGGGCATGTCAAATAATATGATAAATATTATACAAAAGAGAGAGTTACTTTATAAAAGAGAGGAGGTGAAGAAAAAAATGAGAAACGAAAAAGGATTTACTTTAATCGAATTATTAGTTGTGATTCTTATCATTGGTATCTTATTAGCATTGATGATTCCGAACTTTGTCCTGTTCCAGGAAAGAGCACGCCGAACCAGCGTCAAGAATAATATGCATATTATTCAGACCTCGTTGGAAGCATATGCAACCGACCATTTTGGCGTATTCCCGGTTCAGCCGGGTTTGGTATCACCAGCTGAAGAACATGCGTTATGTTTTTACTTCCCGGGCGGTGATATCTTCAATCCGCCAGAAGAAGGAACATTTGGTAATGTGCCGGTTAATCCATACACTGGTGTCAGATACAATGATGACAATGTAGGTTATGAAGACTTTATCTATGGTGAAGATTTCGTCGTTGATGAGCCGGGTATATTGGCGAGAAAAGCTGGTATAGATGAAGATTGCCCTTATTTTGATTATGAAGGTGCAAATGAAGACTATGCCGGATTTATCGCAGTTGCAGTTTGGCCAGAAACCGATGTAATCGAATTACCGCCTCAGGAATACGGAATCATGGGTTGGGGACGCAATACAGCCGAAGATGATTTCCCGATGTATGAAATCTCTGCTGCCGCAGAAGACCTTTCACAAGATTTCTGGGTTTTCTTCGTCCTGCACAACTAATTCTTAATAACTTCAAAGGGCGGGAATTTTCCCGCCCTTTCTTTATTATATAAAATATAACACCATGCACTGTGATAACGGCAAACAAAAGGGGTTTACGCTCATTGAATTATTAGCGGCAATTTTAATAGTTGCCATCTTAATCGCATTATCCGCCCCCCATTATTCATTGTTTCAAGAAAGAGCACGACGGGTAAGCGTTAAGAACAATATGTATATTGTCCAGTCCGTACTTGAATCATATGCGGTTGACCACTATGGAAATTATCCAACTGACGGGTTATCCTGGGACCCGGATGATGAGAGCGGAATATGTTCATACTTTCCTGGCGGCAATCCAATCGCTAATCAAGAGAATCAAATAATGGCTGGCAGGTTTCCAATTAATCCCTATACGGGCAGAAGATACAATGATTCTGATATCGGTAAAATCGACCTTGATTACACAGAAACACATTATGGGGCATTTGATTTCAAAGGTCAAAGCGCAATCATACGCGGCAGTGAAGACGACTGTTATTACTTAGATTTAGGCGAGGGCGATTTTGCCGGCGGAATTTCAATCGCGACCTGGCTTAATGAAACAATAAATGATGTCCCGGTTGAATACGGTATTTTTGGTTATGGCCGGGAATTTACCTATCCGATGTATGATTTAGACATAACCGCAGATGAAATTGATAATCCTGAATATTGGACTTTTTTTGTCCTGCATAATTAACCCCGTACCCATAACATTTTTATAGTCTGAGCCGGGCCTGACCTTGTTGGTTATCTGGTAAGTTACTGAGCAGGTCATTTAATTGGTTATATACTAAGTTGCATATCAGGTAACCTGCTTGGTAATCTACTCAGTAACCTCATTCTATATATAGTATGTAATCTGGTTAATTATTGAGCAGGACACCTATTAGGTGAGCCAGTGGGTTAGCCCCTAGGCAACCTACCAGGTCGCCTAATAGTTAACCTGATAGGTTAGTTAGATGGTCAGGCAGACCGCCTGGATGCTAAGATTGCAAGATTCTAAGATTTAAGATTAAATTTGAACCTTAAATTCGAGTGCTTGTGAATTAACGGTGTGGATAAATGTTTATTGTCTGGGCGGTTGGGGCGTGCCGCGCAGGAGCGCCAGAGTTTTTTCGAGCTCTTCTTCGCTCTGAATCATTACTTTTCTTGATTTAGACCCGACATAAGGTCCGACAATGCCGAGTTGTTCGAGCTGGTCAATAATGCGTCCGGCTCGTGCCCAGCCAATATCAAGCCGTCTTTGTAACATGGAAACCGATGCTTCCCGGTGCCGGAATACAATCCGTGCTGCCTGTTCAAAGAGTTCGTCAGTCTCGCGCTCTGCGCCCGCAGTTTCGGTTTTGGAGATTTTGGGCATGTCCTGTTCTTCAGACAATGGTTTGTGGTATTCGTCCCGCCATAGTTTTTCGGCAACATCTTCAGACAGGATTGAATAGAATGCTTCTTGTTTTCGTTTGAGCGATGCTTTTTCCCGATCAATCAAGACATCGGCAACCTGTTTTGAGACCAATTCCTGGGCAGTTTGTTTGGGATTGATAATCATTCCGTCCAGGCGTTCGGTCAGGTATCTTCGCGTCCATAAGTCAACGATTTTGCGGGTTGCCTGAGCCGAGACAAATGCGCAGTGGAGACGAATCGGCTCGCCTTTGCCGGGCGGTAAAAATAGCATGTCACCCCGGCCGAGCAAGGCTTCAGCGCCGTTCATATCCAGAATCGTGCGCGAGTCGGTTTTAGACGCGACCTGAAACGCAATCCGGCACGGGAAATTGGCTTTGATAAGTCCGGTAATGACATCAACTGACGGTCTTTGCGTTGCCAGAACCAGATGAATGCCGACTGCTCTGGACATCTGCGCCAAACGGGTAATTTTTTCTTCGATTTCTGTGGGCGCGCGAATCATCAAATCAGCGAGCTCGTCAATCACGACCACAATATACGGTTTTTTCTCAAGCCCTTCTTTGGGCGCGAGCTGGTTATAACCGGCAATGTCGCGCACGCCGAGATTGGCAAATATACCGTAACGCGCTTCCATAATCCCGATAATCCGGTCCAGTTCTTTAATCGCATGTTTGGGGTCGATTGTGGTAATATTCAAGAGATGGGGAATCGAATTATAAACCGGCAGTTCGAGCTGTTTTGGGTCAATCGTCAGAAACCGGACATCATTGTGCGAGGAGCGGAAAATCATCGAGGTTATCATGGTATTGATGCACACGCTTTTGCCTGAACCGGTCGTGCCGGCAATCAAGACATGGGGCATTTCGCGCAAATCAGCCGCATACGGCTCGCCCGTAATAGTCTCGCCCAGAGCAAAAGTCAAAGGCGAAGTTTTAGAAGTGTATTCGTCAGCAGTCAGGATATCGCGCAGATACACAATTCTGCGGAATTTATTCGGCACTTCAATGCCGACCACAGCTTTGCCCGGGATCGGCGCCAAGATTCTGATACGCTCGGCTTTGAGTGATAAGGACAAGTCGTCGGCAAGGTTTTCAATGCGCTGAATCTTAATACCAGGCGCGGGCTCAAGTTCAAACCGGGTAATCATTGGTCCGGTCAGGACTTCAGTGACTTTGCAGTCAATGCCGAACTCTTTCAGTTTTTCGATTAAGAGATTGGCTTCCTGCTGGATATCTTTTTCGTCCACGACCATTTTTTCCTGGGGCGGCGTGTCCAGACTGGCTAAGAATTCGTTCTGAAATTCCTGCTCGTCAAACGCAATGTGTTTGGATGCGGGCGTGGTCTGCGCTTTATCATCCAGACCTGGTTTTTTTTCTTGAGCCGGTTCAGAAATTGCCGGGGTCGGCTCGGTCTGGTTAAACAGAGTCGGGGTTTCGGTTTTAATGACTGGCGGAGAGTATGCAGGTTCGCGCCGGATTTTTATTTTTTTGCTGAACAGGGGCGCAAACAAAGAGCCAATCCATTTGAAAAATGACCAGATTACTCTGCCGATAAATTTAAAAATTGTGATAAAAAAATTGCTGATTGGTTTGAGCCAGTCAAAAAACCGGGTGTACAAAATCAGAATCACGAGCCAGATGCAGACGAGCAAAACCAGACTTCCCCACCAGCCGATTAAATAATTAAATCCTTTAATGATTGCCTGGGCAATCCGGCCGGCAAAAAACAAATGCT
>JAGXRL010000075.1 GCA_018335915.1 Candidatus Latescibacterota bacterium
TTGCCGCAGCCGACAGAGCAATGATTTCGGCATGGGCAGTCGGGTCTTGTAAAGTTTCGGTCTGGTTATGACCGCGTCCGATTATTTTATTGTCCTGAACAACGACCGCACCGACCGGCACTTCATTTGCCTCAAATGCTCTGCCTGCTTGTGCCAGGGCTTGCTGCATCCAGAATTCGTGAGTTTGACTTTTCATTCGGTTTCAACGATTGATTATCCGCGCCCGGCGTGATTCGAACACGCAACCTACGGATTCGTAGTCCGGCACTCTATCCAATTGAGCTACGGGCGCATTTTTTATAATTTATATTGTAAAATGATTTTAAGAAATTGTCAACCATTGGAAGTAATAAGCAATTAGTTAAAGCCAAGATTTTTGATAATCGCCTTTTCCTTGATGGGTAAAGGGGAGGGTGACCCCGGGGGTTAAGCACCCCCTCGAATTTGGTGTGTCGTAAGGATGCTAGGCGAGGCGGAATGACAGAGTTCGTTTGATTTGTCGTCATATTTGCGGGCTAACCTGCTGCGAGTTTACCGGGATGTAATGTCGTATTCTGCTTCGGGTCAATCGCAGTGCCGAGCAGAGGCCGAAAACGCATCTGATGTCGGGCACGGACCGGCGATTGGGACTGGAAAAAATACTCAATAAGAAGTAAAGAGCGGCTCCGTGTAAAAAAGAGCCGCTCTTTTGAGAGGGGATAAGGGTTTTATTTTTGTACAACTATTTTTTCGAGAATTTTATTTTCTTCGGTTTTAATGCGGATAAAGTAAACGCCTGCCGAGACATCGTTGACATCAAGGGAGATGATGCCCGTGTTTGAGTTGAGCGGTTGCCGGACATTTTTAACCAGAGCGCCGTTATTATTGTAGAGTTTTATCGTGATTGGCTGCAGAATATTGACCTGATAAAAGATGCGTGCCGCGCTGTTGGTGATTTTGGGATGAACTCTTAAATAGGTATTGAGGAGATTGTTTGTATTGTCATGCATGGTGGATTGGATTGTCGAAGCCACAACATCGTCATCGTCATTGGTCGGATTGGGATTGGGAATGTATTTCCAGAATTCATTGGTTTTATTGCCTTTAAGGGCATAGAAGACATTTTTGTCCTCGACATAGACAAGCGAGCCGCCAGCACCAATTTTGTTATTGCTCATACCCGGGAACATAAATATATTGGTGCGGGTTGACCAGGTATTGGTAATGATGTTGTGTTTCCAGAATTCGAAAGAATTACCTTTGAACGCATAGATGGTCGGCACACCAGCAGTTGCTTCGACACAGTATGCCATAGCACTGCCTCTACCAACCTTTTTATATAGCGGTTTATTTTGAATTTCTTCTTTGAGAGTCCAGGTATTGCCAGATATGTCATACATACAGAATTCATTAAAACCTGCTTTTAACAAATAGATGAAATAGTTGCCATCAGTCGTAATACTGCTGCCGTCTTTAACTTTGCCACGATCAGTTGGACCGCGGTCAACTTCGGCTTTGGTTTGCCATGTCTGGTCCTGAACCGAGTAGGCATAAAACTCATAAGAATTACTGCCTTTAACGCAATAGACATAATCGCCATTATCAGTCCGGATATAAGCAAGACCAGAACCGCCATTAAATTTCTTGGGTTTGGGAAATTCAGTTTCGACATCATCTAATCTTAACCATATGTTCTGATCAATATCATAAGTGTAGAAATTACGTGTTTTATTACCGGTTATGGCATAGATGCGGTTATCACCGTCATTACATAATGCGGCACCTTTACCGGCTCGGATTGAACCTGGAAGGTTTGCTTTTTGAGTCCAAGTATTGGCTTCGATATCATAGAACCAGAAATTAAATGTTTTATTACCCTGGAAAGCATAAATACCTTTGTCCGGCACATAGGTTAAGGCACCACCATCTTTAACATGATTTATATTCGGCTGATTATTTGTAGATAAATATGCTTGCGCAACCCAACCGGTTTGAATCTGCTGTTCGATTTTGACAAGGGTGTCTTTGAATGTATAACTGATTATGTTCTGATTAGCGCTTAAAAGCGTGCAACGGACAGTAAAAGTACCAGTGTCAGATGCCCAGTTCGGGAAATAAACTATTTCGGATTGCTGCGGGTCAAGTTCACCGCTGATAATCGGAGCATATACGGGTAAGATCCGGTTCTGACGGTAGATTTTCATTTGCAATTGATAAGGATCCTGCGAATTGCCTGAATTGTAAACCATTGCCATACAGTTGACCATGCCAAGCGGTTTTCTGCCTTTTGGTTCAATAATATTAGTCACCCGCACATCCCGTTGAATATTGCTCGCAGCAGTAAATATCTGGGATTTACTGCTGTTTTCAAAGGTCGTATCATCGGGAATCGATGCTTCGGCAAATACCTCATAATTACCGGCTTGGATGCCTTCCCAGCGCGGATAGATTAAAGTCCGTTCCTGACCAGGCAGAAGCGGGGTCGAGATATTGATAATTTCGTTGTAAACTATTTCTCTGGTACCCAGTTGAGATATTGTTGCTTCAACCGCTCCCCGCACCGGCACATCACCTTGATTGTAAATTCTGACTCTTGGATAAACCTGTGAACCAGCAGCAATACTGTCTTTGGGAGCTTTGATAGACAGGATTGCCAGGTCAACATGTGGACTTATAACGACAAAATCTTTGGATATGATGTCGTTTGATGATTCCATATCATACGGAAAGATTTGACGGAAAGTGATACTATAATTGCCGATTTCAGCAGGAGTCCACTCTCGGAAAAAGACCATACCCGGGCAATTTTCAAACATCGTGACATAATTGGTATCGCATTTAAAAGCCATACCTTGATACTTAATCGTCATTTCAATCGGCGCATTGATAAAATAATTGCCGTAATTTTGAACGATTGCCCGCGGAATAATCGGCTGGAGCATGAATTCGTTATTGGGTTCTACGATTTCAATCATGGCAACATCACGATAAGGAATAAAAAGTTGTTTGGCAAGAGTATTGTTGCCGAGATTATTGTCATTTGCTAATGATGTCGAGCATTTGACAGTGTAAGTACCGGTATCAGCAATCCAGGACGCATAATTTACCGTAGCGTTATCGCAAAAACCGATGTTCGTTGTCTTGTTGTCTGAATAGACAGTTGTAGTGTTATTTTTCCGGATCGTAAATCTTGACGGTATATTCATCGGGTCTAAGGTATAACTTCGGTTGCTGATCAGGGCACTGGGAATAATGGTTTGTCCAGGTTCATAGACCGTAAAATGAGGCATATAAATGGTACTGACTTTGGCATCAACCAGAGGCACAAACGCCTGAACCGTGACCGTATCATTGGCACGATTCTGGTCATCAGGCATCTGCGTGAATGCCTGGACTTGATACGGATACAAGATTGCGACCGGGGTCCAGGTCGTCGGGAATTCGAGTTCGCTTGAAACCAGGGACGGTAAAGTTATCGTGGTTACATCTGAATGAGCCAGGACATTGTTATTCGAATTCCTGATTTCAATCTTAACATTAAAGGTCTTTGGTTGCGAGCCGAAATTTTTCACCATTACTTTGGGTTGTAAATATGTCGTGGTAACTTCACCATACGGCGTGATAATCTCGGTTACGCCGACATCATGATATGTCGGGTCAAGCACTTGAAAACTTCTGGTCATTTCGTCATTTAACGGATTCTGGTCACCGGCAAGAAAAGTCTTGAATTTTATCGTGTACATGCCCGGAGCGAGCGTCACGCCGTTAAAGGTCGGGTCAGCCGTATTATTGTAACCAAGATTGTTTACTTGAACCGTGCTCGTGTAAATTTGCTGATTGGATGCGTTATAGATAAAACTTTTGGTCTGAAAAGTCGCATTGAGCGCGCCAAAGTTCTTCACGGTTGCCGAAGGATAGAATTCAGCCGGGGTTATAATCGCACTCGGCGAATTGATTTCAATCACGCCGACATCAGGTACTTTATCAACCGGTGGATAGCCAGGTTCGGTATTAACATTATCGAGAAATACGCCGTGACGGTTCGGTTTACGGGCACAATATCTGAATGCGATATAAATCGGTTGATTGATATATGAAGCTAAAGAGACAACCCGTAAAGTATAATCCCAGGTTCTGATGCCAATAGCATCAACCCGATAGCCGGTAGCCGGATTTCGGAAACCAGCCGGCGTATTACCAGCGCGGGACACCCAGACTTCAAGACTTTCGGTCTGATGTGGCGTAAAACCGCGATAATAAAAAGTCAGCACTGCTGCAGGGTCGGTCGGAAAAACCCGCGGAGTTACCAGCCAGTCATCGTTCGGAATCGTTGGATTACCACTTGAACCACCGGCATAAGTTTTACGGCAGAATGCGCAACCAGGTTGTGTGAACGGTCCAAAACCGTCTTGCTGCCATTGGGAGCGGTCAAAGGGTGGATAGATAGTATCTTCTAAATTATAAACAGTCCAACCTTCGGGCGGAAAGACCGGCCCGTCGAATGATTCTTGAAATACCTGGCTAAATACAAAACCGATACAGATAAGTGTTAATAAAAGAACCTTTTTCATAAGGTCCCCCTCTCTTGTTTTTTTGATATTCATGTTATGTTTATTTATCATAATATTATATATTATATAGTTAATTTGCTATAATTTTTCCGTTTAGATTTTTCCTTAGATTTTAGTTTTGAATGTTATAACTCAATATTATTTACCACAAATTTTGTCACCAACAATTACTATATAAATATACCAAAAAACGCAAATTTGTCAAGAGAGAATATATTTTTATAATAATGCATAAGTTATTGAATTTCAATTCTTAATAATATTATACACAATTTTCAGCAAAAAATTGCTCTTTTTAGGTGAGGGGGTAGGCAAAAATTAAATTATAATGTAAGTTTATATATTTACATAGGCATAGCTTATTTGAATATGGTAAATCTGAGAATGAAGCCGAGAAATACGATTGAGACCATGGACATTAATTTAATTAAAATATTTAATGATGGTCCGGCTGCGTCTTTGAACGGGTCGCCAACCGTATCGCCAACCACGCTTGATTTATGTGCGGGAGAACCTTTGCCGCCAAAATTTCCTTTTTCGATAAATTTCTTGGCATTGTCCCAGGCACCGCCTGAGTTTGCCATCATAATTGCCAGGGCAAATCCTGAGGCAAGAGCACCGATTAACAAACCGACTACGCCTTCAATTCCTAAGAAAATACCGATAATGACCGGCATCAGAATTGCACTTAATGATGGAAGCAGCATTTCTTTCTGTGCGGCTGAGGTGCAGATTTTAACAGCCCGGGCATAATCGGCTTTGCCAGTGCCTTGCAGGAGTCCTTTGATTTCTTTGAATTGTCTTCTGACTTCGTCAACGACTTTACTGGCAGTACGACCGACCGCTTTCATAATCATGGAAGCGATTCCATAGGGCATCATGGCACCGATTAAGAGACCGGCAATAAGCCGCGGATTCATTAAACTGACATCGAGTTCTCGGGCGATACCAAAAATCCGGATATTTGAGAGCCGGACTTCATCGCGATACGCTGCGATTAAAGCAAGCGCAGTCAATGCGGCAGAGCCAATCGCAAAACCTTTGCCGGTTGCCGCAGTTGTATTTCCCAAAGCATCCAGAGCATCGGTTCGTTCCCGGACAATCGGCTCCTGATTGGTCATCTGGGCATTGCCACCAGCATTATCCGCAACCGGTCCATAGGCATCAGTTGCCAGGGTAATACCTAAAGTCGACAACATGCCGACCGCAGAAATGCCGATGCCGTAAAGCCCCATTGCCGGATTTGAGAATCCGCCGGATAAATAATAACTGGTCGCAATCGCAGCCGCAACAACAATCACAATCGCAGTTGTGGAAAGCATACCGACCGATAAACCTTCGATAATGACGGTTGCCGGTGAAGTGGTTGCGGCTTGAGCAATGCCACGGGTCGGTTTGTATGAATCTGATGTGAAAAATTCGGTAAAGAAACCGAGGATGACTCCGGCTAATAAACCGGACAGGATTGCCCAATAAACAATGTAATTATCCGGACCGAGCATGTATCGGCAGATGATAAAACTTAAAATCGCAACCAGAATTGAAGAGCCGTAGATGCCTTTGCGCAATGCTTTTAACAAAACGCTCTGCTTGGCTTTTTCACCCGCCCGGACCAGAAAATTTCCAAAAATAGATGAAATGACCCCAATGCCGGCAATAACCATTGGAAATAAAACTCCGCGCACACCGAGTCCAGCAGTAACAGACAAAGCCATACTCGCGACAATCGAGCCGACA
>JAGXRL010000076.1 GCA_018335915.1 Candidatus Latescibacterota bacterium
CGCAAATTTACCGACTTGATTGCCAGTTTCTGATTCAATATGGAACAGGTAAATGCCAGGCGCAGGTTTTTGGCCAGATTCAGTGAGTAAGTCCCAGTCTTGGTCACCGCCGGATTGAAGCGGCAGATTGCCCGGGTCAGTAATATTCGTGGCAGTATGGGTTATGGTTTTGAGTAAATCACCAGCAAAGTTATAGATGCGTATCGTGCAGCGGTCAGGCAGATTGATGAATTTAATCTTGCGGTAATCAGGATGCCGTTCCCATTCATTTCTTACTAAATAAGGATTCGGGACAACCTTGACTTTGTATTGGGAAACGATGCTTTCAGTTACGATTTGCATGGGATGAGAGATAATCTGAAATTCAGAAAAAGCCGGAGCACAGGAAATCGGTTTATTGTATATAATCCAGGTATCTTCGGGCGCAGGCAGAATGCGGATTGGCCGGTTTAAGTTAAAGTTGAACTGACCGCCGCAAATCGTCATATTAAGTGTCGAGTTGAGCCGTAAGGTGTCAGAACCCAAGAAGAAGCTCCAGCCATTAGCCGAGTCGGCATCAAGGGTTAAACCGCGCATGCGGCGATAAGGAACCATCTGGCTCAGGGTCAGGTCATAGACTTCAGCGGTCAATGGACTCTGTGGGTCATCGGGTCGTTTCTTTTTCCAGACAATCTGGTAAGCCGAGCCGCGATATGCCCAGAGCGCATAGTTGTTGGCGACATATGAGATTTGTAATGAATCCTGCGGATAAGCACCGGTTTTTACGAGCACCCGGTCAAACGGCTGTAAGGGAATCGAGTCCATTCTTAAAGTGAATGCCAAGTCAATCACCGGCATATAAGCAATCGTCGTGTCAACCCGGGTATGTTTGCGAATGCTGGCGTCCGGATAAATCGAATCATATTCAACTTCTCTGATATTGGTAATGACATTGTCAAACACAGTCGGGTGATAGGTAACCGGCAGCGAGGGATTGCGGATATTGAATGAGAAGGTTTGCACAGGCACGACCGTATCGTTATCCTGATTAGTAATTAAGTATTGATAAATCGGAATGCGGGCTGTGGCCGGACCGGTCGGTTCTGGTGCTAAGAATTTCATGGTATAGACATCAGATTTGACCGCATAACTGGTCAGGGCAAGCGGATTTAATTTCAGATACAGTTTTTCACCGCCAAAGATTTTGATAATGTTAAACCAGGGCGGAATGTAATTGGAAGGCGTGGTGCGGGCAATGGTTGATTTCGGACTCATACCGGATTCCAGGCTTAACCAGGTCGTGTCAGCCGGATTCGGGTCGCCGCCCAGAGTATTGACATCATAGGCAGTCACGGCATAGTAATACGGGAAACCGAGCCGGATATTGGATGAATCTACATAAGCATAACTTAAACCTTTGTCCGTGGCTCTGGTTCTTAAAGAATCGACCACGGTCGGGTCTTCATACACGAGTCCGTCGATTTTGTCGAATTGTTCTAAGAGTGCCCATGCGCCGACTTTGCCGGTGAGCGAGCGGTAGATTTTGTAACCCTGAAAATCGTATTCGCGATAAAACGGGTTACGCAGAGTTGCGGCTAAAGTATAAAAACCGTCACGGGCGGTTTCGGCAACATTATCCCAGATTAAGGTAATTCTGCCTTCGCCAGGAATCAAGGTCAGATTCGGGGTCGGCGGCGCTTCGGGCATAATCCAGTAATTGTCATAGGCGGCTTGTGCTGCGGCTGAAGTCAGGCCGAGCTGATATAATTCACCGACTCCGGCAACCGGATTGGACGGTGCCGCCATCACGGCAATCGTAATCGTGGTGATTTCGCCAGGCGGTAAATCGAACGGACCGGTTGACTGCAAGAACCGTTTGTCATTCGGCGCCGGGTCAATCGAGTCATACGGCGAATAGACCGGTGGTGATTCCCAGTAATTATAACCAGCCATTGCTAAGTACTGGGTATAATTGGTGACCGGGTCACCGGCTTGTAAAGTAAACATTTTAAAAGCAGTCATGCCGAGTTGTTCCAGTTCAGCCGGTTCGTCAATCAAGCCATTGCCGTTATTGTCAATGCCGTCCGGACCTTCGTCAATAATTCCGTTGCCGTTATTGTCAATGCCATCGTCATAGGCATACGGGCTTTGCAAAAAATCAAACCCGATATAACCGGGCGGGGTTGCCCAGCCTTCGTCAAAATCATTGTCATAACAATAACCGACATTATCGGCAAATACCGAATCAGTACCAGCACGGTTTTTGACATAATTGCGCAGGAGCAGTCCGACCATATCGTCATTGGCACCGCCAATATCAGGGTCGCAAGCCATGCCCAGATACATTCGTTTGAGGGTGTCAGATGTGACATTGCGCACATAATACTTAAAAAACACGATGTCACGGTTCCAAGGCAAATTCCAGGAATAGGTATATTGGTAAACTTCAACGCCAATCGGTATTTTGGGTGTGGTGTGCCGGTCCGGGTCACGGTCATTAAACACGGTCCAGGCATCATAAGATGAAGTTACGCTTCGTGGTATCGGGTAAATATGACCTTTTAAGGTATCACCGGTCGCGAGCGGAATGCGCAAAGGCGTTTCGATTGAATCGCGCATGCTTTCTGGAAAATCTGATATCCGCGGCGGCCAGTCTTCCGGGGAAATATAAACCCGCTCAAAAGTTCTGCCTGAATAACCGCCCGGCGCATTATCCCAGGCACCGGGTGTGAATTCACTGTTACCCGAACTCGGATTATAACCGCAGGTGACCAGAGTTTCGAGACGGGACGGCATACAGCCGACCCAGAAACCGGCGCCGTAAATATACATATTACCCGAGCCGCGCGGCCATTCACCGCCAGGACGGCCAATGCCATATCCAAAAGTACCGTAATTAGTAATCGGAATTCGCCATTGATTTTTGGCATACCATTGAAAATCTAGAACCCGCGGAGGTTTCCAGGGATTTTCTCGAGTTGCGGCAGAAAGAGGACTAACAAATACCACAGAGACACAAAGCCACAGAGATAAAATCAAAAGTAATCTCTGTGTTCTCTGTGCTCTCCGTGACTCTGTGGTATATTTTGATGTTGTTTTCATATTTGTTCTCCTTTAAAATTCAAAGTCAATTCCCAGGCGGATTTGGCGGGGTGCTGAGTAGTTCATCGGGTTATCGACAAAATCACGCCATGCCGCGAGATACGAGACATATTCTTCATAATCATCAACAATTCCGTTCGAATTCAAATCCCGCGCCGGATGATAACTGCCATAGGTAACATTGATATCATCAGCCGGATTAATCGCGCGGGTTGCATAAGTATAGGCATTACCGTCATCTGACGGACTGCCGGTATAACCATAAACCCATTCCACGATTTTCGTATTAAACAGATTATGAATATCGCAGACCAGATTGAATTTAAGATTAGTCCCGAGTACAAATCCTTTGGAGACTTTGGCATTAGTAATCATTCGTGCCGGCATGCGCAGAGAATTCTTTTCACCGGTGCGGCGTCCTGAGTTCAAGCCCTGTCTTAATTCAGCATCACGGGGCGTATACGGCAGTCCTGAGCCGTAATTAAAGAGCAGGGTTGCTTTCAGATTCCGTGCCGGAATCAATACAAAGTCAGAAGGGAAATCAAGTCCGATGTCAAGTTTGGCATTATGGCGCTCGTCAAAATCGAGCACAAAATCGGCTTTGGGCGGCTGCATTTCACGGCCTGAAACC
>JAGXRL010000077.1 GCA_018335915.1 Candidatus Latescibacterota bacterium
GCAGACTCAATTGGGGATGACTGCGAATGCGCGAAATCTGGAGCTGGTTATCCGACGGTTTGCATCGTCAGATATTGACGAGTTACAGACAATCGGCAAAAAGCTGTATCAGCGGGCAGTTAAAGTTGCGCCGTCAGTGATATTGTTTGTGGAAAAGAATGAGTTTGATAGTAAGACTTATAAAGATTTTATAAAATTTAACCACAGAGATTCTGCGTTCAAAGAACCCGCGAAGCGCACACAGAGAAAAAATCAAGATAGTAAACTGGTTGATTATACAGAAAATGGCGATGAGAAGTTGATTGCGTCAATGATTTGTAAAGTGAGTAATTGTTCGTATGAATCGGCATTGAGGCAAGTAAAGAGTTTATCAGATAAACAGAAACTTGGATATATCAAGAAGGCGTTTAGGTATGCTCGATTATACGATACGGTATTAAGAGAATTTGAGCACGCTTATCTGACTTATGAATTGGTTTTGTCAGCATCGTGTTTTGCCCAGCTTAAACGGCATCGGATTGCGACCATAACAACTCAAGTCTATAATCCTGATTTGGGCGTGACAGTTCCGCATACAATCAGACAGAGCAAGCAGGCTGATTTGTTCAATCGAGTCATGGAAAAGACGGAAAAAACTTATTACAAAATATATAAGCAAATGCCGCAGATTGCTCCGTATATTTTAAGTCAGGCGCACCGGCGCAGGGTATTATTAACAGTCAATATCAGGGAATTATATCATATTGCCCGGTTAAGACTGGATGCAACCGCACAATGGGACATCCGAGCATTGACCGAACAGATGGTTGCTCAGGCAAAAAGAGTGATGCCATTTTCTTTATTATTCTGTTGTGCCAAAGACAGGTATGATTTTGTCTCTAAACAATATTTTAAGACATAACGAAAGGAGTCATAATGACTTTAAACAAAACAATGTTATTATTAATTGGTATCATTCTCGCAATAACCAGCTGCACAAGAGTAATGGTGCCGCCGGCCGTAAATTTAACCGATTATCAGGTAGTCGGAATCATCAAGTTTCGATGTTCAGAAGGCGGGAATCTGGATGCGTTCGTAACCCAGAAATTCATTGAAGAGATTACCCGTGACCAGAAGATGATGCAAATCATGGAACTGGGTAATGAAGCAGCTGTGCTGGCAGAAGTGCAGAAACCGTCTCTGAATATTGATGCTTATAAAGCAATCGGTGAGAAGTATAATTTGAAAAGTATTATTTTCGGCGATATTGATATTTCAGACATTCAGCCCGAAATCACAATTGCCCCGGGATTTTCTTTTGTCGGGGTGCGGGGAATAATCGAAGCAAAACTGGTTGCGCGCATGATTGAAACTGAAAATGGCGCAACGGTCTGGACCGGTTCTGCCCTGGATAAACGGGAAATCGGTCATATCAGCTTTGCCGGCGGTCGGTTTATGTTTGATGCAAAAGACCCGGAACGGGCATATGGTCCGTTAACCGAAACACTGGTCAGAAACAGCACCAAGGATTTTCGAAAGACACACTATTTCCGGTGCGGTAAGAAGCGGTGTTTATAGCAAAGAGAACCGTCCCCAATTTTACCCAATTTTACATATATAAAATCTACCTGCAGGTAGAGTAAAAGTTGCTATATATGACAACTTAATTATATATAGAAATCTCAGATAATCAACTAATAACCAATAACTAACATCTAAAACTGTCAACATAGGGGAGCTATCCCCTCCATTAAGACCGAAATCAGGGTTTAAAGGTTCAAAGGTTCAAAGGCAAGAACTTGATAACCTGTGGCGTGAGGTTCATAGTTAGAATGTTCGATAATTATATGGCAGGTTTTGGGTTATGCAGAATCGTACAAACTAAAAAGCGAATACGGAGGCGACTACGGAACTGAAGCGGGATGAGAAGATAAGATGAAAAGCGGGAGCAGATGCGGGATATAAAAATAAAAAATCAAATATTAAAAATCAAAATGCAAAATGGCATAATAAAAAATAAGGATTATTCAATCGTGAGCCATTCGGTTTTGGCGCGGTTCCATTTGTAAATCGGATGACCGATTTCGGTGAAAAAGTCCTTGATTTGATTCTGGTCATATTTTAAGCAGAATTCAAGAATCGGTGCCAAAACTGACAAAGCATTATCAGATAACACAGTCCGTTTTGAGATATGACCTAAATACGGTGACGGTGAAACCGCAATCGTAAAACCGCCGTAAACATTGACATGTAACATAACATGTAAATCCGACGAGCCGTCACCAACATAGATTACCTGCTCGCGGGGAATATGGACTTTTTCAATCAGAAGGTCAATGATTGAGACTTTACCCTGTCCAGCCGCAGTTCTTTCAATATCAAGAATTCTGCCGTCACTGGTAAATTTAAAATCAGTACCAAAAATCTGATTTTCAGGCAGGATATTTTCGAGTGATTTAACGATTAATGGTTTGGGACAGGCAGAAACAACATAGGGCGTAAATTTCACATCTTCAATGCCGTCTTTTAAAACCTTGAATAACTCTTTGACATTATTGCGCAGGCGCATAACCTGACCGACCTTGATAAGAGTGTCTTTTTTAACGCGGTTTTTATAAGCCGGGTCAGTGATGAGTAAATAGGCGAGTTCACCACCCAGCTGGACAATATTCCGTTTTCGGATTTCTTTGACTTTAGAGAAAAAAGTCTCGGGTTTGATTGATATCATCTGCGAGATTAAGACGCCGGAATCGTCTAAAGAAATCGTCTCGTCAAAATCAGAGACAAAAAGATATTTTTTTTGCCTTTTGATTTTTTTCATAAGATAGTTTAATCCGAGATTAGCAAATGTCAAGTTGGACCGCGGTTTGGTAATTATTTACACCAGTTATAATATATGATATAATATATTTTTATGCTAATAAGTTTAACGCAAAGTTTTCTGCACTATTTAGTTGAAATCCTGCCTGCATTAGCAATTGGATTTTTACTGTCCGGGATTATTCACGAATTTATTCCCGAATCCATTGTCAGTAAATATTTATCTAGCCAGGGAGTCAAACCAATTTTTTTATTGACCTTAATCGGGATATTTTTACCAATCTGTTGTTTTGGAACTTTGCCGTTAGCAGTTGCTTTTTATAAAAAAGGCATTAAATTAGGACCGATTCTGGCATTCCTGGTCGCAACTCCGGCAACTTCAATCAGCGCGCCCTTGGTCACCTACCGTTTATTCGGTATCACATTCACAATTTATATTTTCGCAGCTGTGATTGTGATGGGATTATTAATCGGGATGATTGGCAACCTGATTATTTATAAACCAAAATCAGAACCAGCCGAAGAGAATTGTCCGCATTGCAGACAATCAGAAGATAAATGTGGGTGCCATTCTGGAACTGGCAATCGGATTAAATCAATCCTGAAATTTGCGTTTATTGATATGCCCAAAGAAATCGGTCTTTTAACATTGGTCGGCATATTACTTGCCGCAATCGTTTCAACTTTTACGCCGATCGGTGTTTTTATCAGGCAGTTTTTGTCCGGTGGATTTTCCTATGTATTTGCCTTGATTTTCGGGATTGTGATGTATTTCTGCTCGACTTCGAGTCCGCCATTCGTGCATGCAATGATTAAACAAGGAATGCCGGCTGGTGCCGGAATGGTGCTCTTGCTAATCGGACCGATTACATCTTATGCAACGATTTTAGTGGTGAGTAAGAAGTTTGGCATAAAAGTAATGCTGATTTATTTAAGCGTGATTAGTGTGGTCGGTCTTGCGGTCGGGTGCCTGTTCAGTCTGATTCCTTAATCAACCAAGTAGGATTTTTATCTGATTTTTACAATCATATTGTCAATCAATCGACAATGCCCGAATTTGACCGCTAAAGCAATAAGAATTTTACCTGAGATTTGTTGGATGGGTTGTAGCGTATCTGCATCAACGATTTGAATATAGTCAATCTTGGCATCAGGTATTGACTCGATTAGTTCTTCCATCAAGGCAATGATTTTATGTATATTCTTTTCGCCATCTTTAATCATCTTTTTAGCGTGTTGCAAAGCATGATATAAGACCACTGCCTGCTCGCGTTGTTCAGGTGTAAGATAAATATTGCGTGAACTCATCGCGAGTCCGTCTTTTTCACGGGTAGTCGGAGCGACTATAATCTTAATCGGAAAGTTTAAGTCCTGAACCATTTGCTTGATAATTACTGCCTGCTGTCCATCTTTCTGACCAAATACTGCTAAATCAGGTTTGACAATATTGAATAGTTTAGCAACAATTGTTGCGACGCCCTGGAAATGTGCTGGTCGGGATTTGCCGCACAAGACATTAGTTAAACTAGGCAGGTCAATAGAGGTTGCATAATTTTTCGGATACATTGATTTTACGGTCGGATAAAATATATAATCAACTTTTTCTTTTGCCAATAGTTTTTCATCGCGATTAAAATCTCTGGGATATTTATTTAAGTCTTCTTTGGGTCCGAACTGGGTCGGATTGACAAAGATGCTGACCACAACAATGTCAGATTTTCTGCGGGCAATTTTTACTAAATCGAGATGACCCTGGTGTAAATAACCCATAGTCGGCACAAAACCAATCGTCTTGCCTTGCCGATGGATTGAGTCAGCAATCTTCTGCATTGCTTGTGGTGTTTTAATTATTTTCATTTAATCTTTATTTTTTAACTACGGATTTAACTGATTATTCTGGCATAAAGAAATAATCTAAAATTTGTGTAATCTGTAGTTTCATGTTATTTAACGCATAGTTTGTGAACCGAGAGAAATTTATGGGCACTCATCAATTTCAAAACTATGTTTTTTTTGCGGAAAAGTTCCTTGCTCAACTTCTTTTTTATATTGTTTTACTCCCCCAGTAATTATTTTTCTTAAATCTGCATATTGTTTGACAAATTTTAGTTTTATCTCAGATAAGCCAAGCATATCCTGCCAGACCAGAATCTGACCATCGCAAGCCGGACCAGCGCCAATGCCAATCGTCGGTATTTTTAAAGAGTCAGTTACGGTTTTAGCAATTGAACTGGGAATTTTTTCCAGAACAATCGAGAAACAACCGATGTTTTCGAGTTGTTTCGCATCCTGTATAAGTTGTTTTTGAGCACTGTTGGTTTTTGCCTGTAATTTGTAACCGCCAAATGCGTGAACTGACTGCGGAGTCAAGCCCAGATGTCCCATAACCGGAATCCCGAATTTTATTAGTTTCTCGGCGATTTCCAGAACCGCGGTACCGCCTTCGAGTTTGACGGCCTGGGCACCGGCTTTTAAAAAATCGCCGGCATTTTTTATTGCCACATCAACCGATGGCTGATAAGACATAAACGGCATGTCAGCAACAACCAATGCCCGTTTGACTGCATTGCAAACTGCTTGCGTATGAGATAACATCTCAGACATTCCAATCGGTAAGGTTGTCGAATGGCCATAAATGACATTAGCAGCCGAGTCGCCGACTAAGATTAAATCTATTTCTGCCCGGTCAAAGATTTGCGCGGTGAGATAATCATAGGCAGTCAAACAGACGATTTTTTTCCCTGACTTCTTCATTTTGACAAGACCGGGGATTGTAATTTTTATGACCATTAATGCCTGCTTATTTTTTTACTTTGGGTGAATAAAATTTGCGACCTGATGTGGTTGTAATGATTTCCTGAAACAACTGGATAAAGTCCTGCTCATTTTTGACATAATCTAAATTGGTCGTATTGACGATTAACAGGGGAGTGGCATCATAATGGAGAAAGAAGCGGTTATAAGCATCGGACAGGACTTTTAAATATTCGGGGTCAATATCCTGTTCATATGCGCGACCCCGTTTTCGGATACGTTCGATTAAGATTTCAATTGGTGCCTGCAGATAGACAATCAAATCGGGTTTTAAAACATCTTTTTCCAGGAATGCGTAGATTTTTTCGTAAAGAGTGAGTTCGTGTTCAGACAGATTGAGATAAGCAAAGATACGGTCTTTGACAAATGAATAATCAGAAATAATTTTTTCCTGAAATAACGATTGCTGGGTTAACTGTTGCTGCTGGCGGTGACGGGATAACAAGAAAAAGAGCTGGGTCGGCAAAGCATAAGTACGCATATCCTGATAAAAATTAACCAGAAACGGATTTTCTTCGACTTCTTCAGTAACAAGACGGGCTTGTAACTTTTCCGTGATTTTAGTGGCAAGCACGGTCTTGCCGACACCAATCATTCCTTCAATCGCAATGTAGTTTAAACCGACGTTTTCAAGATTTGCCTTTGCCAAACTCGCACTCCTTTGTTACTGATATTTTCACTCAATTGCCGCATCGTTTTTCGAAAGACTGGATGCACAAAATCCGGCGCAATTTCACAAAACGGCACCAGCACAAAATCCCGTAAATGTAGCCGGGGATGCGGTATTTCA
The DNA here is from genome assembly GCA_018335915.1 of Candidatus Latescibacterota bacterium. Taxonomy (GTDB): domain Bacteria; phylum Hydrothermota; class Tepidihabitantia; order Tepidihabitantales; family CAIPLT01; genus JAGXRL01. The sequence continues at coordinate 6,404 of JAGXRL010000077.1, forward strand.
AGCATATGCTGGTGGATTATGTTACCATTATAAAATAAAATGTCAATATCAATCGTGCGGGGTAGATTTTTTAGTCCGGTGATTCGGGTGCGACCCAAAGTTTTTTCGATTGACTGAATATTGCCAAGTAATGTTTGTGGTGTATAATTGGTATCGGCTTCAACGACACAATTCAAATATTTATTCTGTTTTATGCGGAGAGGGCAAAGCATCCCCAAAATTCTTATGTTTTCACGGGCATTGGTTTGATAGAGTGAAGAGATGCGATTGATATTGATATTTACTTGACCTAACAGATTGATTGCCTGGCTAATATTATATTCACGACTGGCACGATTTGAACCAATGCTTAAATAAATTCGCACCATATATTAAGATTACTATATTATAAGTGATTGTCAACCCCGCACCTATTTTCATACGCAGTTTAGTTAAAACAAAATTTTTTGTTTAATTCACACAATCTCAAGAATTGGTGGGGGACTGGACTGTGTTTTATAAAAAATAACGGTGCTGGATTTACAGATAATAAACTCAGCACCGTTTGTTGATTGTTATACTTTATTGACTTTAATCGCTTTCTTTCCTTTGGGTGTACTTTCCAATTCGAATTCAACCCGGTCACCCTGATGTAAGGTTTTGTAACCATCACCAGAGATATCAGCGTAGTGGACAAAAACATCGCCACTGCCATCTTCGGATTCGATGAAACCAAACCCTTTTTTCCCATCGAACCATTTTACTTTACCAATACTTGGCACAAATACTCATTCCACCTTTCCGCTATACAAATTAATCCGATTACAGATTTGTAGCATGCATAAATTATAATGAATTTAAAATGTCTGTCAATAGTTATGTTATTTTGTATGTACTTGTATACTGAATGTTTTGATATTTAGACGGTTATGATAGAATGGTTTCAGCAGAACAATTTCTTTGGTAATACTGATTATTTTTGATTCTTAGTTAATCAGAGGTAAATGTTGTCATCTGTTATTTGCAGAAATAAACAATTTAAGACATAGGTGCGGGGTTGACTATTTGGTTATTTAGAGTAGAATTTATATAAGATTATTCCTAAAGAAAGTGAAGTGAAAACAATGAGTGACAAATTAATCAGGTCAACAAAACCAAAACCAATTTATGAAATAGCAGAAAAGTTAGCAATTGACCCGAGTTTTCTGATTCCCTGCGGAAATTATAAAGCAAAAATATCCCTTAAATTTTTTGATAAGATTAAGTCGAAGCCAAACGGCAAATTGATATTAGTAACCGCGATGACACCAACTCCGTTCGGTGAAGGTAAAACTACAGTTTCAATCGGTCTTTCCATGGCACTTAATAAAATCGGCAAGAGTTCTATTGCCTGTTTAAGACAGCCGTCATTAGGTCCGATTTTTGGTCTGAAAGGCGGCGGCACGGGTGGCGGTAAATGTCTGGTTTTACCCTTGGAAGATATTAATCTCCATTTTACCGGTGATTTTCATGCGGTAACCAGCGCGCATAATCTTTTAGCGTCACTCTTAGATAATCATATCCATTTTGGCAATGAATTGAATATTGACGAACGGGAGATTTTATTTAAGCGAACTGTTGATTTGAATGACCGGAGTTTAAGAAATGTCGTGGTCGGTCTGGGCGGTAAAATTAATGGACCGGCACGCGAAGACGGTTTTACGATTACACCCGCGTCTGAAATTATGGCGATTCTGTCTTTATCAACATCTTTAAAAGAACTGAAAGCACGGCTCTGTCAAATTTTATTAGCATACGACGAAAAGAAAAATCCGGTTTTTGCCGGTCAGCTGGGTGCCTGTGGCAGCATGGCAGTTTTACTGCGCGATGCGATCAAACCAAATCTGGTGCAGACAATTGAAAACACACCGGCATTTGTGCACACCGGCTGTTTTGCTAATATTGCGTTTGGTACGACCAGCCTGGTTTCCATGCGCATGGCTTTAAAATTAGCTGAATATTCGATTGTTGAAGCAGGATTTGGTTCAGATTTAGGTGCGGAAAAGTTTGTTGACTTGGTTGCCCGACAAGGCGATTTACCAATCGATGGCGCCGTGATTGTTGCAACGACCCGCGCCTTAAAATTCCACGGTGGTGCCAAAGATTTTGACAAAGCGACTGATGCTCAGTTCAAGCGTGGTCTGGAAAACTTGGGACGGCATATTGAGAATCTAAGAAAGATGAATATCCCATCCGTAGTTACCTTAAACCTGTTTACGAATGACAAAGCTAAAGACATCAAGATGGTTAAAGGTTATTGTGATTATCAGGGCGTTGCTTTTGCAACCTGTAATGGTTATGCACAAGGCGGCAGCGGCAGCGTTGAGTTAGCCCAAACTGTGGATAGTATTGCGGGCAAGAAGAGTTCACCTTATATGCCGGTATATCAAACGACCGACAGTATAGAAGATAAGATTGATAAGGTCGCCAAAGAAGTATACGGCGCATCAGATGTGATTTTTACTTCGCAGGCACAGCGGGACTTGAAGCGCATCGCTAAACTGAAATATGACAATCTGCCAATCTGCATTGCTAAAACAAATATGTCTTTATCAGACAATTCGGATTTATACGGCGCGCCGGAAAATTTTAAAATTACGATTTCGCGGATTGTGATATTTACTGGTGCTGGTTATGTGGTGCCGATTGCCGGTGATATTAACCTGATGCCGGGCTTGCCAAAAGTTCCGAATGCGCTGGCAATTGACCTGGATGATAACGGTTTTATTACGGGATTAAAATAAAAATTTGACAACGCAGATTAAAGAAAGATTACATTGAAATCGAGATGACCGATATTAAATTAACTGATGTACCGCAGGAAGTAAAAAAGCGGAGTCTGGAACCGGATGCAAATACAATCTATGATGTGATTGTAATCGGCGGCGGGCCAGCCGGGATGACGGCGTGTGTTTATCTGGCACGGAAAAAGATGTCGGTTTTGTTAATTTCCAATGATTTTGGCGGTCAGGTTTTATGGACATCAGAGATTGAAAATTACATGGGTTACCAATATATTATGGGCAGGGAACTGGCACAGAAGTTTACCGAACAAGTCAATTCGTTTCCAATTGCAGTGAGAGTGCCGGATGAAGTGATTGCGGTCGAGCAGGACGAGCACCTGTTTTTGGTACAGACTAAATATGAAGGTAATTATAAAGGACAGGCCGTAATTATTGCCAGTGGCAAGCAACCCCGCATATTAGACATTCCGAAAGAAAGAGAGCTGACCGGTCGGGGTGTTTCTTATTGTGCAACTTGTGATGCACCGTTATATGCTGGAAAAGACGCGGCGATAATTGGCGGCGCTAATTCTGCAATTTGGGCAGCGATTGACTTAAAGAAGGTTGCCCGCAAAGTTTATTTAATCGTGCGCAGTAAGATCAAAGCTGACCATATTTTAGTCGAGCGGATTGACCAGGAGGCAAATGTTGAGCAGTTAATCGGGTATATACCAATAGAAATTAAAGGGAAAGACCGGGTCGAGAGTCTGGTTATCAAGAATACGAAAACTGATGAGATTAAAGAATTAAGTGTACAAGGTATATTTGTTGAGGCGGGATTGATTCCCAATACCGGTTTTTTGCGGGACATGGTTAAGACTAATGAGCGTAACGAGATTATAGTTGCTTGTAATTGCGAAACATCAGAGGGCGGTGTTTTTGCCTGCGGAGATGTGACCAATGTCTCGGACAAACAGATCATTATTGCCTGCGGTGAAGGTGCCAAAGCAGCATTATCTGCTTATCGTTATATAATCGAGAAGAAATAAATCGATTACAATATCAGACCATTGTGATTATCTATAACCTGTTCGAATCAAAATATCATTATTTATAGACATTTTAATTTATTTAGGTATTATACATACATGTCAAAAAATATTATTTTGTTGAGCTTGATACTTTTTTTTAATATTGGAACCGCTCAGGAAAATCTTAATGGTATTTTAGCCGGAGTATTTCGAAATGAGGATAAGACCAATCAGGAGATACAAGATGCGATTTTTGATGGCGAATTTTTCTATATGGAAAAGAACAATAAAGACCAGGTTGTAAAGACAATTAATTCCAAACGACGGATTTATACCAAAGGTGCTGATTTTCAAAAGAGCGAGTATTCAGAGATGTGGGTCAACGGTAAACTGTTATCCGAGGAAGAGATGAGAAAAGAAATGAAAAAGAGCCGCGGCGATATGCAGACAAAACTGCCTTTCTCAAAACCGTTTCGGGATAATTATGATTTTTCATTTCAAGGAGAAGAAACATGGAACGGCAAAACAGTTTGGAAAATTGGATATGAGCCAAAACAAAAAGGTAAGGATAATATTCAGGGATTTGCTTATGTATTACAAAGCGACACGAATATCGTCCAATACCAGTTTGTGCCGACCGGATTACCGTTTGTATTAAAAAATTTTAACATTGTTCTTGATTATTCCAAAATTGACAAATATTGGGTACCAGTAAAATTTCAGCTCGATATGGAACTGGATGTAAAGGTATTGATAAGTTTTACCCATAAGTTTATCCGGATGGAAGAACAGTACTCGAATTATAAGTTTAATAATGGACTGACCGACGATTTTTTCAACAACTAAGGAAGCGTAACTGTCAACACTGTTATTTGCATTACTATTTTATCTTATCGGTTCTTTGATGTTTTCTCTCTGGCTGGTCAGGCTGAATAGCAATGATATCAGCCAATTTGGAGATGGCAATCCTGGAGCAGTTAATGCATTTAAAGCCGGTGGCTGGAAAATCGGGGTGCCGGCAATATTACTCGATTTTCTCAAAGGTGCGGTGCCAGTTTTTATTATTGCCCAGATTGTCGGCATTACAGATTTTCGCTTAGTAGCGATTGCCATTGCACCTGTTTTAGGACATGCCTTTCCAGTGTTTTTAGGCTTTCGGGGCGGGAAAGCAATTGCAACAACTTTTGGTATCTGGGCTGGTTTGACGCTCTGGCAAGTGCCGATAATATTTGGTCTTGGATTGATATTATTTAAAATCATAATCCGTATTAAAAATGATGCCTGGAATACAATATTGGGTATGTTATGTGTTTTAATGTTTTTAATTATCAAGTTTAATTTGGTGCTTTTATCAATATTTTTTCTGAACCTGATAATTATTGTATATAAACATAGGCTTGAATTACATCTCAAGGTTAAATGAATCAATTCTTTTTAATTCAAATCAATGCTTTTCGGCTGATGCTTTTTATTCTGGTACAGGTTGTGATCGCGATAAGCAATGCGATACTGATGAAGCGGATTGAAAAATTTACCAAAGTGCCAGCAAAGCCCAATGTTTCGGTGTTGATTCCAGCACGCAATGAAGAAAAATCAATTAGAGAATGCGTCAATTCGCTGATAAATCAAAATTATCAAAATCTTGAAGTTATTGTTCTGGATGATAACTCGACAGATAAGACGCTGCAAATATTACAGGGCATTAAATCAAATCGATTGCGGATAATTCAGGGTAAACCACTGCCAGACGGCTGGGTTGGCAAATCATGGGCGTGCCAGCAATTATCCGAATCGGCAAGCGGCGATTTACTTTTTTTTACGGATGCGGATACGATTTTTGATAAAAAAACTCTGACTCACGCAATCAGCGCGATGCAGTCGAGCCAGGCAGATTTGATATCAGCAATACATAAGAATGAAGTTAAAACCCTGGGTGAGAAGATTACGATTCCATTTATAGTCTGGAGTATTTTTACGATTTTACCATTGGCTGCAGCATATATTTTAAAGCGGTCAAAAGCATTATGCGCGGCAAACGGTAAATTTATGCTGTTACGAAAAGAAGTGTATCGAAAAATCGGCGGGCATGCAGCAGTTAAAGACAATGCGATTGAAGATGTTGCATTAGCCAAACTCGTCAAAGCTAAAGGCGGTAAGTGGCGCATGTTTGACGCTTCTAATCTAAGTTCAGCCCGGATGTATCACAGTTTTACCGAAGCAATGCAGGGTTTTACCAAAAACTTTTTCGCATTGTTTGGATATAAAATTTTAATCGCATTGTTTGTGTGGACCTGGATTGGAATTATCACTTATTTGCCATTAGCAAGGACTGGTTTGGGTTTGATAAACAATAATTTTGATGCAGAATTTTTATATTCGGTTATTTCGGTGACAGCAACCTGCTTTTTATGGGTGCTGATGTCAGTAAAATTTAAGTTTCCATTGCATCAGTTTTTGTTTTATCCAATTACGATTACCGTTTCAATTTTCATCGGATTACGCTCAATGATTATGACAATTGCCAACCGAACAGTCTGGAAAGGCCGTAGATTAAAGAGTGCGAAAGTACGGTGGTTGTGATTATTCGTGAAGAAATTTTGACAGTGCTGTAATTTTTTCTCTAATTTCCATTTCAGTAAAATCAATAAGAAGTTCTTTATTTTGTAATGCTCTTTCATACCAGTGTTTGGCACTAACGCGGTCATTTTTTGCTAAATAAACCTCTGCCATCAATACCATTACATCGGCATAATCGGATTTGAGTTGTAATACCTGATTGTAATTTTCAGTCGCGTTAGCATACTCTGTTTGTTGATAATAAGCCAGTGCGCGGTTTTTATAGGCATTGATATAATTAGAATCCAATTCAATCGCATTGGTATAATTAATAATTGCCGAATCAGACTGGTCATGTTTGTAATACGCGACACCGAGATTATAATAGAGCACGCTTAAGATACTATCATTGAAAATAATATCTTTATTGTTCAGCGCCTGCGTAAATTTTTCAAGGGCGGCTTGAGTTTTTTCCTGTTTACCCAAAGCCGTGCCCAAGGAAATTAAAGATACTGTTAATAGTTTATAATTTTTTACTTTTAAAGCATAATTATATGCCTGCTGGTAGGTTGATTCAGCTCTCACAAAATCGTTGCGGGCATAACTGAAATCACCGTCTTCAATCAAATCAACAAAATGATAAGCATTGTAAGGAAGAAATCCGCCTAATAATCCTTGATATGTAACATCGGGAGCGGATATGAGAGTCAAAGCGAATAACAGGTGAATCATTATTGGTTATTTAAATAACGGTTCGTGGTATATGCTTTTTATTTCTTCCCAAGTCAGGGAAGGATATTTAAGATGAATCATCCGGTGACAATTAGAACAGACCAAGGCAATATCTTTCAATTGCGGCTTATCCTGAATTTTAGTTATCGGTTTACGATAATGGGTTTCGATAAAATCTTTACCCTTTTTGCCGTAATGTTCAAAGAACGAAAATCCGCAGATTTCACATCGTATCTCACCTGATTTTTTCATGGCCAGTTTTTTTGCTTCTTTTAATAAAGCAGGATTCTGTTCTGAGACAAAATGCTGTTTGAGCGTTCGCTTCGCTTCAGTTGTTTTCTTGGTCTTGCTAAAATCAGTCCAGTAAGTGCTGAGGTTGGATTCAGTGATATAGTTGTCATAGAAATCAATAAGTTTTTTTAAGTCAGTTTCGATGATTTCATTTGTTGGTAAACTAACCGTATTATATTCTTTATAAAAGATTACGGCTTTTTCATAAGCGCGTCCGAGCCTTGATTTACCGATTTGAATCTTGTCGTCGGCAATAAATTCGCTGATATTAACGCTGTCGCGGGTATCGAGGATTCGGCTTTTCATTTTCAAGAGAGCTTTTTTCCGACCAGATGTTTTTATCGGATTCATAACACCAAAAGTCATTGCCAGATATAATTTCTGCATATCTTCGGAGAAAAGATAGAAAATAAAAATACCTTCTTTAGCTGATTCGGTTTCGTGTTTGTTAAATATTGCAATCCAAGGAACACTTGCCCAGGAGCCTTTACCAGGCGAACCTTTAACAACTAAATTCTCATCATCAAGCAGGGGAGAGATGATTTGCCTGGATTGGTCGCGGATTAAACTTGCCATGGGGTGTTTGGTAAATGGCTGAATTATCGCAGATTTATAATCAGTTGCGATTTTGGCGAGTAAGTCTCTTAATTTATTTGTCTTTTCCATTTGTCAATTTCTAAGAGCCACCGGCTCTAAAATAATATTAACTTAATTTTGAAATAGGTCAAGTATTTATATTTTCTATAAAATTGTACTTGACAAATCACTATAATTGGATATGTTAGTAATATAAAAAAGAAAGGAACTTGATTTTATGCGAAGTAAAGAAATTACTATATTGAGTGTTGGTTTATTGTTGTCAGCACTGATACTCGGAATTTTCTTTTATTCGAGCCGTAGAGCGCAGAATACAATCCGCGTTACTGGTTATGCGACAAAACGGTTTGAATCTGATATTCTGAAATGGTCTCTGAGCATTGTCCGACCGTCTGGTTTAAATGATATAAAGAGTGGTTATCAGGCAATTAAGCAGGATGTGGAATTTCTTACCAGCGAACTTAAAAAAATCGGGATTAATGAGAATGAAATTACAGTTCAGCCCGTATCAAATCAGCCGCAATATAACCGCGATGGCGTGATATCAGGTTACAGCGTGCGGCAGAATTTGTTTATTATTTCAAATAATTTAGACGCGCTGGAAAAACTGGCACGCAATCCTGATTTTATTTATTACAAGGGGATAATTCTCGAATCGTCTTATATCGAATATAATTATTCTAAAATCGCTGACTTGAAAAAAGAATTATTAGCACAGGCAACAGTTGATGCGAAGAACCGCGCCGAAGAGATTGCTAAAAGCGCTGATTCAAAACTTGGCAAGATGACGCAGGCGCGGCAGGGCGTGTTTCAGATTACCGAGCCAAATTCAACTGATGTGAGCGACTACGGTATTTACAGCACGGCAACGAAAATAAAAGATATCACGGTTACGGTCAGCGCGACTTTTGCAGTAAGATAAGTTACAAAAGATACTAAATAAAAAAGGGGGCATTACTGCCCCCTTAATTTTTAATACACAAGTTTATTTTTTAGCATTGCCTTCAATCGTAACTGATTTGGTTACAACCAGACCGCTGGTAACTCCGCTGATAAGCCAGTCAATGATATCAAATTCAGTTGTAACACGGACATTTTCTAAATTGTATTTGGCAAGCATATCATCGGTCGTATTATTCGAAATCGGAATTAAACCATAGAGTAAAAAGATTGCCCGTTTCGTCATTTTGAAAGATGTTGCTTCGGCTTCAGTCAACAATGTGATGTCCTGCCCTGGTGGCGCCACGACTTTTACGGTCATACAACCAGCAAAGACCAGACATGCAAGCAGGGTTACTAATATAAGCTTTTTCATATAATCACCTCCATATAATGAAATGATTCGTTACGCATATTTACTATAAAATACAAAAAAAATCAAAATTTGTCAAGAGTATTGATAAAAAATTGATTACACAGATTAAAAACAAACAGATTACACAGATGTCTTGTTCGAAGCAAATGTAACCTATATGTATACATAATTTTTAATGATTTTTTCACCCATCATACTAAAAACCAATAACTAATATCAAAAAACCACAAACAAGGGGGTAGGGCTTAGGGGGTCGGGGTCAGATGTAAGTAAATCATAAGTCGAGTGTCGAAATTTGAAAGGAGAAAGAGGGCAAAGTTTTTATTGGATTCTACATCCGGTATATCTGGCAGGGAAAAAGAGAATTTTTGAGCAGGGAGCAGAAATAGCCGGCAATCAGGAAAGGAAATGAGGAATTGTTTAGCGGGCAAAGACAGGGAGAAAAGGAGAAGCGGAGAGAGAATTAAAAGTTCAAAAGTTTTTGTCAGTTTTGGGGTGTCTCAAGCGTTACTATATATAGATGGAAAATAATAGAAGAATACGATTAATTACACTTTTGCTCCTTTTTAAGCATCTTAGCCTTATAGATGGAGAAGATTACACGGATTAAAGAAAAATTACACAGATTGTTACGGGAAATTGAAAGTTTATGTCCCCTTTTGGGTGATAATTACGACTATATATATAGATGAAATATACGATAACGGTTAATCAATCAGCGCTGGCTGAATACGGGCTTATTTACAAAACCGACTGGCGGGAATGGCTGATTATTGATTATCTTAAGGATTTTGTAATATATGAGCATAGTAAAAGAATTATCTATAATAACGAAGAATATATCTGGTTAAATTATAATCACTTGATGTTAAGCATGCCGTGTTTAAAACTTAATTCAAAGTCGGCAGTGTCGGTAAGAATCAAGAAGCTGGAAAGATTGGGATTGATTAAGACGATACAGGCACCAGACAATACACTTTATTATACTTTTACTGATAAAATGATTGATATCTGTTTCTGCCGTAAAAAAGACATAGACCGAATAAAAAGCCGGCCACACTCACAAAGTTATCCACATTTTTCAAGACCTGTTCGTCTTACAAGAACAGCCCCTGTTCGTACTGGACGAACAGCACAATATAATACAAATATATCAATAAAAAACAAAGATAATAATAAAGATATTTCTTTTTCTTCTTTTCTAAATACCGAAGAAATTAAACCACAGATTAACACAGATGAACACAGATTAGAACAAGAAGATAACCACGAAAGCACGAAAGACCGAAAACATGAAAATCCGGTCAAAAGAGAAGTTAAAGGTTTTAAGACTTTAAGCGGAGTCTGGCAGGTAGTGGAAAATATCCGGCAAAGAGGATTAAGAAAAAATCCAAATAAAAATGACGAAATCACTTGACAGTAATATATTTAATGTTATATTTAAGGTATATAACAAAGCGGAGAATATATGACAAAAAATAAGATGTTAATAGTTTTTGTTTTGTTCGGTCTGGTCTTTATTTCTTATCTGTGTGCGCAAGTCGATACTGCCTGGGTGAGAAGATATAATGGACCAGGAAATGATTATGATTATGCGACAATTAAGTCGGTAAAGATATGAGAAAGTTGATTGTAACAAAGTAAGGAGTTGTGATGAAACAAAACAGTTTATTATTAGCAATATTAACCGGATTATTTTTCCCATTATTCCTATCCGCACAAATGATTTGGATACAAGCAAACGCTTCTGCTCAATGGTCAGCAAGGCAGAAATATGCAGCAACAGTTTTTGATAATAAGATATGGGTGCTGGGCGGACAGGAAGCGAGCCGTAAAAATGATGTCTGGTATTCTACTGATGGTGATAGCTGGATTCAGGCGACCGCTGCCGCACAATGGTCAGCAAGACGCGGACACAGTGCGGTTATATTTGATAATAAACTGTGGGTGATTGGCGGTTATGACGGTGCCCGTAAAAATGATGTGTGGTATTCTCAAGATGGCGTTAACTGGATACAAGCAACCGCCAATGCCGCCTGGTCGGCTCGTGAATATCACGCTTCAGTCGTGTATGACAATAAGATATGGGTGCTGGCCGGATATACGGGCGCTTTTAATAATGAAGTCTGGTATTCAAGCGATGGCATAAACTGGAACAGCGCAACAAGCAGTGCGAACTGGAGTGCGCGATACTGGCACAGCTCAGTAGTTTTTGACAACAAGATATGGGTGATAGCGGGTAGTGACGGGGTTCTGAAAAATGACCTCTGGTATTCAACAAATGGCGCGGACTGGACATGCGCGACTGCGAATGCAGACTGGACTGCACGAAGAACTCATGCTTCAGTTGTATTTAATGATAGAATCTGGGTGCTGGGCGGGCTTATTTATGACGGCAGCCGCAAGAATGATGTCTGGTATTCACTGAACGGCGTCGATTGGTTTTGTGCCGATGATACGGCAGATTGGTCAGCCCGATACGAACATAATTCGGTCGTGTTTGATAATAAAATATGGGTAATGGGGGGTTATGACGGCAGCCGCAAAAATGATGTTTGGTATTCGCCTGGATTGACCGGAATTGAGCAAGATGCAGAAAATGTTAGATTGCAAAGAGATAATTTTCGTGTCTTTCCCAATCCGGCAAAGTCATATTTTACTATCCGTTTACCGCAGACCGCTGACCGCACAGAAGTCAAAATATTTGATGTGACGGGAAAAGAAGTGAAAAGGGTTTGGGGATTAGGAATCAGGGATTGGCAAATTTCACTTGACGGCTTTAAGAGCGGAGTTTATTTTATAAAAATTGATGATAACGCTGAATTGAGTAAAATTGTTATTGCAAAATAGGGGATAGCGGGCATTAAGAATAAAATTGACATACAAAATTTTTCTGTTATATTATTGAGCAATGGCAAAACATAAAGGCAAAGGGCAAGCGCAAAAACCAGTGAAATCTTCACAAACACTGGCGAGAATATTTGAGCAAAAACGCACATATCTTATACTTTTAGCAGTACTGTTATTTATTTTCTTTTTAGAAATTATCTTTAAACGGGGTTTTTTCTGGGAAGATTTTTTAGAGCAGAACTTTCCGTACCGGTTATTCGCAGCCAGGGCTTTAGCCGACGGAATTTTTCCGTACTGGAATCCGTATATTTTTGGCGGCTTGCCGTTTTTTGCCGATGTCCAGACCGGCGTTCTGTTTCCGCTTAATTTAATTCTGACCGTCTTTGTTTCAGGACGATGGTTGTCGAGTTATGCAGTCGAGCTCTTTATGATACTGCATCTTTTAATCGCAGGCATTGGCATGTTCTATTTTAGTCTGGAAAACCGCTTAAGTAAAACGACCGCATTTTTTACCGGACTGGTCTATATGCTCAATGGCCATTTTATCGTGCATATTACCCATACCCAGCAGGTGCAGACTTTTGTTTTGATTCCGTTCATATTCCTGTTCCTGCAAAAAGGGTTGAGAGATAGCGGCATTCGTTCATTTGTCTCAATTGTTGTATGCGGTTTGTTATTGGGTTTTGCCGGGCTGGCTGGTTATCCCCAGGCAATCGTTATTATTCTTACCGGTGTTTTTCTCTATTTTATTTATCAGCTGATTATTACTCCGAAAAGGTTCGGGCATTTATTATTAAGTTTTATTGTTATCTTTTTGATAATGGGTCTGATTGTTGCGTGCCAGTATATCCCCACCTATTTATTGTTTAAATCTACTTTACGGGCAGAATATCCATATGCCGAGATTGTGAAGGGTTCATTCCATCCGTTACGGTTCATTACTTTTCTGATTCCGAATTATTTTGGCTCAACCAGCCAGGGTAATCTTGCCAATTATTTTGGACCGGATGAGTATTATCAATACTGGGAACAGATGGCATATTTTGGTGTTATTCCGCTGATTCTGGCTGGCTTTGCTTTTTATAAATCAAGCCGCAAGCAAACCGTCCTGCCCATGCTTTTGATATTGATACCATTATTTATCGGATTGGGTAAGTTTTTTCCGTTACATATTCTCTTATATAAGTTCGTGCCGTTTTTTAAAGATATCCGCACTCCAGCCAAATTTCTCAACATGACGATTTTTGGCGCGGTCTGGCTGGCTGGAATTGGTTTGGACAATATCCTGCATTTGAAACCGAAAGCAAGGAAAATTGCCCTTACCGGCATTGTTCTTGGTATTATAATGATAATCTTATACTTTTTCTTGCCTCACAATATTGCGGCAGCCGCAAAAAGCATTGCGACCAGAAATATTTTTATCTCAGTAATCACAGTATTGCTTGGCGTATTTTTCATAAGAGCACATTTAAACAATAAAATGTCCAAACCATTATTTTCACTACTCATTATCGGTTTGGCTTTTTTCGATTTATTTATATTTGGTTTTAAGTATAACTCGGGTAATATCAATCCGGAAATCTACTGGCAGGAGAATCGGGCCGTGCAGTTTTTCAAGAATGAAAACAAGCAGGAACTGGCCAGGGTTAATATTCGTGCTAAAGAAGGTCTGATATTGCCGCGCAATATCGGTTATGTGCAGGAATTTTCAACGACGGATGGTTATAATCCGTTGTCATTAGAGCGGTATATGACGGCAATGCAAAAATTAGACCGGGACCGATTCTTTACTTTAATGAATGTAAAATATGCCACGGTATTTGATTCACTACGACGGCAGGTCACAATTGCAAAAAGAGAAAAATATTTGCCGCGTGCCGGCTTGTATTATGACTGGGAAGTAATCAAAGACCGGGAACAGATATTAGATAAATTGAACCAACAGGATTTTCCGTATGAGCAGCGGGTGATATTAGAAGACGATATTTTGATTAGTCCGATAATTGATTTAACAGCCGCAGCCGGCTCAGTTAAGATTATTGATTATGCTTTGAACCGAATCAAACTTGAAGCGGAAGTCCAATCTGATGCAATTTTAGTATTGAGCGAGAACTATTATCCGAACTGGTATGTTAAGATTAATGGCGAAATAAACCCTTCAATACCGGTCAATTATTTTCTGCGCGGTGCAGTAGTGAAAGCAGGCAATAATCAGGTTGAATTTTTTTATAAAGAGAGATATTTTTCAGTACTGCTTATGATAGGTATTGCGACAATTCTATTATCAATTATTTTTATCGTTTTATGCAACCTTTTTAAAAAACCAAAGTCTAATATATAAAAGAACGGAAGGCTACGGACGAGTAAAACGGCGATTAATTTAATTTTAATTTGGCCGTCGCTCTGTTCCTTCCGTTACTTTTTTTATATCTGATTACACTGATTAGGGATAGATTACACAGATACTTAACCAATTTTTTGGTAAACTTTTTTACCTCGAGTATATGTTTCAATAGTCAGGTGGTCGTCACCCCGAAACATTAACTGGGATAAGAGCCGGGTGCGGGAGACATCTTTATTGCACCAGTAAGGGTATTTAACTACCACAAAATCAGCATCTTTACCTTTATTAAAACTACCGATTCGGTCATCCAGGCCCAATGCCCTGGCAGCGCCTAAAGTCGCATAATAGAACGCTTGAGCCGGCGGGATATTACGGACATAATAGGCGTCACGCATAATTGTGAATAGGGAAAATGACGGACCAGCGCCAACATCGCTGCCCAGTCCCATCTGGATACCATAATCTTCCATTTTCTGAGTATTAGCGAGCCCCGAGTGCAGGAAAAAATTAGAGGACGGGCAATGGGCAACTTTGGTGTGAGTCTTGGCTAATAATTTGTATTCACTCTCTTTAAGATAGATAGCATGGGCGACAATGGTCTTGGGTCCTAAAATGTTATTTTTATAATAAAATTCAGTATAGGTTTTATACCTGGGGAATAAATTTCTAATCAGTTCAATCTCGCCGGTTGTCTCAGCAAGATGAGTATGGATATAGGCATTATTTTTATAAGCGAAGTCACCGACCTGTCTTAATAGTTTTTCAGTTGCGGCAGGACCAAACCGGGGGCTGAAAGCATAATAGAGCAGATCATCACAGCCATGCCATTTATTATAAAGTTCAATGCTTTCCCGGATTGATTTCTCGGTTTTTTCAACCGGCATTTTCATGGAAGAAAATTTATTATCGGTCATGACTTTGCCGATAATCGCGCGAAATCCGATTTTGCGGGCAACTTTGAATGCCTGGTCAGTAAAGTGCATCGAATTGGACGAGAAAATCAAAGCCGTGGTTGTGCCGCTGCGCCACATTTCCTGAAAAAATGTACGAATAAACGATTCGGTTTTTTCCGGAACGGTTAAGGTGTTTTCCGCCGGGATAATATACTCTTTGAGCCAGTCGAGTAAGGATACGCCATAATGACCGCGCAGATGGAATTGGGGCAGGTGCAGGTGCATATCGATAAAAGCGGGCACAATGACATAGTTTGAATAATCGATAATCTTGCATTGTTTTTGTCGGTATTGCTTTTGTTTATTTTTATCCCATTTGCCATAATCAGATATTTTACCAGTGTCTGATACAGCGAGAAAACCATCTGGAAAGTCCTGCGCATTTTCAGGATTGGGGAAATTACAGATTCGGGCGCGGAAAATTGTCAGCACAATTTACTTTAACCGATAAAATCAGAAAGTCAAGATTTCAATTGACAACTCGGAAAATTCGAATTAGACTAAATAGTATTTTATTGGGGGATCGTCTAACGGCAGGACTGCAGACTCTGGATCTGCCTATCGGGGTTCGAATCCCTGTCCCCCAGTTAATTATATTAAATATCAAATATTAAATATCAAATATAGTAGAGAAAAATGGATTATCGGATATATTCGTTGATTGCTTTGGTTTTCTGGGGGCTATGGGCATATTTTTCCAAAACCCTTGCCAACAGGATGAATACCGAACTGCTCGCTTTTTATACCACAGTCGGTTCTTTAACCGCAATTACAATTTATACACTGATTCGGAGCAAAATGAGTTATGATGCGTTCGCCGGCTATGCGATGCTGGTCGGAGCAATGGCAATGATTGCTACTTTT
>JAGXRL010000078.1 GCA_018335915.1 Candidatus Latescibacterota bacterium
GAAGGTTGAATTACTGGAAGACAAACCGATTGATATCGTCCTGCCAAAAACCGTGGATTTGAAAGTAACATCGACCGGTGCCGGTGTAAAATCTGACCACGGTTCGGCAATGAAACCGGCCGAACTGGAAAACGGCATTGAAATTCAGGTTCCTCAGTTTATCAATAGCGGTGATATGGTGCGTATTGATGTCCAAACCCAGCACTATTTAGACCGGGTCAGTAAATAAAGAAAGGAGTTATGATGTGGCAAAAACTATTGATTCCGTTCGCAATTTTTACATATCTCTGGTTTTTATTGGTCATCCTCACCGGTTTGAGAGTTATCAAAACCAAAGTCAGCGTGCATAAATCCCTTGCCCTGGTTGCCTTCATTCTGGCAACTATCCATGCGGGAGTTATGATCTACCTGTCTTATTTTTAATTAAGGAGTAAAATATGAAAGCGTTACTTGGTTTAATTATGTTTTTAAGTTTAAGCACGATTATGTTTGGTCATGCCGCAGAAAGCATTGAGATGAGTTTTGATTCGACCGGCACGATTCTCTTTATTAATATTACCCATCCGGTTAAAACGCCGAACAATCATTATATCTCATCGATTATTGTCGATGTTAACGGCAAAGAAAGAATCAAGCAGACTTTTCCCGCTCAAATCGATAACGCACAACAGGTCGCAATCTATAAACTGTTCGATTTGAAAAAAGATGACAAGATAAGTGTTACGACTCAGTGTAATATCATGGGTCGTAAAAAGGAAACGCTCATCTATTCATTTGAATAATTTATTGCACTAACAGTTAAACCGTCCTCAGTAAAAATCAGTCTAATAAAATAGAAGCAGAGGAGTAAATTATGAAAATAACGACTATTTTATTAGCAATTGTATTATCGGTTTTAACCGCAAGTTCAATTAAAAATACCACAGAGTCACAAAGGCACAGAGGGCACAACCAGAATTTTGAATTTTGAATTTTGAATTTTTCATCAGTATGTTACATTTAACTATGAAATTAACGCGCCCGGAAAAATCCAGATAAAAATATACGATGCATTGGGCAAAGAAGTAAAAACACTGACCAGTAAAGACTCACCCGTCGGAACACATTATGTAATTTGGGACGGTACCGGCTCCAGCAATGAAGCGGTGCAGAACGGTCTCTATTTTTATCGGATAAACTTTAACGGTATAAATTATACCGGGAAAATTCTTAAAACTGATTTGTAAATAAACTTAGATTGCAGTTTACCAGTTTACAATCAAGTCTTTATCCGGCATAAAATTTTTCTCGTTGATATAATAGCGTCTTCGGTTTTCAGTCAATCGAACACTATCTGGTTCATACGAAAATACTGCTTTTGAAAACTCACTCGGCATATCAACGATAAATCTTGCTTGTTTTAATGGACTTTTCCAGCTTTGAGTAGTAGTTAAAATATACCGGGTTTGATTGGCTTTGAGTTTTTGAGCGTAGAAAACTTTCACGGTCTCTTGCGCATTGGGTCTGAATCGCATCACATAATTCACTCCGCTGTCATTTCTTGTAAAATCATATCCTGCGATAACAATTGAGTCGGGATAATAATGATACTGGTCAATCGGAAACGGATAAAAAATCAGACCGGTTTTTAATTCGCGGGAAAAATTCTGAAAATAGTAAACCGCATTAACACTCACTTCTTGTCTGTCAATCGATATCCTGATTTCTTCGCTTACAAACCGAACCGGATAACCTTGAGGTTTGGTACAACTACCCCAGATAAACATTATCAAAAATAAGAATATTTTCAATCGGCTTTAATTGATTAAGATTAATTTCTTGGTCAGCGTCTCATGGTCGGTCTTGATATCGAGAAAATAGACACCGGGCATCAAGCGTTTATTTAAACCGACTTGATGACGACCCGCACCAAGCTTCTGCTCAAGAAGTCTTGTTACCAAACTGCCCTTACTGTCATATATGCGAACCGACACGGTGTTTGCATAAGGCAATGCTAAAGATATCAGAGAATTTTGCCGGAACGGATTTGGTATTAATACTGAACTATTATCAAGCGTTACATTCGGGTTTTGTTCAATGCCGCCATACGGCAGATAAATAGTTATTGATATATGTTCCGAATAACCGAGATAAACCGAATCCGGATAATTTCCAATCAGCACATTATTATGTGTCCATACCGTTAACCAGTATTTGCCAAACCCAAGTCCGGGAATATGAAAATGTCCGATGCTGTCAGACAAACCGCACATCACGCCGTCTAAACCTTTGGCTTCGATAAACAATCCGGCAATCGGTTGTCCTTGCAAATTATACACCGAACCCGAAATCGAACTCCAGTTGTCATTGGTTGCATTAAAAGTCGGCGTCGAATCAATATACCAATTTATTCTATCCCAGTACATATTACTGTAATAAGGACTGCGATAAAGACTAATACTTCCTCCATAAGGCGGTGCCGGTGCTTTGTTCCAGCCAACTGGCTGGCCAGGAAAAATTACGGATTGGATTAGCCAATCATAATTAGTATAAATTTCTACCGTATCTGCATCCGGATTTATATAGAAAATACCTGTTGTGTTGGTTGAATCAATTGTTACAAACCCGTTATACTGAAGCACAATCCCGGGATTGATGTTTGCAATGCCAGCTCGGGTTTTAATCCAATAACCACTCAAATCTGTACTACCGCCAAAAGCCGGCGTGTTGTGGATTTCAATCCGCTGTTCGGACAAAGGTAAGGTTTGAATCTCGTTGATAAACGATACGAATACTGGATTTGACCAAATAAAGGTGATATACAACAGTAACCCAAGAACAACCTTTATTGTTTTCATAAACACCTCGCTTAAAGCGTATCTATAAGAATCTAATACTTTTCATTCCTATTGTCAAGAGTTTTGTGCTACGGATTATAATCGGCATCATTTTTATCTTGACTTATAAAAAATGCGGAGATATAATTTTTCATCATCAATTTTTTTGATATTTTTACTATAATTATAATAAACTTTTTGGGGAGGAACCCATGAAAAAATATATTTGTATGCTTCTGCTTATTACGGCAATTTCGTATGCGGGCACCATTTTCAGAACCTTTACCTTTTCTGAATCTGACCTGTCTTTTCAGAAGTTTGAACAATATTATATCCCCCATCTGGCTGGTTTGGAACAAACTCAAGAGATTGGCAATCCCGGTCTGCCAATGGCTGTATATAATGTTTTAGTACCTGCTTCAGCAGAAGTAACATCAATCACGGTTGAGAACTCGTTCGGTGTCGAGATAGACGGTCAGTATAACATTATGCCGACTCCCGAATTCCAACCGTTCTCTTTGACTGAAAAACCTCTCGTTACTCCCGATCCGTTTGTCTATGCGCAAAATACTGCTTATCCCGATAAATTAGTTGAATACACCCGCACCACAACCAAGAGTGGTTATCGTTTAGCCGGATTTTTCGTCTATCCCCTGCAATATGTCCCGACCGAACAAAAACTCATTCTCCATAAAAACATCACGGTTAAAATAAGTTATCAAGAAAGCAAAGTTATACCCCTGCAGCTGACTGATCGTCAGAAACAAGTTTTTGAACAGGAAATCAGAACCCTTGTTATTAACCCGGAAGATTTATCAAGATTTGCTCCGCAAATTCATCATACTGATACCGAGTGTAATTATCTCCTGATAACAACCGAACCTTATCTTGCCAATTTTCAACCCTTGGTTGACTGGCGTAATAAACAGGGTTGGAAAGCAGAAATCGTTACGGTCAACAGCCTGACCTCGACTTATCCAGGACGGGATGTGCCGGAAAAGATTCGCAACGGACTTATCAATTACTATCAGACCCGGGGTCTTATTTTTGCTGTTCTGGGCGGCGACACGCCTTTATTACCGCCGCGCATTGCCCGGGTCATATCGGGCAGTTATACTGGCAATATTCCTTGTGACCTCTATTTTTCTGATTTAGACGGCACCTGGGATGCCAATAACAATAATATTTTCGGCGAAGTGCCTGGTGACGGAGTTGATATGAACCCGGATATTTATGTCGGCCGGGCATCCATTGACAACGCAACCGAAGCCAATACCTTTGTCAATAAAATTCTGTTTTACGAAAAGACTCCGACCACAGATTATCTCAAGAAAATTTTATTACCGTCCGTCATGCTTTTCTCGAGTTATAATTATCACGGACGGGTTGTCAATGAAACGATTGCCAATGTCACGCCAGCCGGCTGGCTCGACCGGAATATGATTGACCCGTCCGGCACTTCGCCGATGCGCGAATCGCTCAATGTCGGGTTTCATTTCTGTCATCCGTCAGCACATGGCAGTGAAGTTGGTTATTATACCCAATCGAGTCAGGCAATTTACCTGACCAGTGATGCATATGCTCAAACTAATGCCGCTCGTCCCTATATTCTCAATTCGATTGCCTGTAATTCCGGTGATTTTGGTTATTCGACCGAATGCCTGGCTGAAGCAATGATGAACAATCCCAATGGCGGTGCTGTGGCAACGATTCAGAACTCCCGTTATGGCTGGGGACAACCGCCCAATTTAGGACCGTCCGAATGGATGGATGTTAAATTCTATGACTTTTTACTCAGGCAGGATTCGTTCCGTATCGGTGTTGCTCATGCCCGAAGCAAATCAATGTACACGGCTAATGGGCAATCCCAATCGGTCTGGCGCTGGTGTATTTACGAACTCAACTTATTTGGTGACCCAGCCATGCCGATGTGGACTGAAATACCGCAACCGATGATTGCCCAATATCCAGTGGTCGTTCCGCTCGGTCCGAGCAGTTTTCCTGTCCAGGTCACGAAAAGTCTTGGCAATCCGGTTGCAAACGCTCTGGTCTCGATTCAAAAAGACGATGAAGTATATGTGCGTGGTTATACAGACAATGCCGGTCTGGTCAATCTGCAGGTTCAACCCATGACACCGGGCAGACTGCATATCACCATAACCGCACAAAACTGTTATCCTTATCAAGACAGCGCAATGGTCCAGTCCAATGGTGCTTATGTTGCCTATCTCAGCTCAACTTTAATCGACAGTCTTAACGGCGATGGTGACGGTATTCCTAATCCGGGCGAGGTGATTAATATGCGCACCTGGGTTAAGAATTGGGGTAATGCCCTGGCTCAAAATGTCCAAGGTAAATTGCGTCTCGCAAGCACTGGCGCGGCAATTTCTGATTCAGTCAAGATGTTTGGAAACATTACTGCCAATGATTCTGCCCATACCGGCGATATCGGTTTTGGTTTTACTGTAGCACCGAATTGCACAAATAATCAACGCATCAATTTACAGCTTATTTGCACAGATGCTCTGGATTCGACCTGGCAGTCAAATATCGTGCTGACCGTTGCCCAATGCGTTTTAAGTCATATCAGCACGATTGTAAACGATGTTGCGCCCGGCGGTAATAACAATGGCATTATTAATCTCGGCGAAACCGTCAATTTAATCACAACTTTGCACAATACCGGTAATGCAACCGCAGCAAATATTAACGCAGTTTTAACGACGACCACACCGGGTGTTACTGTAATCAATGCGAACAGTGCTTTTAATTCGATATCGCCCAATAATACTGCTAATAATGCGTCTGACCCTTATATAATAAGCGTTGACAGCACTCTCACGCCGGGCACGCTCGCGCAATTCCGACTCATTGCCATTTCTGGATATTATACCGATACTTTCTATTTCAGCATTCCCATTGAAATATATCTGCTCGACTTAGAAGACAATAACGGTTATTTCACTGCCGACCCGTTAACCGGCGCCTGGCAATGGGGCGTTCCGACATCCGGACCCAATAACGCCTATTCAGGTGTTAGAGTTTGGGCAACCGTGCTCGGTGGTAATTATGCCAACAGCGCGAACTGGAAATTGACCAGCGAACCGTATATTGCGACAATCGATAATCCGCAATTACGATTTTGGCACTGGTATGATATGGAATTAAGTTCCACTTATCCGGGACGGGCTTATGACGGCGGCAATCTTAAAATCTCTGCCAATAATGGCGCGACCTGGAATTTAATCAGACCGGTCAATGGTTATAACGGACTGGGCTATACGACCACTTCGGGTATTGCCAACGAATCCTGTTATTCTGGTGTCCAGAACACCTGGACCGAAGCCGTATTCAATCTGCCGATATTAACCGGGCAGCAGTTCTTAATCCGCTGGCACTTTGGCAGTGACGCTGCGGTTCAACGCGCCGGCTGGTATCTTGACGATATCACCGGTATCGGCTTCACCAAAATTATGACCGCTCTTAACGAAGACGCTCCCATACCTAACCAGCTCACGACCGTGCTCTTTGCTCCAAAACCGAATCCGGTTAAGAACGGCTTAGCGCGTATCTCGTTCAGTCTTGCTGAACCGAGCAGAACTTTGTTAAAAATCTACGATGCCTCAGGCCGAATCGTCAAGACTTTGGTTAATGCTCAATTACAACACGGTGTCTATGATTTAACCTGGGATGGTACAAATCAAACCGGTTATAAAGTTGCCCAGGGAATTTATTTCTGCCGGCTGAAAACCGAAAGAACAAACCAGATACGGAAATTAACAATTATTAAATAAAACGGGGAAAATGAAAAATATACCACAGAGTCACAAAGGCACAAAGGGCACAAAGATTTTCTCTTGATTTTCTCTGTGTCTCGGTGTCTCCGTGGTATTCTTAATGAAAAGGGAGCCATATCAGTGGCTCCCTTTTTTTATTGCGGATGATTATTTTTTTTCAATAAATTTCTTGATGCGCTTGATTGCTTCGTTGATATTCGCAATCGAATTGGCGTACGAGAAACGGAGATAACCTTCGCCGTACGAACCAAAACAGGTGCCGGACAGACAGGCAACTCCGGCTTCGTGCAGTAATTTATCAGCCAAGTCTCGGCAGTCATAACCGGTCTTACGCACATTGACATACGCATAAAAAGCACCGTTCGGTTTTTTACAGCGGAAACCTTTGATTGAATTGAGTCCATCGACAATCACATCCCGTCGCTGGTGAAATTCTTTGACCATGTCATCCGGTGCTTTTTGTGAACCAGCCAGCGCTTCAATGCAGGCGCGTTGCACAAAAGTTGTGGTGTGGGAGCTGATATTGGTTTGCACCCGGGAAAATTCCTGAGCCAAATCCGGATGCATAATACCATAACCGGCGCGCCAGCCGGTCATCGCATATATTTTCGAGTAACCGTCAAGAATAATCGTGCGGTCTTTCATACCCGGAAATTTGGCAATCGTCTCGAATTTGGCGCCATAGGTAATCCGCGAATAAATCTCGTCGGTTAAAACCCAAAGATTCTCATACGGCTCAACAATCTTTGCCATATCTTTTAGATAATTAGCGCTAAAAACGACCCCGCACGGATTATGCGGAGTATTGATAATGAGCATGCGGGTCTTTTTCGAAAGTTTCTTTTTCAAATAATCTAAATCAGGCATAAAACCATTTTCTTCGAGCAAAGGCAAAGGAATCGGCTTACCACCCATAAAATTAATCATTGACTCGTAAATCGGATAACCGGGATTGACATAAATAACTTCATCTCCGTCATCGACCAGTGCCATAATCGCATATGACATAATTGGTTTACCGCCCGGTGTTACCACAACCTGTTCTGGTGCGAATTTCATTTTACGGAAAGCCCCGGCTTTCTCGGCAATAACCTGCCTTAATTCAGGCATGCCTTGCGCCGGACCATAATGAGTATATCCCTGGTCCAGTGCTTTTTTAGCTGCCTCCCGGATATTTTTCGGCGTGTCAAAATCCGGTTCGCCGATTTCCAGATGAATAATATGTTTGCCCTGGGCTTCTAATTTTCGGGCTTTGACCAGCATATCAAATGCGGTTTCCGTGCCCATTCTTGCCATGCGGGTCGATTTGGGCAGTCCGCAGGCTAATGAACATTCTTTAAGCTTGCTCATTCTTTTTGCTTTTTTTATTGGCATTTAGTCACCTCTTATTTTTTCTTAACTATATCATATACTTGTTTGGCTTTGTAGGCGATATGTTCACCCGAGACTTCAAATTCCCACATCAGTTCCCAGGGCGCGCCCGACTCGCCAAAACGGTCTTGAACACCGACCATTCCAATCATTATATTTTTCCCGAATAATTCTTTTTCCGACATAATCACACCGGCAACCTGATTACCCAGAGCACCGACCTGATGTTCTTCTGCAGTAATAATAACGCTCGTATCTTTGGCGCATTGAATAATCGTCTTTTTATCAAGCGGTTTTAAGGTGTGCATATTGACAACCCGGGTTTCGATATTAAAATCACGCTTTAAAATCCAAGCCGCACGCATTGCTTCAGGCACTTCAGGTCCGCAGGCAATAATCGTTAAGTCTTCTTTTTCCGGTTTATAATCAGTCGCTAAATAGACATCAAAGGCATCGGCAAAATTCTCTTTTTCACCCCGAAAACGATAAATGTTCGACACACCCCAGACATAAGGAGTCTTTTCACTGGTAATTATCGGGGTTGCTTCGCGGGCAAATCGGATATATTTTGCTCCTTTGATATTAAAGAGCAGGTGCTCGGTTGCGCGTTTGGTTTCCAAAGCATCGCTTGGCACTGACACATGCATATTAGGCAGACCGCAAATCTGGAACAAATCTTCCAAAGTCTGATGAGTCGCACCATCAGGTCCGACCGAAACACCGCCATGAGCACCAGCAACTAAAACATTGAAATTACCGTAACAGACCGTGGTACGCAACTGGTCGAGATTGCGTCCTGAAGCAAACACGCCATAAGTTCCGAACACGGGTATTTTGCCTTCTTTAGCCAGCCCGGCTGCCATTGAAGTGGCTGATTGTTCGGCAATGCCGGCTGAAATCCAGCGGTCTTTTCGCTCCGGATGTTTCTCATAAAAATGGCTGATTGTAATCGAACCGGAAATATCTGCGCCAATACAGACAATCCGTTCGTCATCACCGCGTTCGCTCAATGCCTTGCCAAATCCGAAACGGGTTGGCTCCATTTTAACTTTCATATTTGCCTGCCGGTTCCAGAAATAGTCCATGGAAAACTTGGGTATTTTTTTATCCAGCTCGACATCAACCTGTTTCTGATAATCAGCCGCTTTTTTGAGCAGACGCTCATAATCGAGTTTGTCAATCAGACCGAGTTCAGTTAACCCTTTTATCATCTCGTCTTTATTTGGTGCTTTGCCATGCCAGCCGGCTACATTTTCCATAAAACTGACACCTTTGCCTTTGACACAATCAGCAATAATCACGCTCGGCTTGCCTTTATATGCTTTGGCTTTTTCCAGTGCTTTGAGAATATCCGACATATCATGGCCATCACACTCAATCACATTCCATTTGAACGCTTCGAACTTCTCTTTCAAAGGTTCAATATCCATGACATCTTTAACCCAGCCGTCAATCTGCAAACGGTTCTTATCAACAATCGAGCAGAGATTATCCAGTCCCCAGGAACCAGCTTCCATCACTGCTTCCCAAATCTGGCCTTCCTGCAATTCGCCGTCGCCATTAAATACATAAACCCGGAAATCTTTCTTATCCATTTTACCGGCTTTGGCAATACCAACGCCGATTGAGAGACCCTGACCTAATGAACCGGTCGATGCTTCGACACCATCCAGTTTTAACCAGTGCGGATGTCCTTGAAAAGGCGAATATAACTTTCTTAAATTAACAACCTCTTCAATATCATAATATCCGGCTGCACCTAACCCCAGATAAAGATTTGGCGCTTTATGACCGGTTGACCAGATAATCCGGTCCCGACCATCCCAGGATGGGTTTTGCGGGTCTAAGTCGGCAACTTTCAAATACAACGCCGCCGTAAAATCCATCATCGACATGGTGCCGCCGCCATGACCTGAACCAGCCGCGCACAATGAAATCAGATTATAACCGCGCATCAGAGTTGCCCATTGCTTCAGTTCTTCAACTGAATAATCTTTACTGATCTTATTGGTTTTTGAATCGATTAATGCCATTAGTTCTCCTTGTTTTTACCACGAATAACACTAATAAACGAATCCCATGAATAAAAAATAATAAAATCTTTTATTCGTGGCATTTGACTGATTCGTGCAATTCGTGTTAATCTTTTCATTTTTTCGGAATTTTCTGATAATCGTCAAAGAATTTCTTGATACCGGCATCTGTAAGCGGGTGACCAACCATCTGTTTTAAAACGCCGAACGGTACAGTTGAAATGTGCGCACCCATTCTTGCCGCCTCGACCACATGCAAAGGATTACGCACACTGGCAACAATGATTTCAGTCGCAAAACCGTAGTTGTTATAAATCTGCACGACATCATTGACAATCTCCATCCCAAAATGCGAGATATCATCGAGCCGACCGACAAACGGACTGATAAAAGTTGCCCCGGCTTTGGCAGCCAAGAGCGCCTGATTCGGACTGAAGATTAAAGTGACATTCGTTTTAATCTCGTTTTCAGTCAGGATTTTTACTGCTTTTAAACCTTCGATGCACATCGGGATTTTTATGGTGATATTTTTCGGATTGACTTTTGCCCACTCTTCGGCTTCTTTAACCATACCCACAGCATCAGTGCTGATAACCTCGACCGAAATCGGTCCATCCACAATCTGGCAGATTTCAGTTACGCACTCCGTAATTTCCCGCCCAGTCTTAGCAACGAGTGATGGATTCGTAGTGACGCCATCAATGATGCCCCAGCTGGCAAGTTCGCGGATTTCCTTGACATCAGCCGAATCGATAAAAATTTTCATTCTTCCTCCCAAAATTGTTTAACCACGAATGACACGAATAAACACGAATAAAATTTGGATTTAACTCAATTATATTAGTGTTAATATGTGTCTTCATAGTATTTTATATATTGTTCTAATTATTGATACTTATCGGTAAACTAAATTTTATCCGATTGAAAAAGAATAATACAAATTTAGTCCTTTTAACCATGGATAGTTATTATAATGAAAAAAAGGGGTTTGTAAAGGGGGAAAAAGAGACATCAAGAATACCACAGAGAAAAAGAGTCACAGCGAGATTTTGACACTGAAAAACACTGAAGGCACTGAAAGGAATTTCTAAGCAAAACTTTAAGCTTGAAAATATAGTTTTGAACTTTTCATTTTGAGGTTTGAGTTACCTCAATCCCTTTCTCATATCCATCCCGACTATCTTCCTCACCTCATACCTGACTCACCTCCTGAGTTCCGTTCTCATTTCCAGACTCATACTTAGACTGACTTATTAACATACAGTCATTCTGATTAGTATCCTGATTGCCAATCTCATCCTAAATTTAACTCTGTTTCTGACTTCCAGATCCAAATCCCCAGTCACCAAACCCGTGCTTTCCTGTTTGACCCAGGGGTATCTCCCCTATGTTGAGATTTTTTCGATGTTAATTATTGGTTATTAATTGATTATCTGAGATTTCCGCTCAAAAATAGTATTAGTTATAACTAATATTTTTGTCTACCTGCAGGTAGACTTTTTAAAATAAAAATGGTGAATTATTTCTTGCTCAATACTTCGACAATCTTATCCTGCGGGATTTCTTGCTGGCTGCGCTGAATTAAGTAGTCTCAGTTATATGATGTTATAGCGATTTACTCTTGACAAAATTTTAAATATATTTTATAATGTTAATGTAAGATAAAAAGAGGCAAATATGAGTAGAGTTAATTCTCTCTCTCTCTCTCGGATAAATCCATACAAATCACTAAAGTATTATTCTGTTTTTATAATCATTGTGGTAAGAATAAAGATAAGGAAAATTTCCTTGACTTTATCAAGGGAAAATCTATAATGAAAGGAGGTGAGAAAGACGTCAGTTAAACAAGTAGCGCAAATTACTTTTATTGTTATTGCGATATTCTTTTTCAGCACAATAAAAGCAGATGATGTTCGAGTTGGTCATTATCTTAAGGTGTTTACTGATTATGTTGGCGGTACTCCGGCCTCCGCATGCTCAGTGAGATGTTATAGATATGATATAAATTGGGTAAATCCACAATATTATACCTATGGATACACTGGATATGGCGCACCATATACAAATCCACCCGATTATAATGAATGTAGATTTGTCGATACTCATTATTATCCTCAAGGTTATTTCATTGAACCTGCGACTTATCGGGCATATATTTATTATGCGTTTAAAAACATAGACGGTCAAAATAAATATTCGCAATGGTCGGATCAAATGCCTTACCCTTACTATTACTACTATGACCATGATGATTTAGTTTTGTCTTTAACAAGTCCGCCTTCGTGGCCACCAGAAGACCAAAAAAGGTAACATAAACAGGGAGAGCACTTCGCTCTCCCTAATAATGACTATGAAATTTATCTTATGTTTAATAATTACTTTAGGTTATTCCTATTCTCAATCCTGGATTAGAACATATAATGGACCGGCAAATAATTACGATTTAGCGAGTAAGAACACTGTTGATAGAAATGGCAACATTTTCGTTACCGGGTATAGTAAGGGCATAAATAATTCTGATACAAATTTTGATTATTGTACAATAAAATACAACAGCGCGGGTACCGAACAATGGATTAGACGATACAATGGTAATGACAATGTTGATGATGTTGCACTTTCGATAGCAACAGATAGCACTGGCAATTGTTATGTAACCGGCAATATTAACGACCACCAGTGGGTTGATATGGATATTGGAACGATAAAGTATAGTTCTAGTGGTGAGATGTTGTGGGTAGCGAGATATGCAACACAATACGAAGATTGGGGAAGCGATGTTGTTGTTGACCGACAAGGAAACGTTTATGTTACTGGTCATACTTATGTATCACCCGAATCAATGCGTTCTATCACGATAAAATATGACTCAAATGGAGTTCAGCAATGGGTTGCAATCGATTCAATTACAAGCTGGACATTTAGTATTGGTCTTGATAGCTTCAATAATATCTATGTGGCTGGCACAGGATATACTATAATAAAGTACAATCAAAATGGCGAACGTCAATGGCGTGTTAATAATAGTATGCCTGGGTCTATAATAAAACTTGATGTTACACCTAGGGGTGAAGTATATGTGACTGGTGAAAGTGTCGCGCAATCTAACTCAAATATCGTAACCGCAAAATATAATACTTTTGGTCAAGAACAATGGCGCAGAACATTTGACGGACCAGGACACGGAGATGATAGAGGCCAAAGTTTAGCGATTGATAATCAAGGAAATGTTTATGTAACTGGAAGAGCCGCTACACAATCAGGACCTTATAAATATTATTTTGATATTGTTACGATTAAATATACGACAGATGGTGATGAACAATGGGTTCGGCTTTATGATGGATTTGGTAGTGACGATTGCGCCTATGATGTCAAAGTTGATGCGGATAAGAGTGTCTATGTTTGTGGATTTAGTATAGGAAATCATCCTCCCATATGGGATGATGACGCAGTAGTTGTTAAATACGATTCTTTGGGAAATCTATTATGGATTGATAGATACAACGGACCTACCAATGGATGGGATTGGTTTTATTCCTTGGCGATTGGCAATGACGGAAGCGTATATGCTTCGGGTTATACTGATAGACAATATCCTGACCGCGATTATCTTACCATCCAATATCCGCCGTATGGACCTGGGATTGAAGAAAAACCTGCTTTAAGTAAAATAATACCCGATATTAAAATCAGTCCTAATCCATTCCAAAATCGGGTCAGGTTTGATATACTAATTTCCCAATATGCTTATAAAATAAAAATCTATCGGGTTGATGGCAGGCTGGTAAAAACATTTAATAATATCACTTCATCATTTATTTACTGGGATGGTAAAGATGATACTGGTAATATATTACCTCCAGGTGTATATTTTGTAGATGTTACTAATGGTTATAATAGGTTAAATCAACGGCTGGTAATTATGAAATAATTGAATTATTTCTTGCTCAATACTTCAACAATCTTATCCTGCGGGATTTCTTGCTGGCTGCGCTGGGTTAAATTTTTAAGCGTATAAACTTTCTTTTGCATTTCATTGGCGCCAATGATTATCACATATTCACAAGACAGATTATCGGCAATACCCAGTGCCGCGCGCAGATTTTTATCGGGCGGATTGATTAAAGCCGGAATCTCGGCATTGCGTAATGTGTCGAGTAATTGTCTCCCCTGTTTTAGCGCTTGGGCATCCAGCGCAATGATATAGACTAATTTCCGACTCGTCAAAGCATTGCCAAGGCAAATCAGAATCCGGTCCAGGCCAAGGGCAAATCCGATTGCCGGAGTTTTCGGTCCGCCAAAATCTTCAACCAGATTGTCATATCTGCCACCGCCGCCAACGCTATCTTGCGAGCCGAGTTCGCTACTTCCGGTTGGCACAAATTCAAATGCGGTGCGGGTATAATAATCGAGCCCGCGTACCATCATTTTATCGAGTTCGAACGGTATTTTACGCTCGTTCAGTTCTTTTAAGACGGCCTGAAAATGATTCTGGCAGTCATAACATAAATTGTCAGATATTTTCGGTGCATCATGGTATATTTCCTTGCATTTTTCGACTTTACAGTCAAAGACCCGCATTGGATTTTGTTCGACTCGAATTTTACAATCATCGCAGATCTGTTCCAGGTTTTTATCCAGAAATAATCGCAACTGCACGCGAAATTTAGGACGGCAGATTGGACAGCCGACACTATTGACTTTGACAATCAAATCTGAAAGATTGATCTGATTAAAGAATCTCATCCCCATCTCAATGATTTCAACATCAGTTTCTGGTTCGGATTCGCCAATCACCTCAACTCCGAGCTGGAAAAATTCGCGGTACCGACCTTTTTGCGGACGCTCATAACGGAACATCGGACCGATATAGAATAAGCGGACTGGCAGTTTCAGTTTGTTCTGTAAAACTGCTCTGACTACGCCCGGTGTTCCTTCTGGTCGTAAAGCCAGTTCGCGGTTACCTTTATCAGTAAAAGTGTACATCTGCTTGGTAACAATATCAGTCGTGAGACCAGTTGAACGGAGATAAAGTTCAGTATGCTCAAAAGTTGGATTCACGATTTCAGAAAATCCGTATAATGAGACAACCTTACGAAACTCGTTCTCGACTAATGCTTTCTGGTCGCCATACGGAGGTAAAAAATCCTGCGTGCCTTTGGGGTTAGATAGAATCATTTTAATGTTTTCTTGCCACGGATGTCCACGGATAAAGAATAGAGCGTCAAATAAATATTTTTCTTTTTATCTGTGTTCATCAGTGGCTATCCTCTTTTTTTCACCAGTTCCCAAAAACTGGTGCCGATTATCAAACCCATAATATTCGAGCCAAAATCAACAACATCTGGTACCCGGCCCGGGATGAATTTTTGTAAAACCTCAGTAACAATTGCTAAAATCGTGCCGTAGAACAGGGCAAAAATCGAAAGCACGGCTTGGGCAAAAAAACCGAGAATACTGAAGAGTGAAAAATGAATCGCTTTATCCCAGCGATGAGTTTGCAGTTGCATCCTTTTTGGCAAGGGAATCAGAGTGATTAAGAGCACAATGACAGAAATAGTGATAAATAGTTTTTTTCTCATCTTATCGTAACGACGGATTTAATATAAAGTTTGTCATCGGCAGTTTCATTCTTTGCGGATGATTTCTTTTAAGCGCATAAGCCGGGTCAAACTTGACCGTTCATTTTCTGATAATTTCATCGTAATGTATTTAATCGTCTCTTCGACTGACGGTATCAAGACATATTCCAGGGCATTGACCCGTCGGCGCGTCCGCTCCAGTTCTTCAGCTAAAAGTTCCAAAGTTTTTTCATTAATCGCCATTTTTAACAGGTCGGGTAAAAGTTCATCCAAAGCAAACAAAGATGTATCCAGCTCAGCCGAAGTCGTGATAAAATCATAATTGAGCAAAGAACCGGAAAACTCAAGGTTTTTTATCATCGGCACATTGATGTTGACAATGTTATGCACGCCGATATCAATATTCAGAGTGCGACCCGATACTTCCAATGCCTGAACATAATCTTCGGGCTCGTAACTGGCTTCAGCATAGCGTAAGTTCTGCTGGACCAGACTCAGTTTTTCTGCTAACCGCTGCCGCTCTCCTTTAATAATCGAGATTAATTCGAGGATTTTACGCATGAGCTGTTCTTGTTTATCTTTTAAAAGCTTGTGCCCGCGTCGGGCAACAATCAAACGCCGGCGCAAGCGCAAAAGTTCCATGCGGGTGGCACTGACCGTCAATCGCATGGTTTATTCTATCTGAATAACAAATAAAGTCAAGTTACAACTGGATATCGAATCAGTTGAAAAGAAAGATACCCCATTGAAATTTTGATGTGTTCGTATATAATAAAACATGAGCAAGCTGATTGCCGTGGTTGACGATGAACAAGATATTGTCGATTTGATTACGCACCACCTGGAAAAAGAACGGTTTAAAGTTGAACCATTTTATGATGGGGAAAGTATATTGGAGTATATTAAAAAGACAAAACCTGATTTGATTGTCTTGGATTTAATGTTACCTGGGGTTGATGGTTTGGAAGTTATTAAACTTCTTAAGAAAGATGAACAGACCAGTTCTATTCCAGTTATTATGCTCACTGCTAAAGGAACTGAAACCGACAAAGTGGTTGGATTAGAACTTGGTGCTGATGATTATATTGTTAAACCATTTAGTCCAAGAGAATTAGTGGCTCGAGTTAAAACTGTTTTGCGTCGCAATGAAGCCAGACAACTGGCAGCAAAAATAATCGAGATTGGCGATTTGAAAATTGATTTGTCAAAGTATCAGGTGGTGATTAATAAAAAGAAAATTGATTTAACCACAACTGAATTTAAACTTTTATCAATTTTAGTTTCCCGTCCCGGTTGGGTATTTAACCGCGACCAGCTCTTAAATGAACTCTGGGATTTTGACAAGGTTGTAATTGACCGGACAGTAGATGTCCATATTCGTAACTTACGCAAAAAACTCGGTAAATTCGGTGACTATATTGAATCGATGCGCGGTATTGGCTATAAGTTTGAGAAAGAATAATTAGATATGCGCCTTAATTTATTATTCAGGAATTTTATCTATTTTGCTTTAATTATTGTCTTTACAACTTTGATTATAACAATTATTGCTTCCCGGCAATATCGAAAGAGTTATTTAAACACACTCGAACTAAGTTTACATAAACAAGCCGAAATTGTCAGTGCCAATGTAAAAGATTTACTGCTCAAAGGTAAATATGGGCAGGTTGATTCAATGATAACCGCGATTGCTTTAAAAACTGCAACACGTATCACGGTAATCCGAAGCGATGGTTTTGTAATCGGCGAATCAGACCACGAGACAAAGCAAATGGAAGACCATTCAACCCGAACTGAGTTTATACAGGCACTACAAGGAAGTATCGGCAGAAAAATTCGCTACAGCGAAACCACAAACCAGGAAATGTTATATATTGCAGTGCCAGTACTTGATAACAACGAAGTAGTCGCCGTAATAAGAACCAGTTCTTATCTGGCACAGATAAAAAGTAACCTTGATGCAATTAATAAGAAAATTGTCTATTCGGCAATAGTCTTGACCATCCTGGCATTATTGTTAGCAATAATAACATCAAGAAGTCTAACTAAGCCAATTCGTTTGTTAACCCGCACTGCGGAGCGAATAAAGAATGGTGAGTTCCAAACTCACATCATTGTCAAACGCAAAGATGAGGTTGGGCGATTAACCGAGGCAGTGAACAAAATGGCAGAATCACTCAATGATTTATTTACCGCATTAAATTCAGAACGGGAAGAGATTAAGTCAATCCTTGCCTCAATGGCAGAGGGTTTGGTTGTATTGAATGAAAACGACCAAATCATAATGACTAATGACAGTTTCAAAGATATTATTACTGCAACCAACAACATTATTGGACGATACTACTGGCAGGTGATAAAAAGTTCTCAGTTTAGTGAGCTGGTCAAAGATATTAAAGAGAAAACTGTTTGTCGTAACCGGGAAATCGATATTAACAATAATATATATACCGCCAGTGGTAAACTGATTGAAAATCACGGTCAGAGAATGAAAACAATCATTGTTTTACATGATATTACTGAAGCCAAAAAATTAGAACAAGTGAAAGCCGATTTTATTGCCAATGTTTCGCACGAGTTGAAAACGCCCTTAACCAGCATCAAAGGATTTGCCGATACCCTGTCTGAAGAAGTCGGCAAAAAATATCAGAAGTTTGCCGAAACCATTAGCCGCAACGCCGACCGCTTAATCAATATTGTACAGGATTTACTTGTCATTTCTGAGCTGGAACGCAAACAAGAAAAATTGCAGATTGAACCGATTGATTTATCCGTAATGCTTAATAATCTGAAAAAGATTTTCTCGCACCAGCTTAAAGCAAAAAAAATAAAACTGGTTATCGCAATTGCTGACGAGGGTAGAATTATTCAAGGCGATAACTTTCTTATCGAACAAGCATTGACCAATCTGATTGACAATGCAATTAAATATAATATCGAAAAAGGCAAAATTAATATCGGAGTTGATAAAATCGACAATAAATCTCGCATCATAGTTGAAGATACCGGCATTGGGATTGCCGAAGAGCATTTATCAAGAATCTTTGAACGGTTTTATGTGGTTGATAAATCCCGTTCTCGTAAATTAGGCGGTACTGGTTTAGGTTTATCCATTGTCAAACACATTGTCTTAAGTCATAATGGCGAAATTACAGTTGAAAACGCACCTGGTAAAGGCACCAAGTTTATCATAACTCTACCCGGGTCATAAGAAAATGAAACAAAAGGTTTTATTTATCTGCACACATAATTCAGCACGGTCGCAAATAGCTGAAGGATTACTTAATCATCTCTATGGTGACAAATATGAAGCATTTAGTGCCGGCACACAACCAACGCAAGTAAGTCCTTGTGCGATTAAAGTAATGCAAGAGATTGATATTGACATCTCATATCATCGGTCAAAAAGCGCGCAGGAATTTTTAGATACGGAGATTGATTATGTGGTAACAGTTTGCGATAATGCTAATGAAACCTGCCCGTTTTTTCCGGGTGGAAAACAGCGCATGCACCAGAGTTTTTCTGACCCTTCCAAAATCACGGGCAGTGAAGCAGAAGCGTTAAATGGTTTCCGCAAAATCCGCGACCAGATTAAAATTTGGCTGGAAAAAACCTTCGGATAAAACTACAATTTAATTTCATTTTTGACCACGAAGACACGAAGAAAGAATGCTTTTATAAGGAAACCAGGAAAATAGGAGATTTTTTATTCTTGGACTCCTGGTCTCTTTATATATTCTTTCCGATATTGTCTAACCGTTGGTTTCGAAACAAAACATTAACTTAATCCTTGTTAAAAACCAGTAAAAAGTCTTAACCAAATCTTAACATTTAGCTTATATTATCTTAACTGGTGGGGGTTATATTTAAGCGTATGAATAATGAGTTTTGTTTTACGTGGACGACGGGAAAGGATTTTAAGCCACTTCATAGGGTAAAAAGTGTTAATCTCCGCGCTAATTTGCCATACAGCAATAAAATTCACCACGTCATAGAGCCTGCCTTAAGTTTATCAAATTGGCGCGGAGGTAACACAATATAACATGAAAGGAGACATTAATAGGCAAAAACTAATAAAAGACGCATTAGCAATAAAACCGCCGTGTGTCTTATGGATAATGATGAAGTTTATCTATAAATCATTATTTATATTAATAAATCTATTAGTGAAGAAAACTAAAAGGAAGGAGATAATAATGTTTAGTAATAGTGCCATAATCTTGATGTTAATAATGTTATCTGCTCAACCCGCTCCTGTTTATGCATCAAACCAATTGAGTAAAATATCAGAATTGCGCCTGTATTCCGATAATGGATATGAATTGGAAAAAGCCGAAGGTATGATGAGTGAAATCGTCGTTACCGCCGAATATCCAATAACGGTCCGATCAACTAACCGCACATTCAACTTTACTAAGGTAACCGTTTACTTGACCTTTGTTGCTAACCTACTCGTTATCGTATTCTTTATTAGTATCGGAATCGCAACATTATTATCGACATGGAAACAACGCAAAAATCGTAAGCAAGGAAAAGGACCATTTTCCCTTCCTCCTTTTTCAAATCGAAACATCGATATCGGCAAGGATTATGCTTGCGAATCGAACAGGTGAGAATATGAATATTAATCCATATTTTCATTATCAGCCAGAAGACAGTCAACAAGATAAAGACACTCAAGTCAATCTGAATAGCACGCTGTCTGTATTTGTTGGCAATAAACTCTGGCTTGAAAAACATATCGTAAAAAATATATATAAGAAAGGAGCTCGTATGCTCAAAAAAACTATCTTAAAAATCGCCCTGACCTTTTTAACCTGGGCAGTCGCTTTACAAGCCGGCGAAACCAAAGTCGCCGGTGAAATCTGGAATCGCTATGTCGCCAATCGCAAGGGTGGCAAAACGACCTCGAGTCAGTTTTCCTTTGACCGCGGTTACTTCACTTTAGAACCGAAATTAAGCGATAAAATCAAAGGACGATTCACACTCGATTTTTTCTCAAGCGATAAATATAATGACGGTGCCGGTATCAAAGTGAAATACGGATTTCTTGATTTCGCTGAATTGCTACCGATTAAAGAAAGCAACTTTCAGGTCGGTTTAATCAAAAACTATTTCGGTATTGTTTATGATTGGGAATATCCGGTTATCGAAAAATCATTAGAGGATAAGGAAAAAGTAGTCGCATCGGTCGATTTTGGCGCGGCATTAAGCGGTTATTTACCCAAAGGTTTTGGCGAATATGCGCTGGGTATTTACAATGGCGAGGGTTATACCAAAACCCAGAGCAAAGTTAATAAGAATTTCGCATCCGTATTCAATTTGAGATTGACCCCGGTTGCCGGTATTACAATTGGCGGTTCAGTACTTATGGATAAACCTGGCTTTACCGGTCTTATCCGACAAACTACCAGCTCAACTCGTGCCGAATCAACATTTAAAAAAGTGTTTGACACTAGAACTGCCTATGCTGGCATAACCAAACTTGCATTCGGTCCGGTTGAAATCTGGGGTGAATATCTGTTTAACCAATACGATTCAACAACCCAAGTCAAAATCACGCATTCTGACCCGACACTCGAAGATACGATTCGAGATAATGTTTATACTTATAAGAGCAGTGGTTATTCTGTCACACCAATAATTTCATTAAAATCATTGACCGGTTTTGATGGCGATTTAGTTCTTCGCTATGACTATTGGGACCCGAATACAGCCGTGAAAAATTATGCGAATGCAACTGTAGTTGCTGGTTTGAATTATCACATATTACGCAGTTCTAGCGCTTCACCAGTGTTGACTCTGCAGCTCAATTGGCAGAGAAAATCCTATGTAAAAGAGGAAGCAACCATTGCTGATAAAAGCCCAGAAGACCAGCTTGGTCTGCAATTAAAGTGGAAATTCAGTTCCACGATATTAAAATAAAGGAGATAAAATGAAAACATTTATGAAAATCTTAGTTGCTGGTTTACTGTTAGTCAGTTCAACCAGTCTGTTTGCGTCAAAAAACAGGATTACCATGTCTGGTTCAACCACGGTTTTACCGGTTGCCCAGAAATGCGCTGAAGCGTTTATGGATATCAACCCGAAAATTAACATCTCGGTCCGCGGTGGCGGCTCGGGTGTTGGTATTGCTTCGTTGATTGCAAAATCGGTTGATATTGGTCTTTCCTCACGGGCAATAAAAGATAAAGAATTAGCGACCGCCAAACAGAAAGGTGTTAATGCCGTTGATAATATAATTGCCTTAGATGGTTTAGCAGTAGTGGTTCACCCGCAAAATCCGATGACTGAAATTACGATTAAGACTATAAAAGATATCTATACTGGTAAAATCACGAACTGGAAAGCGCTCGGCGGTCCGGACCGGGAAATCGTCGCTATATCTCGGGATGTTGCTTCTGGTACTTTTGAAGTGTTCAAAGAAAAGGTGTTGGGCGGCGACAAAACCAAAGAAGATGCCCTGATGCTTGCTTCGAATAAAGCAGTAGCGACAACAGTCCAGGAAACACCGGGCGGAATTGGCTATATCGGACTTGGTTATCTGTCGGAAGGCGTAAAAGCATTAAAAGTCGAAGGCGTCGTGCCCAGTAATAAGACGGTTCAGGACGGCACTTATAAACTTGCCCGACCGCTTTATATGTTAACTAATGGCACACCAAAAGGTCTGGTCAAAGAATATATTGATTTCGTCTTGTCCGCAAGTGGACAAAAACTGGTTAGCGAAACCGGTTACGTGCCTCTACAATAATAACCGGATATAAAAAAGTGCGGGGAGAGTTCTTCTCTTCCCGCCTTGTAAAATTGAATATGAAGTTTAAAGACGGGCTCTTTAAATACATTGCGCTTTTTTGCGCATTGTGTTCAGTTATTTTTCTGTTCGGTATTATCTTAAGTATTTTCAAAGAAGGTTATCCGATTTTTAGAATATTCGGAGTCGTGAAATTTCTTTTTACCCGCGGCTGGTACCCAACTCACGAAGAAGCGTCTTTTGGGATTCTTGCACTTATTACTGGTTCGTTTGTCGTGACGGTCGGCTCATTGATAGTTGCGATACCGCTTGGAGTTGGTTCTGCAATCTTCTTATCGGAAATCGCTGGATTTAAAACCCGCGAGATTTTAAAACCATTTGTTGAGCTTCTGGCTGGGATTCCATCAGTTATTTATGGTCTTTTTGGTATGGCATTTCTAGCACCCTTTATAATGCGATTATTCAATCTGCCAACCGGACTCAATGCTTTTACGACGTCGATAATTTTGGGAATAATGGTCGTACCGATTATTTCCAGTATTTCTGAAGATGCAATCTCTTCAATACCTAAAGAACTGCGCGAAGCATCGTATGCTCTGGGTGCAAATAAATGGGAAACGATTTACAAAGTTGTTTTACCGGCCGCAAAATCGGGTATTTTTGCGAGTATCAGTCTTGGTTTTGGCCGGGCAATCGGCGAAACCATGCTCGTTTTAATGGTTGCCGGCGGTGCGGCGGTCATTCCCAAATCGATTTTTTCCCCGGTTCGACCCATGACTTCGGCAATTGCAGCAGAAATGGGTGAAGCCGTGGTCGGTAGTGAACATTACTATGCTTTGTTTGGTATTGCGATTGTATTGTTTGTGATAACATTTTTCTCAAATTTAATTACCGAATCAGTCAAACGAAAAGTAATGCGGGCACAAAACTTATGAAGCGATCAAGAAAAATAAATCGCAAACTCACTCAAAGCGTCTGGTTAATTTTGCTCAAATTATCAATTTTAATCAGTCTTTTATTTTTAGTAATATTTTTGGTAATGATATTTGCCAAAGGTGGCAAAGTGTTATCACTTTCATTTTTACTGCAGGCGCCTAAAGACGGCATGACCGCTGGCGGTATTTTCCCGGCAATTTTAGGAACGCTCTATTTAACGGTTTTGACAATTATTTTTGCCTTGCCATTGGGTGTTTTTGCCGCAATTTTTCTGTCTGAATACGCAAAACCCGGTCATTTTGTTAATGTTATTAGAACCGCAGTTAATACCCTGGCTGGGGTTCCATCAATTGTTTTTGGACTATTTGGTTTAGCGGTTTTTGTTAATATGTTTAAGTTTGGCGTATCTGTATTATCCGGCTCATTAACTCTGGCAATATTAATATTACCGATAATTATCAATGCCAGTGAAGAAGCAATCAAAAGCGTACCCGACAGTTTTCGGGAAGCGGCTTATGCTCTGGGTGCGACCAAAAGACAGGCAATCACCAAAGTTGTTCTGCCTACTGCTTTGCCAAATATCTTAACCGGAGCGATTATCAGTGTTGGCCGGGCAGCTGGTGAAACCGCGCCGATTCTATTTACCGCGGCGACTTTTTATACCAGAAAACTGCCCAGTTCAGTCCTGGATGAAGTTATGGCACTGCCTTATCATATCTATGCGCTGATGACCGAAGGCACCGCACCAAAAGCGCAGGTGCCGATTGCTTACGGTACATCGGTCGTGCTGCTTTTGCTGGTTTTAAGTGTAAATTTAATTGCAATCATTATTAGATACAGAATGCGAAAGAGGAAAAAATGGTAGAAAAAACAAAGTATGACACTGCCGATATTTGTGATCTGCTCAGCGTACAAAACCTGAATTTATGGTTTGGCGACAAACAGATCTTAAAAAATATTAATATGAATACTCCCTGTAAAAAACTGACCGCGATTATCGGTCCGTCTGGCTGCGGAAAGTCAACTTTGATTCGCTGTTTTAACCGGATGAACGACTTGATTGCCGAGGCACGGCTCCAGGGTATTATTTTGATTGACGGTATTGATATACATTCGGGTAAAATGGATATCTATGAGTTAAGAATGAAAGTGGGGATGGTTTTTCAAAAACCAAACCCGTTCCCGAAATCGATTTTGGATAATGTTTTATTCGGATTAAAGATTAAAGGTGGTATGAATAAAG
Source organism: Candidatus Latescibacterota bacterium (assembly GCA_018335915.1). Taxonomy (GTDB): domain Bacteria; phylum Hydrothermota; class Tepidihabitantia; order Tepidihabitantales; family CAIPLT01; genus JAGXRL01. The sequence continues at coordinate 24,533 of JAGXRL010000078.1, forward strand.
ACCAGATGCAACATAAGGTTGAAAAAAGTCTGCGTGATGCCTGGTTATGGGATGAAGTTAAAGACCGCTTACATGATAATGCGTTCAGCTTGTCTGGCGGACAGCAGCAACGATTGTGTATTGCCCGCGCTTTGGCGACTGACCCAGAAATAATTTTATTAGACGAGCCGACTTCTGCCTTAGACCCGCAATCAACCACAAAAATTGAGGATTTGCTGGTTGAACTTAAGAACAATGTTACGATAATACAAGTTACTCATAATATTGCCCAGGCTGCCAGAATATCAGACTATATTGCATTTATTTATCTGGGCGAACTGGTTGAATTCGGTCTTACCGAAAAACTGGTGACGACACCAAGGGATAAACGAACCGAAGCTTATTTGACCGGAAAATTTGGATGATTATTTATAAAGACAAGGAGATATAATGTTATTATTGAATGCAAAATTGACAGGTTTGAAAAAAGCGCTGATTAATTATGCCAATATCATTGAAGGTATGATCGACCGTAGTATGCGCGGACTATTACAAAAAGATAAATCGTTATTGCAGGAAATTATTGATAAATCAGAACCATTAACCAATGTGCTGGAAGTCGAGATTGACGAGAGCGGCACTAATTTTATTGCCCAGCACGAACCTAAAGCTAAAGACTTGCGGATTGCTTTGATGATTCTCAAGATTAATAATGATTTGGAACGGATTGGTGACCATCTGGTCAATATTGCGGAAAGCGGTTTGTACCTCATCGAAAGACCACAGGTCAAACCTTTGATTGATATTCCTAAAATGGGCGAGACTGTCATCAAGATGATTCAGGAAAGCATTGATGCATTTATCAATGAAGATGCTAAATTAGCGCATCGGGTTTGCGAACAGGATTCAATCGTTGATAACTTAATGGAACAAGTTATGCGGGAATTGATTACTTATATGACATCAGACCCGAAAACAATCGAACGCGCCATGCACTTAATCCGCATTGCCCATAATCTGGAAAGGATTGCCGACCTTTCGACCAATATCAGCGAAGATGTTATCTTTATTGTTGAGGGTCGGGTAATTAAACACGGCATGGGACGGGCACGGTGATTCCACGAAGTTTTGGAATGCCTTATTTTAAAAATCGTCTTGTTAAAATCGGGGTCTGATTAATATTGACAAACGCATTTTCACAAGTTATAATTTACTTTCATGTAACTTTATTATGGTCATAGATTACCCAATAAAATCAATGATAGTCATAGTTTGCGGTGTAATCTAAGATTAGATTTTTTGATAGTGTAAATTCAGACAAGGAGTTTTGATGATAAAACATCCGAAATATATTTTTATTTTATTCATAATTATAACCAGTCTCGTATCTGCGAGCGACACATTATATTTGACTTTAAATGATGCCGTCGATTTGGCTTTGCATAACAATAAATCAATAATGATTGCTCAGGAAAAAGTCAAAGCACAATCTGCCGGGAAAAACATGAGCCGGGCTTCTTTTCTGCCCTCGGTCAATTTGTCAGGTACTTATACTCGGTTAGCTGAAGCACAGGGTTTTCCCATGACTATATCGATTCCCGGCAAAATAAGCTTTCCGGTTTATGATTTAAGTGGTAATATCATTGGCTTTACGGAAAGTATTCCGACCACAATCGCAACCATTACTGAAACCCTCAATATCGTGAACAAAGACAATTATTATTTGGGCGCGAGCGTAACGCAGACCTTATTTACCTGGGGTAAACTTGTTAATGCTTATCAGATTGCTGGTCTCTCTCTTGATATTGAAAAAGAGAGCTATCAGAAAGCGCTCGAAGATTTGAAACTTCAGGTTACACAGTCATTTTACCAGACCATGCTTGCTGACAAGGGCGTTAAACTCATGACTGAATCATACGCACAGATGCAACGGCACACCAATCAGATTGATAAATTATATCAGAGCGGTATGGTCGGTCAGCTCGATTTGTTGCGGGCAAAAGTACAATTAAGCAATTTCCGGTCGCAGCTCATCCGCATCGAAAACACGCGTACCATTGCTTACAGTGCTTTGAAAATGGTACTCGGTATTGATACAGAAACTCCGGTCGGCTTGCAAGGTGAGTATAGCTTTGACCCGTATCAAATCGATTTAGATGAGGCGATCACAATTGCTTTACAAGAGCGTCCTGACCTACAAAATATGCGCCGAACCGTCAGTATTGCCCAAAAAGGACTCGCAATCCAGCGCACTGCTAATCTCCCCAGTATATTTTCCGCATTTAACTATTCTTATTCTAAACCGCTAAGTATGACCCAACCAGATTGGGGTCCGAACTGGAACGCGACAATCGGCGCGTCAATGCCATTATCTTTGGGTGGTGCCAATTTTTATAAAATGAAACAGAGCAAAGCGCAATTAAACCAGGTAAAACTTGGTCTTGCTATGCTGGAAGACGCTGTTAAACTTGATGTGCAGAGTAATTATTTTAACTTCGAACAGGAAAAAGAGATACTGTCATACCAGGCAGAAAATGTGCAAACTGCTGAACAAGCACTAACCCTTGCTGAAGAAAAATACCGGAATGGCTTAATCACCAATCTTGAATTTATTGACACTCAGCTTGCCTTAACTCAAGCGAAATTTGAGCAATTGAATTCGATTGCTAACTGCATCATCAGTAAGGCAAAATTATTAAACGCAATCGGTCAATAAAAATGGTAAGAAGTCATACAAACACAGAGATTATTTGTATAAAGAAAGGATACTAGACATGAAACATTTATTTAGCAAAATACTTATCTTATCTATCAGTTTATTTTTAATTATATCGACCACAAATTGCGGTGGTCGCGAGAAAAAAGATGATAAACGCATTGCCCACACAGTTGCGGTCATAACCGTCGAACAGAAAACCGTATCCCGTAGTGTTGATTTATTCGGTTTGGTTTATGGTGAACAACAGGTTATGGTAACTCCTAAAATTATGGGTAAGGTCGTGCGAATCGTTAATCCGGAAGGTTCTAAAGTCAATGAAGGCGATACGATTCTTTATATCTTGAATGATATGCCGGGTATGGATTATCAACCAGGACCAGTGCTGGCACCGATTGCCGGTACGGTCGGGAAAATTTATGTTGATATCGGACAAACTGCAGCACCAACCATGCCGGTTGCACTACTTGCCAGTTTTTCAGAAAATGTCAAAGTAAAAGCACCGATAAGTGATTTGGATCTATCGTATGTTAAAAGAGGTGCAGTTGCCATGATATCAGTAAGCGCAATTCCTAATGGTGATTTTGAAGGTAAGGTTACGGGTATCTCATCCGTGCTCGACCCGGTGTCTGGTTCAGCAACGGTCGAAATAACAATCCCGAATTCGGATAAAAGATTAATTCCTGGTATGGCTTGCAGTATCAATCTCTTATTAGAACGGAAAACAGATGTCGTCGCTTTACCACTGGTCGCACTATTTACTGATGGATTTTCCAAAGTACTGGTCGTTGATGATGAAAATATCGCCCATGCCCGACAAATTTCAGTCGGACTGGTTGGCAATGAGCTGGCTGAAATTAAATTCGGACTTTCTCCAGGTGAACGGGTAATTACAATCGGTAAAGAACGGGTTAGTGATGGTGATAAAGTAACAGTTATTGAGGTTAAGTAAATGAAAATATCTGACACTTCTATTAGAAGACCAGTCACGACCATGATGGTGGCGCTGGCATTGATAATCTTTGGTGCAATCGGTATTTCCCGAATGAATGTTGACTTGTTTCCCAATGTCACTCTGCCCATGGTTGTGGTCGGCACGATCTATCCGGGTGCCGGTCCCTTAGAAGTTGAATCTGAAGTAACCGACTTGTTAGAACAAACCCTCGGCACCGTGCCGAACTTAAAAGATATCAGTTCCCGATCTGCTGAAGGTGTCTCTGTGATTACTATGCAACTCGAGTGGGGCACGAATTTAGATGCCGCGTCCGCAGATATCCGTGACAAACTGAATCAAGCCGAAGTATTTTTACCAACCGATGCGCAAAAACCGTTCTTGTTTAAGTTTGATGTCTCGATGATGCCGATTCTCAATATAACCTTAGCCGGTGATATTCCGGAAACTGAACTCAGGGAAATTGCCGACGACATTTCAACCCGGTTGCAGCGAATTAATGGCATTGCCGCGGTTGGTATGTCAGGCGGCGCTAAACGACAGGTTCAGGTTACGGTCGATTTAAGAGAATTAACCCAGTATAATGTGTCCCTGGATGCTGTGGCGATGGCGCTCAAAGCCCAGAACATCAATTTCCCAATCGGTTCGGTTACCACACCAGACCAGAAATATATTGTCCGCTTAATTGGCCAGTATGCTAATTTAGACCAGATTCGTAACACAGTAATCGGAGCGAAAGGTTCAACCCCGATTCTGTTACGCCAGATTGCCAGTGTTTCATGGTCAGCTGAAGAGACCAAGAATTATTCGCGCTTGGATAAAAAAAGCGCCATGTTTATGTGGATACAGCGCAGATCAGACGCAAATACGATTCAAGTTGCGGATGCGGTCAAAACCGAGATGAGTAAAATCGAACAATCCTTACCACCTTCAGTAAGTTTTGACGTATTTTGGGACAATTCGGCTTCGATTAAACGCTCGGTCAATAATGTCACAACCAACCTGATTTTAGGCGGTATTTTAGCAAGTTTAATTCTTTTCTTATTTCTGCGTCGGTTTCGGGCAACTCTGTTTGTTGCTTTTGCAATACCGATTTCCATATTTTTCGCGCTCTTTTTTATGTTTGTGGCTGGTTTTACTATTAATATTCTTTCAATGGCAGGTCTTGCGATTGCGGTCGGTATGGTAGTCGATAACGGCGTGGTTGTATTTGAAAGTATTTTCCGACGCCGGGAACGCGGTGAAGCGCCGCTTGAGTCAGCCAGTATCGGCACCAATGAAGTCGCCATGGCAATTACAGCTTCAACTCTGACCACGCTTGCGGTCTTCTTTCCATTATTACTCTTGCGCGGACTTATCGCAGTGTTTTTCAAAGAACTCGCCTGGGCAATCATATTCGCTTTAACCGCATCATTAGCCATAGCCCTAACCATTATTCCAATGCTGGCAAGCCGATACTTGAAATTACCACCGCCCGGCACCAAGGAAAAAGGATTGCTGGCGTTCTCTGAGCAGATCTACAAAAAACTGGAGGCGATATATTGCAGAACAATCGGCTGGGCATTAAATCATCGCAAGACAATAATCTTCAGTACCCTCGGCCTGTTTATAATCAGTTTGGCGGTTATTCCATTTCTCGGTACTGAATTTATACCCCAGCAACAGTCAGTCGCGCTTTACCGAACTGGTTGTCGAAATGCCGCGTGGCACCAACCTTGAAAAAACCAATCAGGCAGCATCAATTCTAGAAAACCATCTGATTGATAAATGGTCAGACCAGATGCAGGGAATTATTGTTCAGGTTGGCGAAGCAACCAGTATATATCAGGAAATCTTTGGTCAGTCTGGTGCCAATTTTGCCGAGATAAATATTCTTTTGAAGAAAAATGCTGGTATCACAATTCAGGATATTGAACAGGATGCCCGAAACAAAGCAAATGAGATTCCCGGACTGGTTGTTCGTTCCAGCCGGACTGGTGGTATGGGTATGATGTTTGGCGGTGGCGCACCGATTCAGGTTGATATCGTTGGTCATGATATCAATACTGCAGATTCGCTCAACTCTTTACTTCTATCCATTATCAATAAAGTGCCCGGTGTCGTTGACTTGAAATCAAACCGGGAAAAGGGCGCACCAGAAGTACAACTTGTCATTGACCGCGTCCGTGCTGCTCAATTTGGTCTCACGCCTTTTCAAATCGGGAGTGCTTTACGAACCCAGATGGAAGGTAATGTCGCAACTCGATACCGGCTCGCGGGTAAGGAATATGATGTGTTAATTCGTTTAAGAGAAGACCAGCGTAATCAAATCAATAATATCCTGGCTACGGTTATTTCGAGTCCGGTCGGACCGGTACTTTTAAAAAATGTCGTTACCACCAAAAGTGGTACCAGTCCCTTACAAATCCATCATAAAAACACAGAACGAATAATCAGCATCACCGGAAATGTAGTTGGCCAGTCGGCCGGCAAAGTTGCTCAAGCGGTTGGACAGGAAATAGGCAAAGTCATTCCGCCGCCCGACTTTGAAATCAAACTTACCGGCTCATTTGAAGAGATGCAGCAGTCATTCAAAGATATCGGTTTTGCCGCGCTCATTGCCATAATCTTGGTCTTTATGGTTATGGCATCCCAGTTTGAATCGTTTCGCGAACCGTTTATCATTCTCTTTACAATTCCATTGGCAATTATCGGTGTGGTCTGGATGCTTCTAATAACCAAAACAACCCTGTCTGCAATTTCTGGTATCGGTGTGCTGGTTCTGGTCGGCATTGTTGTTAATAACGGCATTGTCTATATTGATTATGTCAACCAGTTACGACGCAAACAGAACATGCAACTGGAACAGGCAGTTGCTTATGCAGGTCGGGTCCGGATGCGACCGATTCTAATGACTGCTTTTACAACTATTTTCGGTCTTCTTCCCTTGGCATTGAAATTAGGGGAAGGATCTGAAATATGGTCGCCATTAGGCCGGGCAGTCATTGGCGGTATGGTTGTTTCTGCTTTTCTAACTTTGATATTCATCCCGACCTTATACACAACCTTTGAAAAACGTGCGGAAAGAAAAAAGATGACCGCAACATCATAAGCATCATAATTAATTCAATAAATCACGGGGCAGAAAATTTCTGCCCCGTTTGTTATGTGTGCCGTTTTATAATTGAAGCGTGGTTTCCTATCTAACCAGTAGTCTTCTCGGTTATCAGTCAGGTCACGATTCGCCAGTCCGGCGGGTTATCCGACCGATTACCTGGGGGATACTGATAATGATGACCTGTCCGATTGCAGACAAGATTGCTGATTATACAGAACATTAAATAAATCATCGGGTTGCCGAAACGATTGGCGGTCGGACAGCCGGTCAGACGAGACATATAACTGGCTTTTTCGAAAGCTCATGAGATATTGTCAATGTTTGTGGAAATTTTTTAGTATTAGGATACATGTTTTTGTTTTGTTACGGTTCCATCAAGGGTTTTCTGTCGATAGATGATCGATGTCACCAGTTCTGGATAGCTCAAACGCATCCAGGCATTCTCTAATTTGAGCATTAATTGAAATACTAATCCCAATGCGCTCTTCTCACTCCTTAATCGCTTGGTCTTTCTTAATCGCGCCCGAATCCAGGCAAACGGTGACTCGATCGGATTGGTCGTTTTGATATGCCGCCAATG
>JAGXRL010000079.1 GCA_018335915.1 Candidatus Latescibacterota bacterium
TTTTTTTGAGAAATTGGCAAATATCTATTTTGGTAAAAAACACTGGCAGATAGTTGGAAAGGTGCCAGCCGTGTTTTCAAATAAGAAGACAGATAAAGCCGTGGCTAAATATTTGCATAGTATGGATACTAAGTTTGCTTATAAGCAGAAGATAAAACCTTTAACCGAATTTCAGAAACAGAAGATGGCGACCGGTTATGCAAGACATCAGGCATTTATGAATATGATTGAAAAAGATATTACAAGATATTTAGGTGATTCAGGCGAACCATATGGATTGAATCAATTTTATAAAGCCTTTGCCAGACAATATTACAGTTGGAAGAGGAAACATCAGCCACAGATGGACGCTGATAAGAAGAAAGAAAAATCATCCGTGAATATCCGTGGCTTGGATTTAGATAAAATCTTCGAGCGATGGATGAATAGGGGACTGAAGCGGGAGAGTTTAGAAAAGATAAAAGAGATTGTGGAAAAACATTTACCACAGAGACACGGAGACACAGAGAAAGAACTGAATCATAATTAGTATTTTGAAGTCAAATAACATATTAAGGAGATAATATGGATGTCAAACAAGCAATAGAAAAGAGAAGAGCATACCGGTCATTAGACCCGGTTGAGATTACGCAAGAGTTAATCGAAGATTTGGCAAAGTCAGCGCATTTGGCGCCGTCGTGTTTTAATAACCAGCCCTGGCGGTTCTGTTTTGTGTATGATAAAGAGATGCTCGAAAAGATGAAGACAACGCTATCTAAAGGTAATGACTGGGCATATGACGCTTCAATGATGATTGCGGTATTTTCGAAAAAAGAGTTTGATTGTATTATTCATGATAGAGAATATTATCTTTTCGGCTGCGGCATGGCAGTTGGATTGATGATGCTCAGAGCAACTGAGCTTGGTCTGGTCTGTCATCCGATTGCCGGATATAGTCCGAAAAAAGTGAGAGAAGTGCTCGAAATTCCAGATGAGATGAATGTGATTACTCTGATTATGGTCGGCAAGCACTCGGATACAATCAAACCAGTATTATCTGAAAAACAAGTACAGGATGAAAAAGAAAGACCGGTAAGGTTTGAATTAGATAAATTTGTTTATCATAATAAATATTCAACCACGAATATACACGAATAAACACCGATTAAACAGAGATGCTGAATTAAATTCAGCATAACAAAGTTATATCTTGACAAGTTATGAGCATATGCTTATAATTAATATATGGCAAGACCTTGTTGTTGTCGCCGAGTTCGTATAAATCCCAGATTCAATTATTTCAAGCCCTGCGGTATGCCGATGCGTAAATTACAGGAAGTCAATCTGACACTGGATGAACTGGAAGCAATCAGACTGGCGGATTTGAATGGTATGTATCAGGAACAAGCCGCACAATCAATGAATATCTCACGACCGACTTTTGGACGGATTATTGAATCTGCCCACAAAAAAATTGCCGAAGCATTAGTTAAAGGTAAAGTATTAAGAATTGAAACTAAACCAGTTAATTTATCTTTAAAGAATATTAAAAAGGAGAAAAGATATGAAGATAGCATTTGCATCAGATGACGAAAAAACGATTGCCGGTCATTTTGGCAGAACCCGTGGATTTGTAATATTTGATATTGAAGATAAAGAGATAAAAAAGCAGGAATACCGCATAAATACTTTTACTGGTCATGCCCGCGGTATCAAGGATTCTCAACATAACCATAATTGGCACTCACCAGTTCTGGAAGCGATGAAAGATTGCCATGTAATAGTTACACAAGGAATGGGTGTCAGTATGTATAATTATTTAATCCAGGCTAAAATTCAAGTTTTTATTACTAAGATGTCAGATATAAAATCAGCATTGAATAGTTATTTACAAGACGAACTTGATAATAATCTTCATTTTGAATGCGGCCACAAACACAGTTAGACAAATGCACAGGTATGGTTTATAATGAATGATGTGATTATTAAGGTATCACAACTGACAAAAGTTTTTAAGGATATAACTGCGGTTGACCATATCTCTTTTGAAATAAAACAGGGCGAGGTGTTTGGTTTTCTCGGACCAAACGGCGCGGGCAAGACGAGCACAATCAGAATTTTGACCGGTATTTCCAAACCAAATCAAGGTAGCGCTTCAATCTTAGGTTTTGACATCAGTTCAGAAATGGTCAGGATAAAAAAGTATATTGGCGTGGTGCCTGAGATTTCCAATTTGTATGACGAATTGTCCGGCTTGGATAATTTAATATTTATGGCACAGTTATACGGCGTGCCGAAAGCAGAGCGAAAAAATAGGGCAGAGGCATTGCTCGAAATGTTCAATTTATATGAGCGCAAACACAGTCTTTTTCGTACATATTCACGCGGTATGAAACGGTCTTTAACCATTGCCGCAGCATTAATCCATAATCCAAAAATACTGTTCTTGGACGAACCGACTGTTGGATTGGATGTGATGGCAGCTCGTTCTTTGCGCAACTTGATAAGTAATCTGCATAAACAGGGTATGACCATTTTTCTGACCACACATTATTTAGAAGAAGCAGATTTATTATGCGATAGGGTTGCGATTCTGGTCAAAGGTAAAATAATCGCGACTGACTCACCAGCCCGATTAAAATCAGCCAATCAAGACCAATCTGTGATTGATGTTGTATTTAGTAATAATGTTACACCATTGATAAATCAATTTGCCGACGCTTTGCCCGAAAATAAGATAACTGCCATTGATAATAATAAACTGAGAATTTATGGCGGCGTGCCGAATAAGGTTTATCATAATTTATGTGTTATTGCTCATGACAATGGTCTGGAAATCGAATCGATTAATAGCATCAAACCGAGTCTGGAGGACGCTTTTATTAAGATTACCGGCTTGAGCCCGAACATAATGAGGACTGAGAAGGGAAAGAAATAAGATGTGGCGGGATAATTTACGGGCGATTTATTATATCGTGCTTAAAGATATCAAAACTTATTATTTAAAACCGCCATCAATCAGCTGGGGCATAGTTTTTCCAATTGCCTGGACCTTGGCTTTTTATCTAAGACATCCGGGCGGATTTATTAATTTAATACCCGGACTCATTGCCATGACGATTCTGTTCAGCACAACTGCGGCTGAAGCAGTGGTTATCAATTTTGAACTTAGGCTCGGCTCCTTAGAAAGATTATTATTAGCACCGGTCAATTTATCAGCCGTGCTTATCGGAAAGATTTTAGGGGGAGTCGTATTTGGTTTGATGATGACAATCGTGATTACAGTTGGTTCGACTCTGGTGCTTGGTATCTATCCAAATTATTTTCATCTGTTTCTAATTATTATTCCTTCATTATTCGTATTTGCATCATTAGGTGCACTCTTGTGCGTTTTGGTTAAAGAAGTATTTGAAGCTCAGACCCTGCTCAATCTGCCCCGTTTTCTGATGATATTCTTAAGCGGAGTTGTCTATCCGATATCAGCAATGCCCGCTGCCTTGAGATATTTCTCATATATCCTGCCTTTGACTCATACGGTCAATGGTCTGCGTAATGCATTCGGAGCGGGTTCAAATACAACGGTTATTTATGAAATGCTGATTCTCTTTGGATTCTTCTTGCTATTTTTAATACCGGCGGTTAAATTATTAAGCAAGAAATTTGAATAAAACAGCATCGAAACTAAAATAGCATAGTCTAATAATTATAAAAATGATTGATAAAATATTAATTGACATAATAAAAAATCTTAGATACAATTAAATCAAGCAGATAAGAAAAGAAAGGAGCCAAATATGGCAAGTAAACAATTGATGGAAATGATGAACCAGGCAATTGCCCGTGAATTGCAGGTAGCAGTACAATATATGTGGCAGCATGTGATGTGGAAAGGTGTCAAAGGTTTTGCAGTCAAAGATGAACTCAAAGCAATCGGTATTGCCGAAATGAAACATGCCGAAGCCATTGCCGAACGACTGGCATTTTTCGGAGGAACCCCAACCACAAAACCGTCGCCGATTTTTATCGGTAAAAATCTCAAAGAGATGCTTATGGCCGACAAGAAAGACGAAGAAGGTGCGATTAAATTATACCGCGATATCATCAAGCTCGCTGCTAAAGAAGAAGACCATACCACCAAGAAATTATTTAAATCAATCCTTGGTGATGAAGAAGAACATCTTGATACCTTTAGTGGTTTATTAGAAGAAATTTAATAGGTGAAAATATGAAAGCGAAAAAACAAGCCAAAAAAACATATAAAAAAGGTTCAGCTTATGTTTGCAATCTGTGTGGATTAGAAGTTACGATTAAGAATCCTTGTGATTGTGGAGAATGTGCAATTGCCTGCTGCGGTCAGGTCATGAAACCGAAAAAGAAATAGTATCAAAGGAGTTAAAATGACAACCAAGAAAACCAAGAAAGCAAGCAGCACAAAAAAGAAGCAGTACCGATGTAAAATCTGTGATTTGCTGGTAACTGCTGAAAACTTTTGCGGTTGCAGAAAAGAATGTGAAATAATTTGCTGCGGCAAGGTAATGACTCCGGTTAAATAATAAGGAGCAGATATGACTGTAATTTCTCAAGTTTATAAGTGCAAAATCTGCGGTAATATTGTTGAAGTGCTTCATACCGGCATTGGAACTTTGGTTTGTTGCGGTCAGCCGATGGAACTCTTGCCGGAAAAGAATTCTGATGTCGGATTAGAAAAACATGTACCGGTGATTGAGAAGACTGCTCATGGCGTCAAGGTCAAAGTCGGTTCAGTACCGCATCCGATGGAAGAAAAGCATTTTATTGAATGGATTCAGATAATTGCCGATGGTAAATATTGCCGTAAGTTCTTAAAACCAGGTGATGCACCGGAAGCAGAATTCGAGATACAAGCAGAAAACATTTCTGCCCGTGAATTCTGTAATGTCCACGGACTCTGGAAAGCATAATTACCACAGAGACACAGAGGCGCAGAGAAAATAAATAAATTAAAAGATAGTTATATTTTCCCCTTATCACGATTAAATTTAATTGAAATAAGAGGATTTATTTTTGATATTTGATTTTTAATATTTAATATGTTCTTCAAAGACCCGGTTTGTAATATGGAGATTACTGAACAAGAACAAGCCGGTCAGTATGAATATAAAGGTATAACCTATCATTTTTGTAATCTATCCTGCCTGGAAAAGTTCAAAACAAATCCGGAAAAATTTCTAAACAAACCAGATTTTTCAAAACCCGAACAAATGGCAGATAAGAAAACCGGGAAAACTGAAATTATTAGTATTCCAATACTGGGAATGACCTGTGCCAGTTGTGTCTTAACTATTGAAAAAGCAGTTTCAAATTTACCTGGTGTTGCGCAAGTCAGTATTAATTTTGCCAGTGAAAAAGCAGTTGTCGAGTATGATAAGAAAATCACATCTCTGGACGAGATAAAAGCAAGGATTCAAGAGGTTGGTTATGAAATCGGCAAAGATGCATCATCAGGAATCGACCCGACCAATCAGGCATGGCAAAAAGCAAAATCGAGGTTGATACTCGTGTGGATATTTACGATACCAATTATTGTGCTGATGTTTCTGCATATGATTCTGGGCGTGCATCTACATGAGATGGATATGATAATGCTTGGTTTAGGTGGTTTAGCGGTTTTAATACCAGGATTTAATACATTGAAAGCAGGAATCAATTCAATCCGGCACGGCTCCGCTTCAATGGATGTTTTGATTGGTATTGGAACCCTTGCTGCTTTAATGACCGGCTTGGTCAAGTTATTTCAGATACCGATTGAAAATTATGCGGGTATTGCCGGTATGATTATGGCATTTCACCTGACTGGCCGGTATATTGAAGCAACATCTAAAGGCAGGGCATCCCAGGCAATCAAACGATTAATTCAACTTGGCGCTAAATCAGTTACGATAATCGTTAATAAAACTAAACAGGTAATACCGATTGAAAATTTACAAGTCGGTGATGTTATGCTGGTTCGACCTGGTGAAAAAATACCAACCGACGGTGAAATTATTTCAGGTACCTCTAATATTGATGAGTCAATGGTTACAGGAGAACCGATACCAGCTCAAAAGAAAACAGGGGATAAGGTTATCGGAGCAACAATCAACCAGAATGGTTTATTACAAATTAAAGCAACCAAAGTCGGCAAAGATACTTTTTTAGCCCAGATAATTAAATTAGTCGAAGAGTGTCAGGGTTCAAAAATACCGATTCAAGAATTTGCGGATAAAGTTACTAGTCGTTTTGTGCCAATTATTGTTATAATTGCAGTAGCAACATTTTTTGGCTGGTTATTTTTAGCACCATCTTTAAAAGGAATTTTAGTTTGGGCAAACAGTTTTTTACCCTGGGTCAATCCAAACTTATCTTCAATTTCTTTGGCAATATTCGCCGCAGTTGCCGTTTTAGTTATTGCTTGTCCATGCGCATTGGGACTGGCAACACCAACTGCTTTAATGGTCGGTTCTGGAATCGGTGCTGAGCGCGGAATTTTATTCCGGTCCGGCGAAGCAATTCAAACCTTAAGAGAAGTAAAGGCAGTTGTCTTTGACAAGACCGGCACGATTACTAAAGGAAAACCTGAAGTAACTGATATTTTCCTGGTTAGTAATATATCTGAAGATAAATTATTAACATATACAGCGAGTCTGGAGAGTGGCTCAGAACATCCTTTGGCAAATGCAATAATCAAGACCGTCCAGGAAAAAGGCTTAACGATTACAAACCCAACTGATTTTCAAGCTATAACTGGAAAAGGAATTCGTGGTAAAGTTGATAATATAAATATAATAATCGGCAACAAAATGCTGTTTCGAGAAAACGAGATTGATTTTAGTTCAAACACAGATAAAATAGCGGAAATGGAAGAACATGCAAAAACAGTGATACTTGTCGCAGTTGACTATAAATTGGCAGGAATTATCGCCATTGCCGATTCGATTAAGTTGGATGCACCAAAATCAATATCAGATATCAGAGTAATGGGCATCGATGTGATTATGTTGACCGGTGATAATCAAAAAACTGCGCAAGTAATCGGCAAGAAGGTCGGAATCGAAAAAATTATTGCGAATGTATTACCTCAAGATAAACAAAAAACGATCACCGAACTTCAGCAGGCGTATACGCTTGTTGCAATGGTTGGCGATGGTATCAATGACGCGCCGGCTTTGACACAGGCAAATGTCGGTATTGCGCTAGGAACCGGTACCGATATTGCAATTGAATCAGCAGATGTAACTTTAGTTAAAGGAAATCTAAGTGAAGTCGTGACCGCAATAAAACTATCTAAAGCAACATTTCGAAAGATTAAACAGAACCTGTTCTGGGCTTTCTTTTATAATTTGATTGCGATTCCTTTGGCAATCTTCGGTCTTATGCATCCGCTCATTGCTGAAGCAGCAATGGCAGTAAGTTCAGTCAATGTCGTGACCAATTCAGTAAGACTCAAAAAACTCAAAATTTAGCATACCCTTAACAGAAAAATTGCACACATAATTACCAGCGTGAATATCATTATGAATATCATAGTTATAAAAATGCAAACCTCTTAAAAAAACACTTGACAAAATGGAAAAAATATGTTAATTTACTTTGTGAAGATAGGGGAAAAAGATATGAAAAAAGAGACTAAATTAATAAGAATTCCAGTTTTGGTGGGAAGCACCATATGAAAAGTAAAATGACTAACAAAGCAAAACACTGTTATGATTTATTCTGCGCGCAATGCGGCATGGGAATCGCGGTAAAAACTCGCGGTGAGTGCCCAGGGACAGATGTGATGTTTGTCTGCTGCGGTGAAACGATGAAATTGAAAAAATAGACAACATAATAAAAGCGAATCTTCTATCTGTATATTGAGTCTAATTAAGTATACATAATAAAAAAAGGAGACTTAATGGACTTAAAAATATACAAGTTGGAAGATTTGATTTTAACTGCCTTGAAAGCAGAGACTGACAGCAAAGATATCTACGCCAAGTTAGCTGACCGGGTTGAAAACTTCCTGTTAAAAGACCGATTCAATTTTCTTTCCAATGAAGAACTTAAACATTATCAGTTTTTTGAAGCGTTATACAAGCAGGATTTTCCAGATAAGCAGATAGTTCTACCCAAAAAGAGTCCGGTACCGCTGCCAGAAATTAATTTAACTGAAAGTATTCCAATCAGCGATATTTTGCAGGACGCGATGAATGCGGAAAAAAGTGCCCATGATTTTTATCTGGGTATTGCCGAGCAGTATCATAATAAACCTGAAATCGAAAAGATGCTGATCTATGTCGCCAAGATGGAAATGGGACACTACCGGTTAATCGAAATTGAACGAGAGAATGCCGAAAAGTTCGAAGGATATAATATGGATTTTCCGTTGATGCATATTGGTGCGTAATTACCGAAAGGATATAAAATGAAAAAATGGCGATGTACAGTTTGCGGTTATATCCATACTGGAGAAGAACCGCCGGATAAGTGCCCAAATTGCGGTGCTCCCAAAGAAAAATTCGTGGAAATGAAAGACGAATCCGACATCATTCATATGCACTACGGGCAAAAATTATCGTATAGTATTAATGTCGAAACTAATCCGTTTTTCGGTGACTATGCTTCATTAGCACCATTCATCTATAATTTACCGGTTGGCAAACGAGTTCCTTTACATAAACACCCGACCACTGACGAGCTTTTTTATGTGCTGAAAGGTAAAATCAAATTCAAAGTTGGAAATAAAGAGATTATTGCCGTTCCTGGTGATGTTGTCGAAGGAAAAATGGACATACCTCATACATTTGCTAATGTCGGTGATGAACATGCTGCTTTTCTGTCGGTCAAAGGACCAAAACCGGTTGATTTAATAATGCTTGAAAAAGAATAATTATCAATGTCAGATAATTGTTTAAACTCGATAAAAAGTTTTCAAGTATCCGTTTTAATTAATTAATACTTCTATGAAAATTAATCATGTTCAGGGTAAAAATAAAGGCAAGATTATGATCTATGCTTTAAGTACTTGCGGTTGGTGTAAAAAAACAAAAGCATTTTTAAAAGAAAATAATATAGCATTTGATTGTATTGATGTTGACTTATTGGATAACGAAGAAAGAGATAAAGTTGTAGCTGAAATTAAAAAGTGGAATCCACGAGTATCTTTTCCAACCATTGTCATTAATGATGATAAATGTATTGCTGGTTTTGATGAGGATAAGTTAAACGAATTAGTAAAATGAACCAGATTAATGTCGCAGAAACTGAAATCGAAGCACTATATAATAAAATAAAAATAGATGCCGAAGCAGGCGGTTATTATCTGAATTCCGACTTTGACTTCACTAAAGATTTAATCAAAGGACTATTAATCAACGAAAAACGGTATGGCTATCAATCCTGTCCGTGTCGGATTACGAGTGGCAGCAAAGAAAACGATTTGGATATTATCTGTCCGTGTGATTACCGGGATGCTGATTTGACCGATTACGGCGCCTGCTATTGTGCTTTATACGTATCACAAGCCATTGCCGAAGGCAGAGCAAAAGCCGGTTCGATTCCAGAACGTCGTAACCAAACAGGACAAGTTACAACAAACACGACAAATAAAACAGTTTCAACTTTACCATTGCCAGTCTGGCGATGCAAAGTATGCGGTTATCTGTGTGCCAGGGAATCAGCGCCGGAAATCTGTCCGATTTGTAAAGTTAAAAAAGAACGGTTTGAGCGTTTCGTCTAAATTTATGCAGGTCTGGCTTTATACTGTAATCAGTGTTATAATTGTCAGTTTAATATCCTTAATCGGTATTTTTTTCCTTGCCCTCAACATTGAAAAGTTAAAGAAAATATTGCTCTTTCTGGTTAGTTTTGCGGTGGGCAGTCTGTTTGCCGGTGCTTTTTTGCATTTGATTCCTGAATCATTCGAACATTTTGGTTTCGATTATAAAGTGCCGGTCTTTGTTTTAGTCGGCATTATTATTTTCTTTACTTTGGAAAAATTTCTACGCTGGCGGCATTGCCATATGGTTTCCTGCGATGAACATCCCCATCCGGTGGTTGCCATGAATCTGATTGGCGACGCGGTGCATAATTTTATTGACGGTATTGTCATTGGTGCCAGTTATCTGGTCAGCATTCCAATCGGCATCACCACGACGATTGCGGTGATTCTGCACGAAATACCGCAGGAGATTGGTGATTTCGGTATTCTGGTCTATGGTAAATTAAGCGTAAAAAAAGCATTGACCTATAATTTCTTATCCGCATTATTCGCAATTATTGGAGCGGTAGCATCATTGCTTATCGGCAGACATGCTGCGAATTATGCCTACTATGTTTTACCGATTACTGCCGGCGGATTTATCTATATTGCGGGATCAGATTTGATACCCGAATTACAGCATGATACCAAGCCCTTAAGGTCAATTTTGCAATTCGTATCCATATTATTAGGATTTGGCATCATGGTTATCCTGCAGTTTATTCATTAACATAAAATATATGGAAGTTCGACTTCCATATATTTTCGGCAAAAGGTGCGGGGTTGACATTTATTTAATTTTATTTTAGTATCAATTTATGGATTTAGGCAGAATCTGGGCTGAGATTGACTTAGACACACTTAATAATAATCTCAATACGATTAAGCAGACGCTTGGCAACAAAAAGGTTTTATTGGCTATCAAAGCCGATGCCTATGGACACGGCGCCAAAGAGATTGCCCTGGAACTGCAAAACCGGGTCTCGATGCTTGGTGTGGCCGGTGTTGAAGAAGGAATTTCCCTGCGTTACGGCGGTATTAAAACGCCGATATTGGTTTTGAGCCCGATTCCGTATTTTGAAATTAATGCGTTATGGGAATATGATTTAATCCCGACTATCAGTGAAATGGATTTTGCCCAGTCATTATATGAGAGCACGAAAAAGAAAGGCGCAAATATGCATGTGCATATTGAAGTCGATACGGGTATGGGCAGAACCGGGCTCGATTATGACAAAGCCTTAGAACAGATTCAACAGATTGCCTCTTACAAGTCAATTATTATCGACGGTATATTTACCCATTTTCCAGCCGCGGATAATGATATCGAATTTACCCGCCAGCAGATTGGCAAATTCAATAATTTATCTGACAAACTTAATACGGTCGGCATCAAGAATTTTATCAGACACTGCTCCAACTCAGCCGGTTTTCTTAATTTTCCGAATGCGGATTTTGACATGATTCGTCCCGGACTTGCGGTATACGGCATATATCCGAAAAATTTGATTCAGGAATGCCGTAATTGCGATTTGCATCCGGTAATGAGTTTACGCAGCCGGATTGTCAATTTGCGCTTTTTGTCCCAGGGACAGAGTATCAGTTATGACCGCAAATATTTTACCAAGCGTGATTCATTGATTGCGGTTATTACGGCTGGTTATGGCGACGGATTTCCTTATGCCATGAAAAACAGTGAAGTCATTATCAATGTCGGCGATGACAATCAGGTAATACCAAAACGGGCAAAAATCGTGGGCACGATCTGCATGGACTTGATAATGATTGATGTGACTGATATTCACGGCGTGAAAATCGGTGATATTGTTACTTTAATAGGGTCGGCAAACGGCGAGATTATTAATGTCTATGATTTGGCAAATTGGGCAAATACGATTCCGTATGAGATAACCTGTCAAATCAGTCCCCGGGTGCCAAGGGTTTTTATCAAAGATAAAAAAATAGTTTCGACCCGCAACCTTTTGCGTTTAATCGGTGATGACCGTTTGACCCCATTGTCAAATTCAGGCAAATAATTGTTTTGTGACCTTGAATAAATCAATAATTACAGTAGAATAATAGTAACAATAATGAAAAACAGATACTTTATCAAAGCCTACGGTTGCCAGATGAATCTGTACGAAGCCGGGGTAGTCAGCGCAATCATGGACCAGGCTGGTTTTGAGCAGACCGAATCGGAAACTGATGCGGATATTATTTATCTCATAACCTGTTCGGTGCGCAATCATGCCGAACAGCGCGCATTGGGCAGATTCAACTATTTCAAAGGCATGAAAAAAGACAAACCCGGTTTGATTATCGGCATACTCGGTTGCATGGCGCAGAGTTACAAAGACAAATTAAACACTGAACACGGTGCTGATATCGTTGCCGGACCAGACCAATACCGGATTTTACCCGAATTGATAAATACTTTTCAACAGACACAAATCCCGCAAAATGCGACCAGTTTTTCCTGTGAAAATTATGAAGGAATAATGCCCAGAAATAAGAGTAAGACAACCGGTTTTATCTCGATTATGCGGGGTTGTAATAATTATTGTACTTATTGCATTGTGCCTTATGTGCGGGGTCGGGAACGGTCAAAATCATTAGACCAGATAATCAAAGAAGCAGAAATCCTAGTTCAAAGCGGTGTCCAGGATATTACTTTGGTGGGTCAGAATGTGCTGGCATGGCGGCAAGACAATTTGGATTTTCTCGATTTAATCAAGGCAGTAGATAAACTCGACGGCTATACCCGGCTGCGTTTCATCACCTCGCATCCCAAAGATTTGACGCAAAGACATATCCAGACCTTTGCCAGTCTTAAAAAATTCTGTGCTCATATTCATCTGCCGATTCAGTCTGGTTCTGACCGAATTTTACAGCTTATGAACCGCGGTTATACCTGTGCCGAGTATATTGAAAAAGTCGAGACTGCCCGTAAAATTATTCCTGAGCTGTCTTTTACTACTGATATTTTGGTCGGCTTTCCATCAGAAACTGAAGCAGATTTTCAAAAGACAATTTGGGTAATCAAACAATTGCAGTTCGATTTTGCCTATATGTTCAGATATTCTGAGCGCCCATATACCAAATCACGGGATTTGAACGATAAGGTGCCGGAGCAAACACGCAGACAGAGATTGACTGATTTAATACAAACCCAGAACCAGATTACTGCGCGCAAAAGCAGCGAGCTGTTAGGCAGGCAAATGCAAGTGTTAGTCGAATCAAAAAACGGCACCCAGGCATATGCCCGCACCAGAACCAATAAGATTGTCATTATCAAAGAACCAGTCAAAACTGGTCAAACATATTTATGTCAAATTGACAAGATTGTCGGTTGGACACCAATCGGCAAGATTTTAGAAACTATAAAACAAGAGGAGGTCTTATGACCACGGTCCGAGTAGTAATTGTTTTTATTGTCGGTATTCTATTGATTATTTTAGCGTTACAAAACTCATCATCAACCGGTGACATCAAAGTCTTTTACCGCACTTATTATGGTTTATCCATGGCGGCGATTATGCTTTACGCTTTTGCTTTTGGTCTGATTGTCGCCGGGTTTTTCTGGCTGGTGAGCGAAATCAAACTACGCAGTGAATTGCGTCGCCAGAAAAAAGATAACGAAGCGCTTTTAACTGAACTCACAACCTTGCGCAATATGCCCCTGGATATGTCTTCAGGAAAGGAGTAAACAATGCCAATTCTTATCATAATTTTAGTTTTGATTGCAATCCTGGCTGCATTTCCAGTGGTGCGCGATTATATCAAAAAGAAACGCACGGTCAGCGTCTCATATACTGAAGGTTTAGCCGCGATGCTTGACCAGAAATTGGAACAGGCAATCGAACTCTTAAAACAGTCGGTGGCAACCGATTCGAATAATGTAGATGCCTATCTGCGCCTGGCAGATTTGTATTATCAAACAGGCGACCAGGAGCGGTCGGCAAAAATCTACGAGCGGCTGGCAGTCCGGCATAATATGACCCCGGACGAAGAGAAGAAAGTTTATCAGAACCTGGGTTACTATTACCTTGCAGTCGGGCGCAATCAGAAAGCAATCAGCATGTTCGAAGAACTGTTTAATATCGATAAACAGAACATTAAGAATTATGAAGCCCTGCTTTCGCTCTATTATAAGACCGAACGCTGGCAGGATTGTGAAGCGCTCTTGAAGAAAATCGAGAAAGTGCAACCCGACAAAAACAGGCTGGCACAATACTATATCGAATTCGGCAAACAGATTTTTGCTAAAAATCCTGACTCAGCAATCAGTCATTATAAACAGGCGCTCACTTATAACCGTAAATCGGTTGACGGCTTGATTGCCCTGGGCGAGTATTATTATAAACAAGGCGAGATTGACCTTGCCATAAAAATCTGGAACGAATTTCTCGAATACTATCCCGAAAAGAACTATCTGGTGCGCAGACAGCTCGAAAGGGCATATTATGATTTGAACCAATACGACGAAGTGGTAAACCTGTACGAGAAACTATTGAAAAAAGCGCCTGATGATACTGGTTTGTATGTTGTGATGGCTCAAATCAATGAAAAGAAAGAAGACTTAAACTCGGCAATCCGAATCTTAAATAAAATTCCGGTTGAAAAGAAAAAGGAAGTGCTGCCCCAGATCGAACTGGCAAAACTCTATCTTATGAACAATGACAGTCAAAAAGCCCGGCAAGTAATGGAAGCCTTGAGTGAGCAACTAAAGCAGAAGTGAGTTTGACTTTCGATAACTCACAACTCTTAACTCATTAACTCAAAAACCAATCATGCTTGAGCGGTTAACACCCTTATTACAGCAATATCACAAAGTCAAAGAGCGATATCAAGATACGATTCTTTTATTCCGGATGGGTGATTTTTACGAGATGTTTTATGACGATGCTAAAATCGGCGCCCAGGTATTGGGACTGACTTTAACTTCGCGCAGTCATGGCAAATCGACCCGGGTGCCGTTAGCCGGAGTGCCGGTCAAATCAATCGATACCTATATTGCCCGTTTGGTTCAGGCCGGTTTAAAAGTTGCGGTCTGCGAACAACTCGAACAGCCGGGCATTGCCAAACTCATTAAACGGGATGTTATTGAAGTCATCACGCCCGGCACAGTCCTGCGCCCGACCTTACTCGAAGCGCGCAAAAACAGTTATCTTTTAGCAGTCGTGCCAGACCAATCATTGTGCGGCATTGCATTTGCCGACCTGTCAACGGCTGAGTTTAATATTACCCAGATTCCGCTTTCTTCCTTGAACGAGACAATTCAGAAAATCGACCCTAAAGAAATTATTCTGCCCCAGACCTGGGAAAACCTGCAGCAGTTTGTCAAAGACAGTTCAGCGGCGCAGACCCGATTAGACCCATACTATTTTTCGTATGACTATGCATTTGAAAAGCTGACCCAACACTTTGCCGTGCATAATCTGGACGGTTTTGGTATTGACGACCAAGTTCTGGCAGTGCAGGCGGCTGGCGCCATACACTATTACTTAGAACAAACCCAGAAAAACAACCTGCCCCATTTTCGCAGGATTTCGACTTATCAGGAAAAAGATTATCTGTTAATCGATAAGATGACCCGCAAAAATCTGGAATTGACCGAACGGATTCGGGATAATTCTTCCCAATACACACTCTTATCAGTCTTAGACCAGACCAAAACTCCGATTGGAGCACGGTTAATCCGTCGCTGGCTTTTGGCACCTTTGCTCAATACTGGTCAGATTAAACAGCGTCAGGATAGCGTCTCAGAACTGATTTCAAAAAGTTATTTGTTAAAAGAATTAAGGGAAATCTTTGCAGATATTGGTGATTTAGAGCGTAATGCTTCACGCATTGCGGTTGAGCGGTGCAATGGACGGGACATTATTGCTCTGAAAAACTGGCTCAAAAAAATACCCTTAATCAGAGAACAATTAAACCAGACCCAATCTGCTTTGCTTCAGCATAATCTTGCCAGACTCGAAGAGTTTACAACCCTTGTCCAGGAAATTGAAAAGACCCTGAATGAAGAACAACCATTAACCATTAGTGAAGGCGGTCTTATAAAAACCGGATATTTAAAAGAACTGGACGAACTGCGCTCACTCGCTTCAAATGCTAAAGAATATATTGTCAAATTGCAAGCCCAAGAACGGCAAAAAACCGGGATTCCTAATCTCAGGGTCAGTTATAATTCAGTATTTGGTTATTACATTGAAATCACCAAATCACATCTCCATCTGGTGCCCAAGCATTATATCCGCAAGCAGACTTTGGTCAATAATGAACGGTATATCACGCCTGAATTAAAAGAATACGAGAACAAAGTCTTGAATGCCGAAGAGCGGATAAAAACGCTCGAATACGAACTCTTTGTCGATTTGCGAAAAAAAGTTGCTCTGGATGTAGTGAGAATTCTTGCGGTGTCACAGATTATCTCAGAACTGGATGTATTAGCAAGTCTTGCCAAAATAGCGATTGATAACAATTATATTAAACCAGAAATCAACGAGACTGACCTGCTCCAAATAATTGACGGACGGCATCCGGTTATAGAAAAACTTGTTTTAGAGCCGTTCATACCCAATGATACGAATTTAGATTTGGAAAACAATCAGATATTACTAATCACGGGTCCGAATATGGCTGGTAAATCAACCTATTTGCGTCAGGTTGCGTTAATTGTGATTATGGCACAGATTGGTTCATTTGTGCCGGCTAAACACGCAAAAATCGGGGTTGTGGACAAGATATTTACCCGGATTGGTGCGTCTGATGATTTATCCCGTGGTGTCTCGACCTTTTTGGCTGAGATGTCTGAGACTGCCAATATTTTAAATAATGCGACGCCGAAAAGTCTGGTTATCTTGGACGAAATCGGCAGGGGAACGGCGACTTATGACGGCTTGGCAATTGCCTGGGCAGTAGTTGAATACCTGCATCAAAATCAGGCAATCAAACCCAAGACTTTATTTGCCACGCATTATCACGAACTGACCGATATAATTCAATATTTGCCAAGGGTAAAAAATTATAACTTTTTGGCAAAAGAATCAGAAGACACGATAATATTCTTAAGAAAACTCGTGCCTGGCAAGGCAGACAAGAGTTATGGCATTGCAGTGGCTAAATTAGCCGGCTTACCCCATGAAGTAATTGAACGGGCAAAAATAGTTTTAGAGGATTTTGAAAGAGGGGAGGAGCTGAGCGTAAAAAGTCTGGGTAAAGACAAACAACTCCAGATATCATTATTCCAGCCGATTATGCATCCTTTGGTTGAAGAAATCCGCAATCTCAATTTAGAACAACTCACCCCGCTTCAGGCATTAAACTTGCTGGACAGAATCAAAGAGCAGCTGGGCAAGACAAAAGAATAACCACGGATTAAAAAGAATTAAATACTGAACAACGCTGAATAAAGAATTCACCACAGAGACACAGAGTTCTAAGTTTGTCATTCCCGTGCAAACGGGAATCCAGAAATTATTCCGTGGTTCCACTATGTCACCCTGAGCATATGCGGACGCAAAGCGTAGATGGAGCAAACGCGACATCCTGGGTCTCTCGCGAGAGATTCTTCACTTCGTTCAGAATGACAAGCTGTTCAGTTTTTTTTAGTATTAAATTCACTCTGTTTTATTCTGTTTAATCCGTGGTTCTTGATTTTGTAATAGTTTTTCAAGGTATAACTCCTTTATTTGTTCTGCAGATAACTGCAGGATTAGTTTCTTAATGTCCAAAAACGATAGTTTTCTGACACTATTGTTCTTATTAAAATCTGAAGAAGATTTTAATCTATTGTTAGGGTGCGGTTTTTGAGGTGCTGAAGTGCAGTTAAATAGTTTCTTATGCAGTCGAATAATACTTTTTCCACATTTTTTCCACAGCCATTGAAGTTTAACTCTGAAATGGTCGGACCAGTATTGACAAGCCGAATGAAGTCCTTTAAGCCATGTTAGCCAGCGTAAGAATGAAGTGCTGACTAAGATTTCTCGTCGTTTTCTGACAATGAGCCCTTTGCGTTGTAGGATTTTCAATAAGTCATAGGTTTGGCGTCTTGATAGTTTAGCTGATTTTGCTAATGTATCTTTACTCGCAATACATTTTCTTAAAGCACCGCATTGGTAAAAATATATTTGTTGAAGCAGGACAACAGCGCCTTTGCTAATCTCGTAATGGTCGCAGATGTCTCTGGTTGCTAATTTAATAAA